>NZ_JAAIMM010000002.1 GCF_013300725.1 Allocoprococcus comes
ATGGATAATTCCTTACTGGCTGTAAGGGATATTAACCATAAATATATTGTAGTAGCAGAGAAAGAAAGTCTAATCAATAATTTTGATTATACACAATTGATTCAGTATAATTATGATCAGCGAAAATATGTTAGCTATTCTACGGAACAGTTAATTTCTTTCTTAAAGACCGCTCGTAATGACCCGTGCTATTTAGAAGTGTTACTTGCATTATTTGCCGGATTGAGAACAGGTGAAATATTAGGACTTAACTATAGTAATATTAATTTAAAAAAGGGAACAATTACTATATGCCAGCAGATTTCTACCGCTGATAGAGATGGAAAAGTAATCCCCCCTAAATCTAAAAGCAGTTACCGAACAATAAAAGTCATTCCGCTTCTTATAGATGAGTTAAAAAATCGAAAAAAACAAAATGCTGCGTTTTTCCGTAAAAATCCTGATAGCGGCAAACAATGGAAGAACTATGTGTGTATAGGAAAAAATGGGAATATAAAAGGCAGCACCACCATAGGAAATGCCGTAAAAAGAATCTGCGTAAATGCCGGTGTCCCTTTTATCTCACCTCATGGATTGCGACACTTGTGTGCAACTATATTAATTGAAAATGGATGCGACATAGAATTAGTTTCAAAAATGATGGGGCATAAATCTATTCAGACAACAATGGATATTTATTGCGGTCAATTAGAGGATTTGGATAAAGTTTCTTCAACAGTAAACAAATCATTTGATCCATTCAACGCATATAACAATAACAGCGAGGTGAAGACTTTATGAAATATAAGCAGATCGTAAAACCGGAAATCAATCCTTTGATTTTGAATACCACTATTGAAAACTGGGAATTTAGACCAAGCATAACAAGTGTTAGAGGAAAGTACGGTGTTCGCTTTGAACTTACTTTTTCCAATGGATTAAAAAAGCAAAAACAAGTAGGCGGATTTAAAACGAAAAAGGAAGCAAATAGAGCAAAAGAAGAGATACTCTATCAGCTGTCAACTGGAACATATATCCCATATCGGTTCACATTGCAAGAATTTTATGATTATTGGTTGTATTATTATATGCTAGATAAAAAAATAGCATATTCCACATTCGTAAATTATCGGAACGTGATATATAACCACTTGCTAAAATCGATATCACCACGCACATACATAACGAACATTGAATCCTCTGATTTGATCAAATTTATGGATTCTATTGCCTCGAACCCTTTGCGTTGCAACGCTTATGCCGTTATTAGTTCTTCTTTTAAAACAGCAAAGGAGCTTAACATAATAGCGCAAAACCCGGCGCCTTACGCTGTTCAAACAATCCGTTCAAAGATGCGACAGAAAAAAAGAACGGAGACCAAACGCAAAACTTTTTCATTACAGCAATTACAAAATATTTTACTAACCTGCAAAAAAGAAGAGCCTAATTACTATCTGTTAATGTTGATTTGCGCTACAACTGGCGTCCGGATAAGCGAAGCACTTGGTCTTCAATTTGAAAACGTAGATTTCCCCAATCGTCAATTACATATTATCTGGCAAAAAGGACGAACTATTTACGGAGATGGCTGGGAATCTCAAATGGCTACAAGTCAATTGATCCAAACGAAAACGTATTCTTCTGTAAGGAACGTTGAAATACCTCAGTTCGTTTTAGATGAAATTATTTTGGCAAAAAATAAGTATGATTACTTGAATCAAAATGATGTAAATTTTCATTATACACCCGATTTTGTTGTTGTGAATTCAAACGGAAGACCATTATCAAGAGATTCCAAAATCAGTCACGCATTCAAACATGTCCTTGAATTATGTGATATAAATCCTGATGATTATTGCTGGCATGACTTACGGCACACATATGCTACATTATTGAAAAAGAATATTAATAATTTAAAAGTAATCTCTAAATTATTAGGACATTCAACTGTAGATATGACTGAAGACGTTTATATTGACGATCAAAGAGACATAATTGATACAAGCAGTATTATGACAAAATATGCCGATTCACTATATGACAAAATCCATATGAGCGATAAAAGCGAAGAACTTGATATGTCAAAAATAAGTGATGCCTTTCTAAGAATAAGATAGTGTCCGTCAATATAATTATATAATCGTGTGTTGTATCATATGGTCTTACATGGTAACAGAACTATAGTTTTTGTTGCAAAATGCCATAAAACAAGCATTATTTTAATTTTTAGTTTTTTAAATTATTACAGATTTTCCCACAATGAAAGGAAATACTGTAAAACATATACGGTTTGCAATGTGTTTTCCAGAACATTGTTTTGTTGTTTATTGACTAGATTCGCAATTATGCATAAAATACATTTTTATGCATAATTATTCATTACATATGTCGTGTCATTGCGTAACAGGCAGTAAAAATCTTATAAAAGATCAAGGTGTTACATATAGTCTCATACAGTCTTTTGTAGTGCCAAAACCATACTTTCTGTTACATAATAGTAAAAACAGGCTATTTTCACATCATTTATTTTGCAAATTTTTGAAATAAATGGTATAGTCTTAAAGCTAAGAGATTATAAATATTGCTTGTATTTACAGTGTGAATCGTTATAAAATCAAGAGAAGAAGAATTTAAAATGGAGGAAAAATGAGGAAATTAGCATTAGATGATGATATTTTACTGAATATAGAGAAACCTGCCCGCTACATTGGTCATGAAGTTAATTCGGTCATGAAGGACAAAAAAGCGGTAGATATTCGGTTTGCAATGTGTTTTCCGGAGGTCTATGAGGTTGGTATGTCCCATCTGGGAATCCAGATTCTGTACGATATGTTCAACCGTCGGGAGGATACCTGGTGCGAGAGAGTGTACTCTCCGTGGATCGATCTGGACAAGATCATGCGTGAGAAGAACATTCCGCTGTTTGCCCTGGAATCTCAGGATCCGGTGAAGGATTTTGACTTTCTTGGCATCACATTACAGTTTGAGATGTGTTACACCAATGTACTGCAGGTGCTGGATTTATCCGGTATTCCGCTTCACAGTGAGGACAGAACTTTAGAAGATCCATTTGTCATTGGCGGGGGACCATGTGTTTACAATACAGAGCCACTGGCTGAATTTTTCGATATGTTCTATATCGGAGAGGGCGAAGTGGTTTATGATGAGCTTCTGGAAGCATACAAAAAGTGGAAGAGAGCCGGAAAGAGCCGGAAAGAATTTCTGGAAATGGCAGCAGAGATCGAGGGAATTTACGTTCCTTCTTTTTATAATGTCACTTACAAAGAAGACGGCACGATCGAATCTTTCCTGCCAAATAATCCGCATGCAAAAGAAAAGATTAAACGAGTAGTTGCAGCAGATATGAGCCAGACAACTTATCCATTAAAGCCGGTTGTTCCATTTATTAAAGTAACCCAGGACAGAGCCGTTCTGGAAATCCAGCGTGGCTGTATCCGTGGATGCCGTTTCTGCCAGGCAGGAATGGTTTACCGTCCGACACGTCCGCGTGATATCAACATGCTCAAAGAGACGGCACGTGCAATGCTGAAAAATACAGGACATGAAGAGATTACTTTAAGTTCGTTAAGTTCCAGTGATTACAATGAACTGGAGGAGATCGTCACCTTCCTGATCGATGAGTTCCACACCCAGGGAGTCAACATTTCCCTGCCGTCTCTTCGTATTGATGCGTTTTCTCTGGACGTTATGAGCAAGGTGCAGGATGTGCGTAAGAGCAGTCTGACCTTCGCCCCGGAAGCCGGAACCCAGAGAATGCGTAATGTAATCAACAAAGGTCTGACGGAAGACGATATTTTAAATGGTGCAGGACAGGCTTTTGAAGGTGGATGGACGAAGGTCAAGCTCTATTTCATGCTTGGACTTCCGACCGAAACCCAGGAAGATATGGAAGGAATTGCTGTTCTTGCAGATAAAGTGGCACGCCGGTATTATGAGATCCCGAAGGATCAGAGAAATGGAAAATGTCAGATCACGGCAAGTAGTTCCTTCTTTGTACCGAAGCCATTTTCACCGCTTCAGTGGGCGACCATGCAGCCGATGGAAGAATATATCCGCCGCGCCGGAATCGTACAGGAAGCATTCCGCAACCAGCTGAACCGCAAGAGCTTGCGCTACAACTGGCATACCGCAGAAGTAACCGTTCTGGAAGGAGTCTTTGCCCGTGGTGACCGGAAGGTCGGAAAGGTTCTGGAAGAGGCTTACCGTCTTGGTTGTATTTATGATGCGTGGGATGAATATTTTGATTATGATAAATGGCTGCAGGCCTTTGAGAATACGGGTGTGGATATGGATTTCTACAATCTCAGAAAGCGTGAGCTGGATGAGATCTTCCCGTGGGATTTCATTGACTGTGGCGTGACAAAATCGTTCCTTATACGGGAATGGAAAAATGCAATGGAAGGAAATGTAACCCCGAACTGCCGGGCAAAATGTTCTGGCTGCGGGGCAGCAACTTACGGAGGAGGTGTCTGCTTTGAAGGCAAGAATTAAATTTCGCAAAAATGGAGTCATGAAATTCATCGGACACCTGGACATCATGCGGTATTTTCAGAAAGCAATCCGCCGCGCTGAGATTCCGATTGCATTTACCAGCGGCTACAGTCCGCATATGATCATGTCTTTTGCCAACCCGCTTGGCGTGGGACTGACCAGTGATGGGGAATATTTTGATATTGAACTGACTGAGCCGATTGCCAGCAGAGAAGCAGTGAAAAGACTGAATGAACAGATGGTGGATGGTATGGAGATCGTCAGCTTTGTGCAGATCCCGGATGATAAGAAAAGCAAAGGAATGTCAATCGTAGCAGGTGCCGACTATTTATCTTCGGTAAAAAATGGCAGTCTGCCGGAAGATCTTGCGGAAAAACTGGAAGCTTTCTATGCCCAGAACGAAATCTGTGTGGTGAAAAAGACGAAGAAGAGCGAAAAAGAAGTGGACATCCGCCCGATGATCTATAAACTGGAATGTCGGAACGGAGGAATCTACATGCGTGTGGCAGCAGGAAGTGTCCAGAACTTAAAGCCGGAACTGGTCACAGAAGCCTTTGCCCGTTATCTGGGTATGGATGATGAGGAAGTGGCCTTCACCCACCACAGATTGGAAACCTTTGCGGAATCTGAAGATGCGGATGGCAAAACGGTTCTGGTTCCGCTGGATGCACTTGGAACGGAGATTGTATAATAAATGGAACGGAAAGTAATCCTTACAGAATGTATGAACCGCCGGGTGCTTGCACTTTTAGAAGATGAAAAAGTGGTTGAATTTCACTTTGGCAGCGGCGGAGAAAAAAAGAGCTGCCGCCTGGGTGAAATTTATGTCGGAAGGGTACGGAAAATTCTTCCGAATATCGGCGGCGCATTCGTTGAAATTTCAAATGGTGAGCAGTGCTATTTTGCTCCGGAAGGAAAATACACGCCTGTTTTTACAAATAAACTTGGAAAGAAACCGCTTGTGATCGGTGATGAGCTTCTGGTTCAGGTGGAAAAAGAAGCGGTGAAGACAAAGCAGCCTGTCGTGACCGGGAACTTAAATTTTACCGGGCAGTATGTGGTGCTGACGTCCGGCAACCGGACGATTGGTGTATCCGGAAAGATTCACGGTGCGCGAAAAGAAGAACTGCAGAAGCTGGGACAGGAATATACAGATTGTGATTTTGGACTGATTTTCCGGACGAACTGTGCGGAAGCAGAGGAAGACCAGATCCGTGCGGAGATCGACAAACTGGCAGAAACCTATCACCGGATCATCGAATATGGGAAAATGCGTACCTGCTTCAGCTGTCTGCAAAGTGCACCGGATCCGTGTGTGCAGGCGCTCCGGGATATTTACAAAAAAGATCTGACAGAAATTATTGCGGATAAAACAGTAGAAGAGGGAGCTTTATATAAAGAAGTTCAGACCTATCTGGAAGAAAATATGCCGGATGAACTGCCACTTCTGCGTGCATATACGGATACGTCTTATCTCCTTACAAAATGCTATAATCTGGAGGGCGCGCTCCGCGAGGCAAGACAGGAACGCGTGTGGATGAAATCCGGGGCTTATCTGGTGATCCAGCCGACAGAGGCGCTGACTGTGATCGATGTCAATTCCGGGAAATGTCTGAAAAAGAATTCTCATTTTCCGGAGATCAACCGGGAAGCAGCAAAAGAAGCAGCCCGCCAGATCCGGCTCCGCAATATTTCCGGTATCATCATTATTGATTTTATCAACATGAAATCAGCAGAAGAGAAGAAAGAACTTCTTGAGTATCTGCAGCGGGAATTAAGGAAGGATCCAAATCCGGGAAATGTGATGGGAATGACGAAACTGCAGCTGGTTGAAATTACACGGAAGAAAATCCGAAAAACACTGGAGGAAAGTTTACATGGGTAAAAAAGAAGTAAAAACAAATGCAATGCGTATTTTAGACAGAATGAAAATTTCTTATGAATATCAGACCTATGAATGCGATGAATTCACAGATGGGATCGAAACCGCAGACAAGCTGAATCTGCCTCACGAACAGGTTTACAAGACGATTGTCACAACAGGAAAAAGCGGAGAGCATTATGTATTTGTCCTTCCGATCGAAGCAGAGATTGACTTTAAGAAGGCGGCAAAAGCAGTTGGAGAGAAGTCCATTGAGATGCTTCATTTAAAAGAACTGACACCACTCACCGGGTATGTACGCGGAGGCTGCACATCCATCGGTATGAAAAAACATTTTCCGACTGTGATCGATGCAAGCGCACAGCAGTTTGAAAAAGTCTATGTAAGTGCCGGAAGAATCGGTGCACAGCTGACACTTACACCGGAGGATTTGAGGAAAGCAGCAGATGCTACATTTGCAGATGTAATTCATGCATAGGAATTTTATAAAAAATGCAATTCTATTAGACAAAATGCAAGATTTTCGGCGGATCACAAAAGAAAATCTTGCATTTTTCACGTCAGCGTAATAAAGTAGTAACTACATAAGTGTTGGAGCATTTGCCCGATGTTTCGACAATACAGGAGCTGCCTTGCAGCCAAGAATACATGATTGAGAGATGGAGGAATACCAACAGATGATTAAGGTAGTGAAATTCGGCGGAAGCTCTCTTGCCGATGCAGTACAGATTAAAAAGGCAGGAAAGATTGTTCTGTCAGACGAAACAAGAAGATATGTTGTTCCGTCTGCACCAGGAAAGCGCTTTCCTGATGACACCAAGGTAACAGACATGCTGTATCGTTGTTACGGCGCAGCTGTAAAAGAAAAGAAATTTACAGAATTACTTGCTGATATTCAGAAAAGATATCAGGAAATCATTGAAGGGCTTGGGATCACTCTTTCTCTTGACGAAGAATTTGCTACAATCCGTGACAATTTTGCAAAGAAGATCGGCAGAGATTATGCTGCTTCCCGTGGAGAATATTTAAACGGTCGTGTGATCGCTGCTTATCTTGGATATGAATTTATCGATGCAGCAGAAGTGATCAAGTTCGATGAAAATGGAAACTTCCTTTCTGAAGAAACCAACCAGATACTCGGGGACAGACTTGCTAAAATAGAACGTGCTGTTATACCGGGATTTTACGGAGCACGTCCGGATGGAACGATCCAGACATTTTCCCGCGGCGGATCTGATGTAACAGGATCGATCGTTGCAAGGGCTGTACATGCTGATATGTATGAGAACTGGACGGACGTATCCGGATTCCTCATTGCAGATCCACGTATCATCAAAAATCCAAAAGGAATCGAAGCAATTACTTATAAAGAGCTGCGTGAGCTTTCTTATATGGGTGCCAGCGTACTGCATGAAGACGCAATCTTTCCTGTCCGTAAAGAAGGGATTCCGATCAATATCCGCAATACCAATGCACCGGAGGATAAAGGTACCCTGATCGTGGAAGGAACCTGCAGAAAACCAAAATACACGATCACAGGTATTGCAGGAAAGCGTGGATTTGCTTCGATCACGATTGAAAAAGCTATGATGAACTCCGAAGTCGGATTTGGACGTAAGGTTCTTGGTGTATTTGAAGACGAAGGTATTTCTTTCGAACATATGCCGTCAGGAATTGATACCATGACCATTTTCGTTCATCAGGATGAATTTGAGGAACATGAGCAGAAGGTTCTTGCAGGCATCCACCGTGCCGTGAATCCGGATGATATTGAACTGGAATCTGATCTTGCACTGATTGCAGTCGTGGGACGCGGTATGCGCCAGACACGCGGTACTGCCGGAAGAATTTTCTCCGCACTGGCTCATGCGCATGTCAACGTAAAAATGATCGACCAGGGATCCAGTGAGCTGAACATCATCATCGGTGTGAGAGAACACGATTTTGAGGCAGCGATCAAGGCAATTTATGATATTTTTGTTAATACTCAGCTGTAAATCTTCAATTCGATCCTCAAATATGGTATAGTACAGATGTCGGGGAAAACTTCCCTGTACAGAACATTCATACAAGAGAGGATACGAAAATGAACATATTATTTTTCCTGAAGCCAAAAGCAGAAGTGGCATTTGTATATGATTACCACACGCTCAGACAGGCAATGGAAATCATGGAGTACCATAAATACTCCTCTATTCCGATGATCAACCGGGAAGGCAAGTACGTCGGTACGATCACCGAAGGAGATCTGCTCTGGGGACTTAAGAAGCTGAACATCCTGAATCTGAAAGAAGCAGAAGACATTGCAATCACGAAGATTGCAAGAAGAGCAGATTACAGGCCGGTAAGCGCTGATTCTAATATGGAAGATCTGATGGAAAAAGCGATGGATCAGAACTTTGTTCCGGTCATAGATGACCAGGAGAATTTCATAGGAATCATCACAAGAAAAGACATCATCGGATATTGTTACGAAAAAATTAAAAAAATCGCAAATTAGGGGTTGACTTTGTGCGGTATGCCACTGTATAATACAGAGGTATGCCGCACAACGAGGTTATAAGTCCTGATTTGATCAGACACCGTAGTTGGCGAGTAATGATAATAGGAGGTGCCATATGTACGCAATTATAGCAACAGGTGGTAAACAGTACAAAGTAGCCGAAGGCGATATCATTAAAGTAGAAAAGCTTGGTGTGGAAGCCGGACAGTCTTATACTTTTGACCAGGTTCTCGCAGTAAGTGGTGACGAGCTTAAAGTTGGAACACCAGTAGTAGAAGGTGCAACAGTTGAAGCATCTGTAATTGGTGACGGAAAAGCTAAAAAAGTTATCGTTTACAAGTATAAGAGAAAAACAGGTTACCACAAGAAAAACGGACACAGACAGCAGTATACAGCAGTTAAGATCGAAAAGATCAACGCGTAAGAAGCTGGTGGTTATATGATACGAGTAACCATTTATAAAAATGAAAAACATCAATGTGTAGGTTTCAAAGCACATGGTCATGCAGGATTCAGTGAAGAAGGACAGGATATTGTCTGCGCAGCTGTTTCTGTACTTACGATCAATACTTTGAATGCCATTGAGAAATTTGCGGATGACCGTACAAGCCTTGTATCCGATGAATCCAAAGGACTCATTGACTATCGACTTAAAGGTAATCCGACTCGCGAGGCAAAGCTTTTGCTTGACGCGATGGTTCTCGGTCTGGAAGAGATTGCAGAAGATGAGAACTACAGAGAATATATGGATTTGACATACGAGGAGGTGTAACAACCATGATGAAATTAAACCTTCAGTTTTTCGCTCATAAAAAGGGAGTTGGTTCTACAAAGAACGGTCGTGACTCTGAATCTAAGAGACTTGGAGCAAAAAGAGCAGACGGACAGTTTGTAAAAGCTGGTAACATCCTTTACAGACAGCGCGGAACAAAGATTCATCCAGGAATCAATGTAGGTCGCGGTGGTGACGATACATTATTTGCACTGGTTGACGGTGTTGTTCGTTTTGAAAGAAAAGGAAGAGATAAGAAACAGGTTTCTATCTATCCAGTAGCTGAATAAGCAGATTTAACAGAGGCTTCAAACTTTTTTGGTTTGAAGCCTTGTTTTTAGTCATAAATAAGGAGGACATATTATGTTTGCAGACAGAGCAAAAATATATATCCGATCCGGAAAGGGCGGCGACGGTCACGTCAGCTTTCGCAGGGAATTATATGTTCCGAATGGCGGTCCGGACGGAGGCGACGGCGGTCGCGGCGGTGATGTAATCTTTGAAGTAGACAAAGGTCTTAACACCCTGGTAGATTTCCGTCACAAAACAAAATATAAAGCACAGGACGGAGAGGAAGGCGGCAAAAAGCGCTGCCATGGTAAGGATGCAAAGGATCTGATCCTGAAGGTTCCGGAAGGAACAGTCATCCGTGAAGCAGAGACCAATAAAGTCATTGCCGATATGTCAGGTGAAAACCAGCGCCAGATCATCTTAAAAGGTGGAAAAGGCGGTCTTGGAAATATGCATTTTGCAACCTCTACCATGCAGGTTCCGAAGTATGCACAGCCAGGAAAGCCTGCGCAGGAACTCTGGGTGAATCTGGAGCTTAAGGTGATCGCAGACGTTGGGCTTGTAGGTTTCCCGAATGTTGGTAAATCCACATTCCTTTCCCGTGTAACCAATGCGCAGCCAAAGATTGCAAATTATCATTTCACAACACTCAGCCCGAACCTTGGAGTTGTAGATCTGGAAGGTGCAAAGGGATTTGTTATTGCAGATATTCCGGGACTGATCGAAGGAGCATCAGAAGGTGTCGGACTTGGACATGAATTTTTGCGTCATATTGAACGTACCAAGATGATGATCCATGTTGTGGATGCGGCAGGTATCGAAGGACGCGATCCGGTTGAAGACATTTACAAGATCAATGCTGAGCTGGAAGCCTATAACAAAGAAATTTCCATGCGTCCGCAGGTCATTGCAGCGAACAAGGTTGACCTTATCTATTCCGAAGATGAAGATCCGATCCAGAGACTGAGAGATGAGTTTGAACCAAAGGGAATCAAGGTATTCCCGATTTCCGGTGTGACCGGAGAAGGACTTTCTGATCTTCTTTACTATGTAAATAATGAACTTCAGAAGTTGGATGACAAGCCGATTGTATTTGAACAGGAATATTTCCCGGAAGAAGAGATCATCCATATGGATCTTCCATATACCGTAGAAAAAGAAGACGATATATTTGTAGTAGAGGGACCGAAGATCGAAAAGATGCTTGGTTACACCAATCTGGATTCCGAAAAGGGATTTGCTTTCTTCCAGAAATTCCTGAAAGAAACCGGTATCCTTGAACAGCTTGAAAATGTAGGTGTTCAGGAAGGCGATACTATCCGTATGTACGGTCTTCAGTTTGAATATTACCGTTAGAACAGGACATAATTTAAGAAAGGAGAGTTTTATGACTTCCAAACAGAGAGCTTATTTAAAGAGCCTTGCGATGACAATGGATCCGATCCTTCAGATCGGTAAATCCAGCGTAACACCGGAACTTACAGCAGCTGTTGCAGAAGCGCTTGAAGCAAGAGAACTGATCAAGCTTCACGTTCTTCAGAACTGTGGGGATGATCTTCGTGGAATGGCAGAGATTCTTGCAGAGCGTACACGTTCCCAGGTGGTACAGGTGATCGGAAGAAAAATCGTTCTTTATAAAGAGGGAAAAGACGACAAGAAGAAAATCGTTCTCCCTTAATGAGTGGAGTATAGATTATGAGAATCGGTATTATGGGCGGAACATTTGACCCCATTCACAATGGACATCTGATGCTTGGTGAATATGCGTATCAGCAGTTTCATCTGGATGAGGTGTGGTATATGCCAAACGGCAATCCGCCCCATAAATCAAATCCGGAAATACGAAAAGATTTACAGGATCGTGCCGAAATGACGCAGCTTGCTATTGAAGACATTCCGTATTTCCGGCTTTGTACCTATGAAATGGATCGAAAGGAAACTTCGTATTCCTATGAGACAATGGAGTATTTTAAAGAGACTTATCCGCAGGATGAATTCTATTTTATCATCGGTGCGGATTCTCTTTTCAATCTGGAAACCTGGAAATGTCCGGAGAGACTTCTGAAAACAGCGGTCATTCTGGCAGCATACCGGGATGACGCGGGAGCACCGAAGAAAATGAGCCGTCAGATTACATATTTAAGAGAAAAATATGCTTGTGATATCCGGCTGCTCCGTACCCCTGTGATGCCTGTTTCTTCCAGTGAGATCCGGCAGATGATCCGGGAAGGAAAGATGGAAGATCTCCCAATCCCGAAAAAGGTTGCAGATTATATAGATTTGAACAGATTATATCAGGTGAGTGAACATGACGGAAACAATACTTAAGATGCAGAAAAAAGTAAAACGATACCTGGATAAAGACCGCTACGATCACACAATCGGTGTGATGCATACGGCAGGCTGCCTTGCTATGCGTTATGGTGCAGATCTGGAGAAGGCTCTGATTGCAGGGCTTTTACACGACTGTGCAAAATGTGTGCCGAGTGCAGAAAAGATCAAACTCTGTGAGAGGAATCATATCGAAATCTCTGAAGCAGAGTACCAGAATCCGGGACTTTTGCATGCAAAGCTGGGTGCTTTTTTTGCCCGGAAAAAATATGGAATAGAAGATGAAGAGATTCTTCGGTCAATCGAGTCTCACACAACCGGCCGTCCGAAGATGTCTCTGCTTGATAAGATCATTTATATCGCAGATTACATGGAGCCGGGAAGAGATGTTGCACCAAATCTTCCGGAAGTACGTGCACTTGCATTTGTAGATCTGGATGCATGTCTCTACCGTATTCTGGAAGATACCCTTGCGTATCTTGAAAAAAAGGGTGCAACGGTGGATCCTGCAACAGAAGAGACATTTTTATACTATAAGAACCTGAAAAACAGTGATTCCGAAAAGGAGGACAAAAACTGATGCAGACAATCGAACAGTCAAGAGAGATGGCAAAACTTGCCTGCGAAGCACTCGTTGATAAAAAAGGCGAAGATATCCGTGTAATTGACATTGCAGGAATCTCTGTGCTTGCAGATTATTTTATCATCGCAAACGGAACCAACGAAAGCCAGGTAAGAGCACTGGTTGACAATGTAGAAGAGACACTTGGAAAAGCAGGGTACGAAGTTAAACAACGTGAAGGCTACGGTCTTGGAAGCTGGGTACTGCTGGACTTTGGTGATATTATCGTACATGTATTCGACAGAGAGAACCGTCTGTTCTACGATCTGGAAAGAATCTGGAGCGATGGCAAGCAGGTTGATCCGGAGGAACTGTAAATATATTTTCTGATATTTTGGAGATTGATACTGGTGAGCCTGTGCTTTCCGTGTTACAATATATACGTTATCGAAAAACATGGTCCTGAATCATGGAGGCACAAAGTATGGAACCAATGTATTTGTCAATCCAGCCGGAAAAGACCGGAGAACGCATAAAAAAGCTGCTTTTGGAACAAGGGTATACGATTCGGGAAATCCAGGGCGCTTTTGGATTTGAAAATCCGCAGGCTATTTATAAGTGGATTTCCGGCAAATCGTTACCCAGTATAGACAATTTCATTATTTTAAGTAGATTATTACATACTACGATTGAAGATATCCTCGTCATTGACGAGGATATTTCTCGTTTATGGGTAATTTTAAACTGATAGTTGAATGACAAACTGCCATAATATGATTTACAATTGAATCAGAAGCAAATGATGGAAGAGTTATAGGATTGATATTATTCTTATTTGTGTTGCAAACAAAAGAACATTATGGGAGGCAAAAATCATGAAGAAAATCACATCGGCTTATGCAAACAAGATGTTGAGAAGCCTTGAGGAAGATAAAGCATTCTGGGTAAACAAGGAGGCAGCATCCAGTACCTATGTGGCAGCGGTCAATGAGGAGCCGGTCATTCCGGAATACGATTACATGACCATTGCGAATACGATTGACGAAATCGACAGGAAGATTGTTACCATTAAACACACATTGAATCTGACAAATGCTACCGCAAAAGTGCAGGTCGGCGATCAGGAGATGAGTATTGACAGTATTCTGATTCGAATGGCACAGCTCAACAAAAGAAAAGCTGTTCTTGACGATATGCGCAAGCGACTTCCGAAAATGCGTGTATATAGTAGTTCATTTAGTTCATCTGGCTCAGCACCGGAATATAAATATATCAACTATGATTTAGAAGTAATCCGACAGGAATACGACCGTATTTCCAATACAATTATGGAAATGCAGATTGCACTGGATCGTTACAATCAGACAGTATTGTTTGAGGTGGATATCTAAGTGGATTTTCCGTACAGGGCATATCTTTAACAAAGCTTATAGACGGTTGGTTATGGTTCAATGTCATCGTTTATTGGTTATTTGTTATCAGGTTATGTGTTCTTGTTCATAGAAACATTTTTGGAAAAGTATACAATTTAAATTTTTAAATCACCCTGTAAAAAACCTGTGTCAGTTCACAGTGCAGAGGTACGGTTTCAAGCACACAACAGCTGCGGAATTGCTTCCGCAGCTGTTTTTATAGTAAGAAAGGATCGTAACCAAGAAAGTTTTAAATCAAAATATATCCGCCGAAAAAAGAATCCGCTCCATATTTAAAATTTACCAAAAACAAGAAACCATTTTTGTGAATTTAGTTTCTTGTTTTTTGGTTCGCAAAAATGCTACAATCAAGGAAACCAGAAGAAAAATAATAGTTTCCATAGGAGATGATGATGTGTCAGATAAAAATATAAAAGACAATATTCTCGAAGCAACCATCCAGGCATTTCAAAAAAAAGGATTAAAATTTACAATGGATGATATCACGTCACTTCTTGGAATCAGCAAAAAAACAATCTATACTGTTTTTCCTGACAAAAATTCATTGGTTCTGGAGATGGTTGATTATTGTTTTTACTCGATCAAAGAAAGTGAACAAAAAGTTCTTCAAGATCTGAGTCTGGATACCGTCGGTAAAATCAGAGCAATTCTTGGTGTGTTGCCGGAAGGGTATCGGGAGCTTGATCTCAGACAGCTTTATCAGCTAAAGGAGAGGTATCCCGAAGTTTACGAAAAAGTAAAATCCCGTCTGGAAACCGGGTGGGAGAGTACGATTTCATTACTGGAACAGGGCATCACAGAAGGAAAAATTCGAAATATCCAGATTCCAATTTTAAAAACCATGATGGAAGCCACATTAGAACAGTTTTTTCAGAGAGACGTGCTGGTCCAGAATGGAATTTCTTATCATGAGGCATTAGATGAAGTCGTATCCATTCTGATCGATGGCATTACAATCTGACAAGGGGGGAAATTTTATTATGGGAGAAGTACAGAAACTAAAAGGAAAAGAAAAGTTTGCCTACGGAATCGGCGCTGTAGGGAAAGATATGGTTTATATGCTGTCAGCATCTTATGTTCTTTATTATTATCAGGACATCATGGGCGTCAGTGCTGTGGCAATGGGTGTGATCCTGTTTATCGCCCGTATCTTTGATGCTTTTAACGATCCAATCATGGGAATTATCGTAGCAAAGACGAAAACCAAATGGGGCAAATTCCGTCCGTGGCTCTTTATCGGGACTCTGACAAATGCAATCGTGCTGTACCTGATGTTCGCCGCACCACCAGCTCTTTCCGGCAGTGGACTGGTTGCCTATGCGGCTGTTACCTACATACTCTGGGGCGTAACTTATACGATGATGGACATTCCATATTGGTCCATGATTCCGGCTTTTACCGAAAGTGGAAAAGAACGAGAAAATCTTTCGGCATTGGCACGTTCCTGTGCCGGCGTTGGTTCTGCCATCATCACGATCATCACCGTACTTTCCGTATCCACGCTTAGCAAGCTGGCAGGAGGGAAAAGTGCATCGGAAATTGAACGGTTGGGATACCGCTATTTTGCACTGGTTATTGCAGTCCTGTTTTTCATTTTTATTACGAATACCTGTCTTTCTATTAAATAGAAATCCTCTGTAAATATGGAAACAGCAACCGTTAAAGAGATGTTCCGGGCACTGCTTTGTAACGACCAGGCACTTACTATGGTGGCTGCGATCGTTATGATCAATACTGCTTTATACATTACGTCCAACCTGGTAATTTATTTCTTCAAATATGATTTCAGTCCGGAAGCATGGCAGAGCAATTATACACTTTTCAATACCTTTGGCGGTGCGTTCCAGATTCTTGCAATGATGCTCCTGTTTCCGCTGCTCCGGAAATTTATGAATACAATGAAGATCTTTTACGTCAGCTTTTCCATGGCATTTGCAGGATATATGATCCTGCTTGTAATCGCATTTTCCGGCAGTACCAATGTCTATCTGCTTCTGGTTCCGGCATTTCTTATTATGTCGGCGATTGGTATGCTGAATGTGATTGTAACGATTTTCCTTGCAAATACGGTAGATTATGGAGAGCTGAAAAATAACCGGCGTGACGAATCCGTAATCTTTTCCATGCAGACCTTTGTGGTAAAGCTGGCTTCTGGCGTTGCAGCACTTGCGGCTTCGATCGTCATCCAGATCTTCCAGATTAAAAAGGATGAAACAGCAGAAGTACTGACAGCAATTGCACCGGCTTCCAGGATGGGACTTCGGATGTGTATGACGATCCTTCCAATCGCTGTACTTTTGATCGGACTGGCTGTGTTCCGGAAACATTACATATTAACAGACGAAAAGACGGAAGAAATATCCAGAACACTGGAAGAACGGAAGAGAGTATAACACATATACATAAAAATTTTATAACGAAATTTTAGTGGGACAGTTTGCGGACTGCCTCATTTTTTTACATTTGAGTAAAAAAATATACGTTCATTTAACATTTCTTTATCCAAAATATGATAGCGCTTTCAGAAACAGAAATGTTACGATACTACACGGACATGAGAGTCAGAACAAAGCCATATCGCTGGCTATGAAGGAGGAAAAAAATGGCAGAAATTGCGTTAAGAAATGTCTGTAAGCAATTTGATTCCGAACATTATGGTGTGAAAGATTTTACTCTGGACATTCATGATAAAGAATTTGTGATTTTCGTAGGTCCTTCCGGCTGCGGAAAATCTACAACACTGAGATTGATTGCAGGACTGGAAGATATTACAGATGGAGAACTCTGGATCGACGGAGAGCTCTGCAACTATCTGGAACCAAAAGAAAGAGAGATGTCGATGGTTTTTCAGAATTATGCTTTATATCCAAACATGACCGTTTATGGAAATATTGCTTACTCACTGAAAATCCGTAAGGTTCCGAAAAAAGAAATTGATCAAAGAGTCAGAGAAGTGGCAAGAATCCTTGAGATTGAATCACTGCTTGACAGAAAACCGGCAGCATTATCCGGTGGACAAAAACAGCGTGTTGCAATCGGTGCAGCAATCATCAGACAGCCAAAAGCATTCCTTATGGATGAGCCACTTTCCAACCTGGATGCAAAACTGCGTGCGCAGATGCGTGTTGAATTACAGAAGTTACATAAACAGTTAAATACCACGATCATTTATGTCACACACGATCAGACAGAAGCGATGACGCTTGGAACAAAAATCGTTGTCATGAAAGACGGTCTGATCCAGCAGGTAGACACCCCGCAGAATATTTACGATCATCCGGTCAATAAATTTGTAGCAGGCTTTGTGGGCGCGCCATCGATGAATTTTATCGAATGCGAGGTTGAGAAAGAATTCAATAAAACTGCATTGATCTTTGCAACAACAGGGCCGATCAAAAAAGTGTATCTGACCGGGCAAACTGCAGAGATTCTTCAGCGAGATTATATTGGAAAGCGTGTGATCATCGGAATCCGGCCGGAAGATATCTACGAATATGAGGAAGCAAAAGCCGGTGGATTTGCAGAAAACAGCTTTGGAATCAAAGAAACTGTTGTTACCAGGGAAATGCTTGGTGCGGAAGTAATCCTGTATTTTGATGAACAGCACCGGACACATGCGGTAAGGCTGGAACCTTCCAACCAGACGAAAGTAGGAGAAACAGTGGATCTGTATTTTGATCCAGGTCGAATTCACGTATTTGATATAGAGACAGAGGAAAATATTCTTCATCTGTATGGGAAAGGATATTAAACATGAAAAAAGAAATAAAAATTACACCGTACCTTTATCTGATACCAAGCTTTCTGATCTTTGCGGTATTTTTGTTCTATCCATTCGTAAAAACAGTCTATCTGAGCCTTTTTATGACGAACAAAATGGGACAGGCAAAAATCTTCGTAGGACTTCAGAATTATATGGATCTGCTCAGCTCAGAATCCTTCCGGAACAGTTTGAAAGTGACACTGATCTTTGTGGTCATCGTAGTATTTGGCGGAATGCTTCTTGGACTTATCGCAGCAGTTCTCTGTAACAAGGCGTTCCCGGGAATCCGCGTATTCAGCACCGCATATGCACTTCCGATGGCGATCGCATCCAGCTCGGCAGCTATGATCTTCCAGATTATGCTTCATCCGGCAGTCGGAATTGTCAACAAACTTTTGGGACTGGATATCAACTGGCTGAATGACCCACATACAGCCCTGTACTGTGTGGCAATCCTTACCGCCTGGCTGAACAGCGGAATCAATTTCCTGTATTTTTCCGCAGGACTTGGAAATATTGATGAGACGATCTACGAGAGAGCATCCGTAGATGGGGCAAACGGTGTACAGCAGTTTTTCAGTCTGACACTTCCGGGACTGTCACCGATCATGTTCTATACCGTTGTTGTAAACATCATCCAGGCATTCCAGTCCTTTGGACAGATCAAGATCCTGACAGAAGGCGGACCGAATGAATCCACAAACGTAATCGTGTATTCGATTTACAGAGATGCATTCTTCAATTATCGTTTCGGAAGCGCATCTGCACAGTCTGTGATCCTGTTTATTATTATCATGCTTGTAACATTGGTGATGTTCCGCATTGAGAAGAAGGGAGTTAATTACTAATGAGTCAGTTAAACAGTATGGCAATTCCAATGGAAGGAAAATATTCAAAAAGAGAACTTCTGGAATTGAAAAATAAAATGAATGCCAAAGCACTGGCAAAAAGAAGAAGTAAGACAGCACTGCGGCTTACGGCAAATATTGTGTTTGCCCTCATTGTACTTCTTCCACTTTTGTACGCGATCAGCATTGCGCTGATGCCGTCAAATGAATTATTTACAACGGATCTGAACCTTTTTCCAAAGCATCCGACACTGCAGAATTTTAAAGATGCATTTACAAACGTTCCGCTGCTTCGTTTTATTTTGAATTCTTTCATTATGGCAGGCTGCATTACCATCGGACAGATCATTTCCTGTTCCCTTGCCGCATTTGCATTTTCATTCCTTGAATTTAAGGGAAAAGGAATCCTCTTTGCAGTTGTTATGGCAACTATGATGGTTCCGGGCGAAGCAACGATCATTTCCAACTATCTGACCGTCGGAAGCTGGGGAATCCTTGATACCTATGCGGTACTGATCATTCCGTATCTGACATCAGCGATGGGAATCTTTTTATTCCGCCAGTTCTATATGACATTCCCAATGTCACTGTATGAATCGGCAAAGCTGGACGGATGCAGTAATTTGAAATTTATTGTTAAAATTCTGATTCCACTGACCAAATCAGCAATCGGAGCTATGGCAGTTTATACCTTTATCAATGCATGGAATATGTATATGTGGCCGCTTCTTGTAACCGGCTCCAACAATATGAGAACCGTACAGATTGGTATCAGTATGCTTGACAGCGTGGATTCACAGTCCATTACCTTAATGATCGCAGGGGTAGTTATGATCATCATCCCATCCATCTCGATTTTCATTATCGGACAGAAACAGCTGATCAGAGGAATGTTCTCAGGTGCTGTAAAAGGTTAATTATTATGCTGGAAACGGGAAAATATCCATTCCCGATCCTATATATGTGTAAATATTACACACAATTTCATCCAATTAGAAGAGATAACATCAGGAGGAAAATTATGAAGAAGAAAACAGTTTCATTATTACTTGTGGCAGCAATAACTGTCGGAATGCTTGCAGGATGCGGAGGTGGAAAATCTTCCATCAGCCAGGACGGTTCATCCGATACAGCAGACAGCAGTGAAAAAGTAGAAATGGCAGATGCAAAAGATGTAGACGGAACGACAATTACATTCTGGCATTCTATGGGTGGTGTAAATGGTCAGGCGATCGACACACTTGTCAAAAAATTCAATGATGAAAATGAATATGGAATTACGGTAGAAGCACAGTATCAGGGAGAATATGATGATTCCCTGAACAAATTAAAGAGTGCACAGATTGGAAATATGGGTGCAGATCTGGTACAGGTCTATGAAATCGGTACCCGTTTTATGATTGAGTCCGGTTGGACTGTTCCGATGCAGGAAATGATCGATGCAGATAATTATGATGTATCTGAGATTGAACCGAACCTTGCTGCATATTATACTATTGATAATCAATTATATTCGATGCCTTTTAACTCATCTACACCAATTATGTATTATAATAAAGATATGTTCGACAAAGCCGGTATTACCGAAATTCCGGACAGCCTGGAAGCAATCGATGAGATTGGTGATCAGTTGATGACAAAAGGCGGCGCCGGTGAAGTGATGTCACTTGGTATCTACGGATGGTTCTTCGAGCAGCTTATCGGAAAACAGGGACTGGATTATGCCAATAATGGAAATGGCCGTGAAAAGGCTGCAACAGCAGTTGACTTTGATAAAAACGGTGCAGCAAAGAACATTCTGACTGCATGGCAGAAACTCAACAAAGACGGATATGCACCGATCGTTGGTAAAGGCGGTGATGCAGGACTGGCAGATTTCTCAGCTGGTAAATCTGCGATCACACTGGGATCTACTGCTTCCTTAAAACAGATCCTGCA
The DNA here is from genome assembly GCF_013300725.1 of Allocoprococcus comes. Taxonomy (GTDB): domain Bacteria; phylum Bacillota; class Clostridia; order Lachnospirales; family Lachnospiraceae; genus Allocoprococcus; species Allocoprococcus comes_A. Next base: position 20,815 of record NZ_JAAIMM010000002.1, read on the forward strand.
GGATGTAAACGGAAAATTTGAAGTGGGAACTGCATATTTCCCGAAGGTATCTTCAAGTGATGAAGGCGGAGTATCCATCGGTGGAGCTTCTCTGTGGGCACTGAACAATAAAGATCCAAAGAAACTCCGTGCCACATGGGAATTCGTAAAATTCCTGATCTCCCCGGAATCACAGGCATACTGGAATGCACAGACAGGATATTTCCCGGTTACCACAAAAGCACACGACGAACAGACATTCAAAGATAATATCGCGCAGTATCCTCAGTTCCAGACAGCAATCGATCAGCTTCATGATTCTTCCCCGGAATATTGCGGTGCACTCTTAAGTGTATTCCCGGAAGCAAGAGCAACCGTTGAGTCTGAAATCGAAAGTATGCTGAATGGAAAAGAAGATGTCGACACAGCAGTACAGAAAATGTCAGATTCGATCAACAAGGCGATCACTGACTATAATACTGTAAATAATTAAAAAAGAATCGAGGCAGTAAACATTGAGCAAAACAAAGATATTTGCACACAGAGGCGCAAGCGGATATGCACCGGAAAATACACTGGAAGCATTTGCGCTGGCAATCACACAGGGAGCTGATGGAATCGAGCTGGATGTCCAGCTCACAAAGGATGGAATCCCGGTTGTGATCCACGATGAAACGATCGACAGAGTTACAGAAAAAACAGGATGGGTCAAAGATTATACCTTAAACGAATTAAAAGAACTTACGGTATTGAAAAACAAATTTCCGGAGTATTCCTCATCAAAAATCCCAACCCTGGAAGAAGTACTGGATGCAGTAAAAACATCCGGTATCCAGGTCAATATTGAACTAAAAACAGGGATTTACTGGTATCCAGAAATCGAACAGAAGGTTGCAGATCTTGTCAAAGCATCTGGAATGGAAGACAAGGTGATTTATTCTTCCTTTAATCACTACAGCATCCAGCAGATCAAAAAAATCGTTCCAGACGCAGAAACCGCATATTTATACAGTGATGTAATCTTAAATGTGGAAGACTATGCGGAAAATACAGGTGTAGACGGACTGCATCCTGCGGTATATCACGTGAAAATGGCTGATTTCTTAAAAGAATATCTGGACAGTGGTTTAAATGTCCGCGTCTGGACGGTCAATGAAAAAGAGGATATGGAATGGCTGATCCGCGCAGGTGTAACTGCAATTATCACCAATTATCCGGACAAAGCCGTGCAGATCAAAGGAAAAGTGGAAGCGTAGGCTATGCTGGAAAATAAAAAACTTTTTCTGCTGGATATAGACGGTACCATCTGCAAAGGGAACCAGCTGATCGAGGGAGCAGCCGCATTTTTGAAAGATATCAAAACGAATGGCGGACAGTTTGTATTTATCACAAATAATGCGACCAAGAGTATTGATGATTATATCAAATCTTTTCAGATTTTGGGAATTCATACGGATTATACGAATTTTCTGACAGCATCTTATGCAACTGTTGATTACCTGAAGAAACATCATGCAGGGGATCTGATCTATGTACTTGGAACCCGCTCTTTCATCCGGGAGCTGAAAAAGAATCAGATCCGTGTGACAACGGATTGTGAAGATGAAGGAATTGCCTGTGTTGTGGTTTCTTATGATAATCAGCTGACCTATGAAAAACTGTCTGATACGTGTAAGCTGCTGAGTACACAGAAAGTCGATTATCTTGCAACCAATCCGGACTATGTATGTCCGATTGAATTCGGATTCGTACCGGACTGCGGATCCATCTGTGAAATGCTTGCACATGCAGTAAAGCGGATGCCATATTTTATTGGCAAACCAGAGCCTGCTATGGTGGAACTTGCATTGCAGCGGAACCATTATCAGAAAGAGGAAGCATTGATCGTCGGAGACCGCCTGTATACCGATATTTTGTGTGGGTATCATGCCGGGGTGGAGACGGTGCTGGTATTATCCGGTGAGGCAACTGAAGAAGAAGCAAAAGCATACGAACATCAGCCGGATTACGTGATGTCATCGGTTGCGAAGCTGCATGAAGAATGGATAAAAAGTATTTCTTAACATAAACAGGGTATGTATGGTAATAAAACGGTACATACCCTGTTTGTGCGTCAGAAGCGTATGCATCCGTGGTAAATTGCAAAAATAAATGAAAAGATGGTGTGAGTGTCAAAAGTAAAAAAAGCCTTGCATCGGCGAACGTATGTTTGTATAATGAGAATATGAATACAGAACTGACAAACGATAATTATACAACACAGGAAAAACTACAGATTCTTGCCGATGCAGCCAAGTATGATGTCGCATGTACGTCAAGCGGATCCAGTCGCCGGGGACGGAAAGGAGAACTCGGCAGTACCGTTTCGTGCGGAATTTGTCACAGCTTTGCTGCAGACGGCAGATGCATCTCTCTGCTCAAGATTCTGATGACCAACCATTGCGTCTACGATTGTAAATATTGTATCAACCGGGTGAGTAATGATGTAAAAAGGGCAACCTTTACGCCTGAGGAGATCTGCAATCTTACTGTAGAGTTTTATAAACGTAATTATATCGAGGGACTTTTTCTAAGTTCCGGTGTTTTGAAAAATCCAACCTATACCATGGAAAAGATGTGCGAGACACTGTTACTTCTCCGCACAAAATACCATTTTAACGGATACATTCATGTGAAGACAATTCCGGGAGCTTCGGATGAATTACTTGCAGCTGCCGGTTATCTTGCAGACCGTGTCAGCGTGAATCTGGAACTGCCAACTTCTGAGAGCCTTCGTAAGCTGGCACCGAACAAAACTATGCAGACCATCCTGAATCCGATGGGGAAGGTGCAGAATACTATCGCTGCACACCGAATGGCAATCGGAAAATCTGCGTATATGGAAAGAAGCCGCGGAAATCAGTTCTTGCAAGCCGGGATTTTTTCGGACACTTCCAAGCAGCAGTTTCAAAAGAAACTGGAGAGCAGAGCAGCGCTACAAAAAGGAACCGATGTATCCAAGACTTCTGCACGGTCAAATCCTGCGGTATTGGATTCTTCATTCACCTGGAATCAGGCATATCAGCTGGCGCCACATGACATGTCCAGATTAAAACGAAGTTTTGCACCGGCAGGGCAGAGTACGCAGATGATCATTGGAGCAACAGGTGAAAGTGATTATACTTTATTGCAGACCACACAGCAGCTTTATCAGGGATTTGATCTGAAACGTGTTTTTTATTCCGCATATATCCCGTTAAATGAAGATTCTGTTCTGCCTGCGATCGGGACTCCGCCACCGCTTTTGCGGGAACACAGACTGTATCAGGCGGACTGGCTGCTCCGCTTTTACGGATTTCAGGCAGATGAACTTTTAACGTTAGAGAAACCAAATTTTAATGAGCTTCTGGATCCGAAGTGCGACTGGGCATTACGCCATCTGGAATTATTTCCGGTTGAAGCGGAAACTGCAAGCTATGCAGAACTTCTCCGTGTACCTGGAATCGGGCCGAAATCAGCCAGCCGTATTGTAAATGCAAGAAGATATGGAAGACTGGATTTTACAAATCTGAAGAAAATGGGTGTTGTTCTGAAAAGAGCGCATTATTTCATCACCTGTGGCGGAAAGCAGATGTATCACACGCCGGTTGAAGAGACTTATATCACAAGACAGCTGGTCAGCGTAGATCGGAAGGAATCATGGGAAATGGCTCATGCAAATGAAGGTTTTTCACAGATGACACTTGCGGATTTTGGAATTGGATAGAGAAAGCAGGTAATTTATGAAAATATATACTTGTAAGGATAAGTTAGAAGACATCATGACCTGTATCTATGATGCATGGGCAGATGCTTTACGAATCGGTCATGATCAGATAAGGCTGAAAAAAGAACCGATTTTCCAACCGACACTGCTGGATGAATATATCCATGTAGACGGCGACTGTTCCAAGGCAGAAAAAGTCACCCGGTCTATTCGCAGAGATATTTCTTCCAGAGCCTATCTGTATGTGTATTACGCATCCCTATCTGCAGAAGAGGATGCATTGCAGGCAATCTATAATTTTCTCAGAGTTGGATTTGCAATGGGAGCAGATGTACTTGAAAACTATACGAATCCACATGTGATGCGGATTATGGAGCTGTACCGTAATATTGGAAATGAAAGCCATCACTTCCGTGAGTTTGCCCGGTTCCAAAGTCTGGATGGACGTGTGTATGTCAGCCATCTGGAACCCAAAAGTGATGTGATCATGCTGGTTGGAAGACATTTCGCAGACCGTATGCCATCAGAGCATTGGATGATCGTTGACGATAACAGGAAGATGGCCTGTGTCCATCCAAAAGACGGAGAAAATTATCTTCGGTATCTGACGGATGAAGAGTTTGATGCACTTCGTAAAACAGAAGCGTATGAAGATGAATATACCGGGATGTGGAAGACATTTTTCCATACGATCGGAATCAAAGAACGGGAGAACTATGTCTGCCAGAGGAAGCTTTTTCCGATCTGGAAGAGGAAGCATGCTGTGGAATTTAAAGAATAATCGCAGGAATTAAAAAGACAGCAAAGTGTCATTGGTACTGGCTTTGATGGTTTTCTTTTCATCACAGATAGTTACCGTAATTTCAACAGTTTCCGAGACCGGAATGTCTGCAGGATAATAATTCAGAGAATCTGACAGAAAAACAGAAAGAAGTTCTAGGGATATGGAACAATCTGAGTACAAATGAGCAGGAAACATTGATGTCAATGCTACGTGGACTTCGGAAGTAGGAGAACAGTTCGAGTATATTATCGGCTGTTCTTTTTTTGTTTTTGAACGTAAAAACGGTAATGTTTTTCTTGTGTACAGCAGAGCACTATAGTATAATAAATCCGGTTTTATTGCATAAGTTTAAAGGCTATAATAAGGAAAACGGCAAACCAGATGAAAGTCTGGGACGCAAAGCCAGAAGAGGCTAAAGTCAGAAAGTTTGACCAGGTCAGCCGGTTGCAACTGTTTCTATATCATATATGGAAAAGATGTGAAAGTGGAAGAGATCTCGATACCTTTTATACTATATCGATGAGTGATTCTAAAGAAATATAGTATGGATACGGGCATATTTGGGCAAGTATCCTTTTTATATGCCAAAATGGGTACGAAAACTGGCAGGGACAGGTTCTCTGTATACAGATAAAAGCAGGATGAAGAAGGCACAAGACGAAGCGAGGATTTTTATAAAATGGAAAATTATGAAGAAAAAATATATTCATTAGGTGAGACTGTAACGGGGCAGACACAGGTCATGTCACAGGTCGTACAGAAAACACTGGAAAATAATGGCGGGGTAGGTATAATGACAGGATCTTATGACCAAAACCTGTCTATTTTGTCTGTGAATAATCTGCTGTTGCATAGTACAGGATATACATTCGATACTTCCATGGAACAGACAAAAGGATCATTGAAAAACTTCTTTTATAATGAGAAAGATATAATGAATCGAGATCGTTTTTCGCAGCTTCACGGAGCAGGGGAAGCACAGATCCTTACTGCAGACGGTACAGTGAATAATGTACGGCTTTATAAAGAGGATGCGACAGATGAAGCGGGCAGACAGATCTGGGTTATGTCCGTACAGGTCAACTGGGATCATGTAAATTTGACACTGCTCAATGAGGCTATCTATTCCGGCTTCTGGTATTTTGACTGTGACGAAAACAGTGAGATTGTGAATGCAAACTGGAGTCATGAATTCCGAAAAATGCTTGGCTATCATGACACTCTGGACTTTCCGAATAAACTGGAATCCTGGTCAGATCTTCTGCATCCACAGGATAAAGAAAGAGTAATGGTGCAGCTTCAGGCGGCAATTAAAGATAAGACGAATCAGATAAAATACCAGGTAGAGTATCGTATGAGAATGAAGGATAATCAATACCAGTGGTTTCGGGCATCGGCAGAAGTAATACGCCGTCTGGATGGTTCTGCCAGCAGGATTGCCGGGATTTTTATTAACATTGATGCGGAGAAAAAAGAAATCATGCAGGCACAAAAATCTGCTGCTTTCCACCGGGCTTTTACGAAAGCAGATTTGTGCGAGTATTATGTGAATCTGGAAGCGAATACTTTTGATACCTTTAAGGTTGAACCGTCCCTGATGACCGTCTTTGAACAGAGTCATACGTGGGATGAATTGATTCGGCATTTTGTGGATTCCTATGTTGTGGAGACAGATAAGAAGGCGGTATCCTCTTTTTACGACCGTGGTTATATTGCAGAAAGGCTGAAGGGTCTGGAAACCGAATTAGCTTTAGAGTGCCGTATCACTCTGAATGGAGAAGAACGATGGGTCCGTAATGTGGTCATACGTGGCGAAATAGAGGATTCAGAATATGCCATGATTTTCTTGCGTGATATCACAGAGACAAAGGTAGAGAGCGCACGGCATCTGCAGATGGCAGCGGATAATGCTTCCATGGAGCAGCTGATTCAGAGTATTGTGCGTCTGGTTGACCGCTTTGTTGTCTGTGATCTCGAAAATGACAGATATGAATTCTACAATCTGAATGGACAGATGATATATAAACCTTTTGGATTTTATCATGATTTTCAGATGCAGGTTCTTGAAAAATATAAGACACTGGAACCATTGGAAGCTATAGATATCCTGATAGCCCCGGATAATATTCGGAAAAAACTGAAAAGTGAAAATGATATTTATAAGTTTGAGTATTGCAGCCTGGATGAAAAGACTTATAAAATCGCTTCTTATATTCCCCTGGAATGGAAGAATGGAAAGCTGGAAAGGGTATTGCTGGCATCCATGGATGTGACACAGGAAAAGAAAGCAGAGATTGAATCCCGTCAGGCACTGAAATAAGCTTACCGGTCCGCAGAAAATGCAAATCGTGCGAAAACAGAATTCCTTTCCAATATGTCCCATGATATCCGGACACCAATGAATGCGATTGTGGGTCTGACGGCAATCGCAGGAGCAAATGTTGAGAGCAAGGACAGAGTCATTGAATGCCTCGGCAAGATCACAGAATCAAGCCGCCATCTGCTGGGGCTGATCAATGAAGTATTGGATATGGCACGTATTGAAAGTGGAAAAATGACACTGGCACAGGAGGATTTCAATCTGCCAGATCTGGTGGATAATCTTATAACACTCACAAAACCGGTGATTGATGAACATAAACACAATTTAGATATACACATTAATCACATTGAACATGAGAGTGTCTGTGGTGACAGCCTGAGAATCCAGCAGGTATTTGTGAATCTGATGAGTAATGCGATCAAGTATACACCGGATGGTGGGAATATTACTTTTTCCATAGAGGAAAAGCCAAATGGATTTTCGGAACTTGGATGCTATGAATTTACGATTGAGGATAATGGGATCGGTATGTCACCGGAATTCCAGAAAATCATGTTTGATCCTTTCAGCCGCGCAGATGACCATCGGACAACCAGAGTCCAGGGAACTGGTCTTGGAATGGCAATCAGCAGAAATATTGTGAACCTGATGAATGGTAATATTAAAGTGGAAAGCACCTTACATAAGGGAACTAAAATTACAGTAACAATTTATTTGGAGCTTCAGGAAAAAGAAAAAGAACAGGACAGAAATCTGATGAATCTGCCTGTTCTGGTTGTGGATGATGATAAGACATGCTGTGAAAGTACAGTTGCTACACTGAAAGAAATCGGTATTACAGGTGAATGGGTTCTCTCTGGCAGAGAAGCTGTTGAGCGCTGCTATGCACGTCATGAGCTAAAAAATGATTACTTTGCTGTCATCCTGGACTGGAAGATGCCGGACATGGATGGCATAGAAACAGCCAGACAGATCCGAAAACGGATAGGGAAAGAGATTACCATTATTGTACTGACATCTTATGAATTCAGTGAGATTGAAGAAGAAGCAAAGGCTGCAGGCGTAGATGCTTTTATTGCAAAACCGCTGTTCCGTTCCAGGCTGACGGCTACATTGCGGCAGTTTACTTCAGGCAGAAAAGAAAAAACAGCAAGAAATTATCTGGAGGAGCTGTCAGAAGCAGATTACACAGGAAAAAGGATTCTGCTGGTTGAGGATAATGAGCTGAACAGAGAAATTGGTGTTGAAATTCTGCAGATGACAGGGGCAGAAGTGGAAACAGCGGAAAATGGAAAAATTGCAGTTGAAAAAGTGGAAGCTTCTCCGAAAGGCTTGTATGACCTTATTTTTATGGATATCCAAATGCCTGTCATGAATGGCTATGAGGCAACCGCAGCAATCAGGAGTCTTCCTGGTGAACGGGGAAAGCTGCCGATTATTGCCATGACTGCCAATGCTTTTGCAGAAGACGTACAGCTGGCCAAAAATACAGGCATGAATGGACATCTTGCAAAACCTCTGGATATGAATAAGCTGAATGATGTCTTGGAAAGCTGGCTGTAATTGCTGCCCAATTATTGAATTAATGATTTTATCAGGAAAGAATGAGGAAAATACGAGTATGGAAAAGGCAAAACATTATCTGATAGCGTTATTGTTAGGGGTGCTTGTAGCAGCTACTGTTTTGTCTGGATGTGGACAATCTCAAAAAGCAATATCTAAAAATGATGAGCACCTTACCGTGTATCTGTGGGAAAATAGTTTGATAAAAAATATTGCTCCATATATTCAGGAGCAGTTTCCAGATCAGGATATTGAATTTATTATTGGTAACAATGATACCGATTTATATAGCTATTTTGAAGAGCATGGTGAACTGCCGGATATTATAACCGTGCGTCGATTCTCAGGAACAGATGCACAGGATCTGGAGCCATATCTTATGGATTTTGCTTCTTATGATGTTGTTTCCAGGTATTACTCCTATGCATTGCAATATTATAAAAATTCAAAAGATGAGATTCAGTGGCTTCCTATCTGCGGTATGCCGCAGACAATCATTGCCAATAAGACATTGTTTGAACAGTATGGAATCAAGATACCGGAAAATTATGAGGAGTATGCACAGGCATGCCAGCAATTTTATGATAATGGTATAAAACCTTATTCCCTGGATCTTGCAGAAGACTGGTCTGCTCATGAGGTGATTCAGACAGGTGCAATTGGTGAATTCATGAGTCTGGATGGAATCGAATGGAGAAGCTCAGCTGAAAGTGCATCAGAGGATATCGCGTTTGATGACGCATTATGGAAACGTATTTTTTCAGAAACCAATACATTTCTGAAGGACTCACATTTTACGAAAGATGATATCAGCGTCGATATTGATACTGCAACTCAGATGTTCCTTGAGGGGAAAGCAGCAATGTTTCATGGATATCCGGCACTTATGCAGGAAATTCAGGAACAGATGGATGCAGAATTAACCCGTATACCGTTTTTTTCACAGATTTCGGATGAATCTTTTATAAATATGACCCCTTCGCTAAATATTGCATTCAACAAAGAGCTGGAAAAAGATCAGGAAAAACTGGATCTGGCATTCGATGTCCTGGATTGCATGATTTCAAAAGAAGGACAAACGCTGATTGCAGATGGAGCCGGTTTGATCTCATTGAATACCGATGTTCCAACCATGATGGAAGATGTGTCTGGTCTGGAAGACGAAACGAAAAATAATTCTGTTTATATCCGATATTCTGCCAAAAAATCCTTCGCTGCCAGTCTGGAAGCTGTTCAAGGTCTGTTGTCAGGAGAAATGGATGAAACACAGGCATATGACGCTTTTCGTGGTATAATGAATGGTAATGATACAGAAGAAAAAACGATGGTGAATTTTGAGCAGGAGTATTCTATTTCCCTGAATGATAAAAATGGTCGCGATGCGGCATCGTCTATTTTAACTACAGTCAGAGAAGAACATAATGCGCAGCTGGCCCTGGCGCCATACTATTACTTCACTTCTTCTATTTATAAAGGAGAATGTACCGGCAGTCGAGTTGCGCTGATGACAGCGAAGAACTCAGATACATCATTATATCTTGGAAAGATCAACGGTAAACAGATCTGTGAACTGGTGGAAAATTATCTTGCTGATTCTAAAGATGGTTTTTCGGTAACCAATAAATATGAATTACCAATTGCCTCCGGTATGAAAATAATTGTCAAACATGAGGAAAACGGATTCTCTTTAAAGGATATAACAGTAAATGAAAGAGAATTGGACAAAGAAAAAGAGTATTCCATTCTTCTTACAGATGATACAATGTCTGTTTTGAAAGAAATATATCCGGAATGTGAGATAGAGCAACTGAAAGCTACTACATTATCAAGTGCATGGACTACATCTATGTCAAAAGGACAGCAGCCGTCAGCACCGGAAGACTATATAGAGGTTGAAAAGTAAAATTGCAGATGAAACAAACAGAAATTAAAAGAAAAAAAACAAGAGTATTGCTGCTTATAATGCTTGTCATTCTTTTAAGTTTAGTTTTTATAAAACTTCTTATGCACAAGATGAACAGGTATATCGATGAAAACGGAAAGAGGAGCATGGGAGCGGTGGTGGAACAGATTCAGCAAACCTATGATCTTCAGGTAAATGGATACTACAGCCAGTTGCATTTGGTGGAAGACTATTTGCTTCAAGAGAAGGAATTGTCTCTTGAAACAGATACGCACAAGAAAATTTTTGAAGCATGGGAAAAAGAATCTGAAAGCACACTCCTGTTTCTTCAGGAAAATGGTAAAGCAATCACTGTGGATGGAAAAAAAATACGGATTGACATTCCGAGTAAGCTTCTGTTGGATTTAAGAAACGGACATAATATTGCAAAACTGGTTGACTGGAATCATGAAGAAACACAAAGCGGCGGTTATCTGGCTGCAATTCCATGTCCGGAATATCGCATTGATGGAGAAACTTATACGGCAATCGGAACTGTATATGATCATGCAAAATTAGATTCTATGTTAAAACTGAAAGGATATAATGGGAATGCATACCTGTTTATGTTAGATAATGAAGGGAATATTACTTATACTAATCAGAGTGAAGATATATTTTTTCGAAATTATTCCTTGTTGAAGCATTTAAAGAAAGCACAGGCCATCACGGAAAACGAGGCTGCTTTTCTCCGAAAAAAGATAGAAGAAAAGGAAGCGGGAGTACTGCTTTTAGGAAAGGCTTCTCGCTACTATCTGGGATATGCCCCGATAGAAAGCAACAATACGACATTGATCTGCATTGTGCCCAAAGGCATAGTTGATAACGTACTAAGAGATTATCAGAAAACAATAGTGTTTGAAACAATATTCATGGCAGGTTTTATACTTTTGCTTTTTGCCGGATTATTCTACAGTATTTCCAGACGCAGTCTTGCTGAGCAAAAAGCTGAATACGAAAAAAGAAATAATGAGCTTCAGAAGCAGGCAATGAAGGAAATGGAGGAGTCCAATAAAAAACTGAAAAAGGCAAAGGACATTACAACGGAAGCCTTGCAGACAGCTGAAAATGCAAATAAGGCGAAAACAGATTTCCTGTCCAATATGTCACATGATATTCGTACACCAATGAATGCAATTATCGGCATGACATCATTGATCAGACATGATGCCGCTAATAAAGCGAAAGTAATAGAGTATGCAGATAAAATAGATATTTCATCACAGCATCTGTTAGGAATCATTAATGATGTTCTGGATATGAGCAAAATTGAGGCAGGAAAAACAGTTTTTAAGTATACCGATTTTTCCATCTTGGATTTTATTACAGAACTCAATACCATATTCCATTCACAGATAGACGAAAAAAATCAGACTCTTACAATCATAAAAGAAAACATCCGGCACGAGTGGGTGAACGGAGATCAGGTTCATCTGATGCAGATTTTCAGCAACTTGGTTTCTAATGCAGTGAAGTACACGCAGGAAGGTGGAAAAATTCAGTTTATGGTAGAAGAATGTGAGACAAAGTCATCTGTCTACGCAAAGTACCGTTTCTTAGTCAGCGATAATGGCATGGGAATGTCGGCAGATTTCAAAGATATAATTTTTGATGCTTTTACTCGCGCTGAAAGTTCTATGACGAATAAGATACAGGGAACTGGTCTTGGAATGGCTATTACAAGAAACTTGGTTGAAGCAATGGGAGGCACCATAGATGTGGAGAGTGAACTGGGACAGGGAAGCTGTTTTGAGGTTCTCATAGATCTGAGAATTGCAGAGGATAGATCTGTTTCCTCAACAGTACAGGAAGAAAAGAATGAACAGAATGATAATATCTTTCAAGGAATGAGATTCTTGTGTGCGGAGGATAATGAGCTGAATGCAGAAATCCTGACGGAACTGTTAAAGATTGAGGGTGCAGAATGTACCATCTGTGAAAATGGTGAAGAGATTTTGAAGACATTTGAAAAGTCTGCACCAGGGGATTATGACATAATCCTGATGGATGTGCAGATGCCTGTTATGAATGGTTATGAGGCAACGAAGGCAATCCGCAGAAGTTCTCATGAGCTGGCAAAGAAGATTCCGATTATTGCAATGACTGCCAATGCATTTTCAGAGGATATCCAGCATTCTCTGGCAGCCGGTATGAATGCCCATGTTTCAAAACCTGTAGAGATGAAGGTACTGGAAAAGACGATCAGAAACATAAAATCCGGTGGGGGTACCGAACCGAAGGTCATTGAATAGTAACAAATGGAAAGTAACCAGACATGGGAGCTTATGAAAAAAGTACCGATGTTAATCAAATAGCTGCAGTCTATAGGGAGAATCCTGAAAATGCCTATCGAGTATGCAGTATGGGGATTATCTATCGTGATCCGGAAGACAGTTACTACGATGACGCTGAATTTGCAATCGTAAAAGGAAATACCGTATTTGGAAATCTGATGGCTGATGTTCGGTTGGATCAATTACCAGAAAGCAAAGGAAGTGAAGAGTTCCAAAAGTATATGGAAGATCTGACGGATATGCAGAATCATGTGCTTCCATATCTGCAGAGCTTTTGCAACTTGGAAGAAAAAGGTGTGAAGGAGAGACGAGAACAGCAGATAGCAGAAAGAAATGAAGGAAGAGCAGATGAGCGAGTAACAAGTACCGAAGCGAATGCAGTGGTTAAGGATGCAGGAAAGACAGATAGAAAAATGGCACAGCAGAAGCAGACGGTAGATGGAAAAGATAAGAAATTATCCATTCATGAACGGCTTGAAATCAATAAGAAGATTATTCAAGAAAAACAGGGAAAAGATAAGCCGGAGAGAGGAGCTGATTTTGGTGTGAGATAATTGAAAAAGGAATGGAAGTTACTGTTTTGGTAGCTTTCATTCCTTTTTTGACGTGAGAGAAGAGTTATTTTTGATTAAATAGATTGTTACATTCGTCTATAGTAGTGTTAATGTTACAAGAATATACACATCGACTACAGAATCTGTTTTCCAAAAACGAATAGATAGGTTTATTGAACAAAAAAATATTAGGAGTACAACATAATATTAGTCATGTTGTAGACAAGGAAGATTCTGTGAGGTATACTTGACCTTAAGAAAAAGGCGTTGTGAAATAAGGCTATTTATCATCTGACATGAAGGTGATTTTTGTCTAATCAATTGCCGTTTTTGTGCAATTTATAATGAAACAGGTCATATTTAACTTATTAACAAACAAAACAAATGTGAAAAATCAGTTTACAACATAACAGATATTATGTTGTATTGATTTGGCAATGAATAAGGAGTAACGATGGCATATACTGTAAGAAAATTACTTGAATCAGAACAGTTTCCCAAAATGAAGCTGCTTTGCGGTGAAAAAGGTCTAGATTTGGAAGTGAAAGGCATTCGAATAATCGAAATTGAAGATATGGAGCGATACCTGACGGGTGGTGAAATACTCATAACCAGTTTTCAGGTATATTTATCATGTAATGATCGAGAAGTAGAGCAGCATTTTGAAGATTTAGTTAAAAGTGACATAAGTGGATTCATTGTAAAGAAAAGAATATGATCCTACAGGACGCAGATTGAGTTTATTAGAAAAACACTGCAAAAAATATGAAATTCCTCTGGTAGAAATTTCAGAAGATTTATATTACTGGGGAATTATCCGCTATGTTATAATGCAGGTATTCGATAAAGTTACTGCACGATTAAAGTATTTTAAAATTACACATGATAATTTTAATACGTTTATTTTAAATAATAATGGATCATGTAATACAGCAAGTGATATTATCAATTTTTTAAGTGTCATGATCGAGAATCCTGTTGTGTTGTATTATGGTAATCTTAATTGTATGGTTTCAACAAACTCGGACAACTCCAAGTTAATATTGTCAGATGAAATTCAGCCATATAAACCTAATATTATTACGAAATTTCAATATATGAAGCAGATGAAAGGAAGCTGTGTTCAATATGTAGTGAAATTTGCCATATTGAATGAGATGGAAATATATATAACAATAACAGAAGAAAATAGAGAACTGACAGAACTTGATTATATGGCAATCGAAAATGCGATTATTAACTTGCAGTATGGATTTTTGAGTGAATTTGCACAGGATGAAGTGAAAAAGAAGTATCAGAGAGATATTGTCCATAATATTCTGAATGGATTACTGAGTTCGAAAGAAATGACTGAAGCGGCATCACAGCTCGGAATGAAAGAAAGCGATACTTACAGGGTTGTTGATTTTCATACCATCAAAAAAAATGTACAAAGAAAATATACAAAAGAACAGCTTCAAGAAGTAGGTGTTATCGTGGGTGAATTGATGTATCTTTTGCCGGATGCGCTTATTTACAGAAATATGGATCAGATTGTTATGATTCAACAGGTAGATCCCAATCAAACAGAACTGGAGTATCAAAAAGAGATGGAAGAAGTAGAGGATGTTATCCAGCGAAGCATCCTTTATAGAAAGAAAGATACAGACTTTCAGATTGGTATAGGAAAAAGTGTGAAAGGGTATCAACGGCTGAAAGAATCTTATCGCGAAGCGAGTCGGGCTATCAAGTATATAGACATTATCCGCCTGGTGACCGGTGATAAGAATAAATCAGTAGTACATTATTCGAACCTCGGTTTTTTCCAGATATTCGGCGAAATTGATGATGTGACGGAGCTGGAAAGATACATTCCGGGAACATTAAAGAAATTATATTTATATGATGATGAACATAAGGGAGAATTGATTACAACCTTGCAGATGTATCTTAGAAATAAGCAAAGTATTAGGAAAACTGCAGACGAAATGTTTGTTCATTATAGAACAATATCTTACAGGCTTGAAAAAATAAAACAAATTTCCGGAATTAATTTTGACAATGCAAATGAAGTACTGGCAGTTAGTAATGGCCTGATTATTTATAAAATGTTAAAAGAAAGAGAATAGAAAAAGAAAGAGAAATCGTGTTGAGGCATGGTTTCTTTTTTTGAACGAAGTTCATAAAAAGGTATTATATGGAAGAGTATCGATACGATGGAACAGATTTTACAAAAAAATAAAAAAACTTTTCCTGTTTGGAACATTATAAAAAAAATTAAAATGGTATACAATATAGAAATATTGATGAGAAACATTCTCTGATTCAAATAGACAATGAGAAAAAATTATATTGAAAAGCCATCATCGCATTACTATATGTTGCGATATTATTATTTATAGAAATCTAGATCTTATATCTGATGATAGAGTAGAACGACCCCCATATCTTGATGAAATTGATGGAAATTTCTGAATAATCAATTTCATCGTCCGACAGGAACCCACCAATTTTTTAGGACGAACTAATACCTGAAATAGTTTAGTTAAGGAAAGGGGTAAAACCATGCAGCTTACAAGCACAACGGATTATGCTATCAGAATCGTATGTTATCTGGCAGCGCAAAGCCAGATGATCTCTACATTAGAATTATCTCAGGAACTAAGTGTTCCATCCAGTTATATTCCCAAAATAACAAAAAAATTAAAACAAGCAGGAATCATAAAAGCCTGTGAAGGGATAAAGGGTGGATATCAGATTGCAAAACAGCCAGAGAATATATCTTTAAGGGATGTGATATCGTGTACAGAATCCACCATGGCAATTAGCAGGTGCCTGGAAAAAGAGGGAGGTTGCTCCAGAAATTATATATACTGCTGTAAAGTACATCAGATTCTGCTGGAACTGCAAAATATATACAATAACCGCTTGGAAAGCGTAAAGATATCAGACATTATCCGTCCTGGTAAGGATGAATATTTTGGAAGATTTTATGTGGTTATAAAAGTTAATCTGAGAGAAAAAAATTATGAATGTATTTATTCTCATAATCATGATGTCTATGAACAAGTAAAAACAGCAGAATCATATGATGACTTTATAAAAAAATATGCAGAAAAATATATTTGTGAAGCAGACTGGGTGAATGTCCAGAAATGTCTTGCAGGTGAGAATTTAACAGAACATCTTGTAGATGGATGTGTGGAAAAAGAAATTTTCTATCGCGGAATCATTGAAAATAACGGTACATCGTATGTATGGATGAAAGCTAGAAAGTATGTGGATGTAAAGAAAAATACAGCAATTATTACGTTTCATAATGCAAAAGTGATTCCGAATACGATTGTAACAATGGAACAGGAGCTAAGAAAAAAAGAACAGAATGTTTGTATGGAACTCGAAAATGCGCCTATTAACTTGCAGTATGGATTTTTGAGTGAATTTGCACAGGATGAAGAGAAAAAGACGTATCAGAGAGATATTATCCATAATATTCTGAATGGATTACTGAGTTCGAAAGAAATGACTGAAGTGGCAGCACAGCTCGGAATGAAAGAAAGCGATACTTACAGGGTTGTTGATTTTCATACCATCACAAAAAATGAACAAAGAAAATATACAAAAGAACAGCTTCACGAAGTAGGTGTTATCGAGGGTGAATTGATGAATCTTTTGCCGGATGCGCTTATTTACAGAAATATGGATCAGATTGTTATGATTCAACAGGTAGATTCCGATCAGACAGAACTGGAATATCAGAAAGAGATGGAAGAAATAGAGGAGGTTATCCAGCAAAGCATCCTTTATAGAAAGAAAGATACAGATTTCCAGATTGGTATAGGAAAAAGTGTGGAAGGGTATCAACGATTGAAAGAATCTTATCACGAAGCAAGTCAGGCTATCAAGTATATTGAGATTATCCGCCAGGTGACTGGTGATAAGAATAAGTCAGTAGTACATTATTCGAACCTCGGATTTTTCCAGATATTCGGCAAAGTTGATGATATGACGGAATTGGAAAGATGCATTCCGGAAACATTAAAGAAATTATATTTATATGATGATGAACATAAGGGAGAATTGATTACAACCTTGCAGATGTATCTTAGAAATAACCAAAGCATCAAGAAAACAGCAGGTGCAATGTTTGTTCATTATAGAACGATATCTTACAGGCTTGAAAAAATAAAACAAATTTCCGGAATTAATTTTGACAATGCAAATGAAGTGCTGGCAGTCAGTAATGGCCTGATTATTTATAAAATGTTAAAAGAAATAGAATAGAGAAAGAAAGAGAAATCGTGTTGAGGCATGGTTTCTTTTTTTTGAACGAAGTTCATAAAAAGATATTAATGGAAGAATATCGATACAATGGAACAGATTTTACAAAAAAACAGATAAATATTTTCATTGGTTGTACATTATATTAATCGTTATCAATCTGTATAATTGGGAAACTGATGAGAAAATACTTCAGAAAAAGTATCATTGCTACAGAAGATAGTATTTTTTTAATATAAACTAAGACCACGCAGGATTTAGGTTAGCGGGATAACGATGCAACAAAAAAATTCGACAGATTACGCAATTAGAATCGTATGTTACTTAGCAGCACAGGAACGGATGGTATCTACATCAGAATTGTCACGGAAGCTAAATGTTTCTGCTAATTATGTTCCTAAAATAACAAAAAAACTGAAAAATGCAAAAATAGTCACTGTCTGTGAAGGTACAAATGGTGGCTATATGCTGGCAAAACAACCGGAGAACATTTCTTTAATGGAAATTATATCGTGTGTAGAGGAAAAAATGGCAATTAATCGTTGTTTGGAAGAGGATCGTTTTTGTTCCAGAAATTTAGAAGATACCTGTAAGATACATAAAATATTGTTGGGTTTGCAGAATACATACAATAATAAATTAGAGAGCGTAAAGGTTTCAGATGTTATCCGCCCTGGAGAAGATGAATATTTTGGGCGATTTTATGTTGTGTTAAAACTGAACTTGAAGGATAAAAGCTACGAGTGTGTGTACTCACATATCCGTGAAGTGTATGAGAAAGTAAGAAATACAGAAAGCTATGAAGAGTTCATAAGCCAGTATGTAGAAAGATATGTGTATGCTTCTGATAAAAAAATGGTTCATGATTTTTTATCAAGTGAAGGATTAGAAGAAAGATTAGTTGATGGATGTATGGAAAAAGATCTTCCGTATCGCAGAATTACTGGAAAAGATGAGAATGCATATGTTTGGATGGAAGCAAAAAAATATATAGATGCAAATGAGAATACTGCAATTATTACATTACATAATGCGAAGATTGTCCAGAACACAGTTATAAGAATGGAACAGGAACTCGTAAAGAAAGAACAGGATTTGGCAAAGCAGTATTGGGATATGGTATCACTTTTAACTACTGTATTGAATCATAATCAGTTAGTTGAAGCAGGGTATCAAGATGATATCAGCTTCTATACGAAACAGGTATATCTTCAATTGCAGAAGAATTATCCGGAATATGAAATTACAGATGAGGAAATTACGTCAGTAGCTCATCTAGCACCGATTCATGATATTGGAAAGATAAAAGTGCCTATTGAAATTTTAAATAAAAATGGAAAATTGACGGATGAAGAAATGAATGTAGTAAAGCAACATCCATTAGTAGGTGCAGCAATGACCCAGAGATTCCCAGAGGGAGTAACAACAGAAAAGCTGAACCAATATAGCTATGAAATATGCAGACATCACCATGAAAGATATGATGGATCAGGATACCCGGATGGTTTAAAAGGAAATGAAATTCCAATATGTGCACAGGTCGTTGGGATTGTTGATGCTTACGATGCATTGATCAATGATCGTCCATACAAAAGAAAATATGAACCTGAAGAGGCAATCCGGATGATTTCAAATGGTGAATGTGGAGCGTTTTCCAAGAAACTAATCCAGTGCTTGACGGCGGCAGCAAAGCAGAAAAACTGGTTACAAAGGCAAAATTAAAGTAACAAGATAAGGCAAAAGATTAGAGGCCCAGATATGAAGAAAAAAAGAAGGATAGAGAACAGAATTATCGCAGTAATACTATGTATGGCTATCTTATTTTCTCAAGTGAATATTGCGGATGCGGCAGATCTGAATCCATCAGGTACCCCCACGAGTCAAGTGGCACTTTCTGATGAAACCAATATGAGTAATGGTGAAGCATCAACCGAATCCACAGTTTCAGATGAAATAAATGGAACCACGGAATCTGAATCTAAGATATCGGAGGAAACAAGTGAAAACTCACAGAATAACGAATCGGAATCTTCCGGTGGAAGTGTTAAAGCGGAATCAACAGATAATATAGATGCTTATTATAAGGATGGTAAAATATGCATTTATAATTATGAACAATTAAAACAGATTGGTTCAGATGCTTATATTTACACAGGTGATAAGGATGGAAAGATTGGTTCTGGAGATGTAGTAAAGAGTGAAGGCACAGAGCTGAAATACGGTGCAGATGCCCAATACATTTTGATGAATGACATCCAGATGAACTCTGACCAGATGTGGTCAGTACCGGATTCCTTTATCGGAACTATCACAGGTACGGAAATAGAAGAAAACGAGACACCAACTCTATATGATAAGGAAACGGATACAATCTATATATACAATCCATATCAGTTAATGGTGCTTGCACAGGAAGAATCTGAAACGGAACCAGTTATGTCATTGGATTATGATGCACCACAGTTTGGTATGGGGCAGATGATTTATCCAAATGGTGAAGACAAGGATTATTTAACTTACAGTAAAGATCATAATTATGTCATTTCAAAGAACTTCAGTTCAGATAAGCCGGAGTTAGTAGCGGATCAATTGAGCATAGATCCTGATACAACAAATACTGAAGGACGTGACTTTAAGGGGCAGGTTGTAAAAACAATTGGTGATAAAACATATATCTTAATTGGGAATGAAGATCAATTACGTGCAATTGGCAGTGGCAAAACCGTTTATGGTGCAGTCTATCAAGCAGTTTATAAGGGTGTGTCTTGGAAAATAGATACAGATGGAAAAGGCAACTCTATCATGCTTTATGGAGGAGATGCAGATTTAAAAAAAGATCAAAATGGAAACAAGGATTATCAAATTGGAAAAGTTGATAACGCTGCTAGTGGACTTACAAAAGGTAGATGTGGTGTTGATCAAAAAACTGGAAAAATTGATCCAGAATTAGATTATGACAAAGCGACAGAACAGACGTATTCATCGAATGCAAATTATATTATTTTCCGTGATATTGATTTAGGTAGTTCGAATTGGAAACCACTTACTTTCCAAGGCACATTGATTGGTGCTAAATCTACAGAACAAGGTGGACTATGGAAAGATGGTGTTATAAACACAATCGATAAACCGGTAATTTCAAACGTAACTGTAAATCAATCAGATAAAATTAATGTTGGCGAACAAATGGGTGTTGGATTCTTTTCTACAATATCGAATGAAGTAAGTGAAAAGGATATTGGTCTTAGTAAAGGATTGGTAAAGGTATCTAATATTCAATTTGATAATCTAAAAGTTCATACAACAACAAATGAAACATATTATCCGGACACTCTCATAAGTACATTAACAAGTACTCTTGGTAAGTTGCTTGGTGTAGTCTTAAGTGGCTTGACATTTATTTTAACGTTCGGTCAGGTAAAAATTGATCTCAAAAAAACATTGGGAGATGTTCTTGATGCGAGAAAGAAAGATCCGACAGCATTAGCAACTGGTGCGATTGCTGGTCGTGTAGAAGGTCAGGTAGAACTTTCTAATCTTGAAGTGAATAATGCTACTGTCAAAAATGTAAATAACAATACAGGTGGATTTGTTGGATATATCGTTGGTAAAACACAGTATGATGGGCTATCAAACGCACTTGGTGAACTTGTCGATTTACTTACAAATATATTAAATGTAATTCCAGGATTAGGATTGGGTGACTTAATCACGATTCTTCTTGGAAATGCTATTCCTTTAGAAAAGTTAATTCCGACAGGTTATATCAATGCCAAAATTATGAATTGTACTGTAAATGGATTAAGTATTTCTACAGCATCCGATAAAGAATATGCCGGTGGATTCATCGGTATGCAAAAAGGCGCCATTGTTGAGAATTGTTCTGTAACAGGTGGTACGAATACAATTAAGGGAAAGAGCTTTGTAGGTGGATTTGTTGGTCTAGCTCGTGATGATGTAATTGAAGGAACACTATCAGGAGCATTGGATATAGAGACAAAACTTCCTAAGATGAATACGGAAAGTTTGATTCTAAATTGTTCGTTAAATAATGCAGTTGTGTCTGTCTCTGGTGAAAGTTATATTGGTGGTTTTGCCGGAGGATTGGCAAATGCGTCTACAGTTAATTGTAATGTTAAATCAGATAACGCACTTACTATAACGGCTTCTGGAAATTACGCAGGTGGCTTTGCAGGAATTGCATCACTTGGATGGGCTGCTGACCTAGGTAAAGATGACACAAAAGATAACTTACTTGGTGGTGTTAAAATACTTGACATTGATCTGCCATTAGGACAAATGATCAATGTCCTTAATGTATTTGTTCCAGTAATCAAGCAGTCTTCTGTGGAAGGATATCAGAGTGGACTTAGAGTTCAGTCAAATGATACTTCTGAAAATGAAGCTTGCGGTTATGCAGGAGGTTATGTAGGAAAACTGATTGGTGGACAGATCTGGGGCGAAAAAGATGCACGCTGCAAGGTTACAAAGCTAAGACGAGTTGACGGAAGAAGCTATGTCGGTGGATTTGTCGGAAGCTCAAGGCCAGGAAGTGTGGCAACAGTAGACCCATTGGCTGGAGAAGGATTATTTTTAAGTAAATTATTAAAGAAACTGCTTGATACACCAGCAGATTTAATAAAAGTATTAAATGCCACAGTTGCAACAATCCGTTATGCAGATGTGGAATCCTGGGATAACTGGGGAATCATCATAAACGGAGCGCATTCAAACGGAGAAGCCAATACATCCTATGCAAAAGCAGCCGGAGGTTTTGCCGGAATGTTGGAGGGAACTGTACTTGGCGAGAAGGATAAGGAAGAAGCAGGAATTTCTGCTCAGAATATCCGTTCCGTAGTTGCAGGCGAATATGCCGGAGGATGCTTTGGAATTGCAGATGTAGCCGGAGTTGCCAATATCAGTGTAGGAAGTCAAACCTCTCTTCTAGATAAACTGTTGCAGCTTGGTAGAACCGATGTGTTGGATACGTTTAGAAGTTACGTATATTACGGAACTGTAAGCGGAAGCAAGGATGCCGGTTTAAGTGTCAGTGCAAATGAAGCAAAAAAATCTGGTCAAAACAATGAAGTTACATATAGTGGAACAGCCGGAGGTTTTGGCGGTTCACTGTTAAATGGTTCTGTGAAAAACAGTAAAGTAACGAACTTAAGTAATGTAAGAGGTTTAAATAGTGTCGGAGGATTTGTAGGCTATTCTGGAAAGAGCGGAGTGGTTAAGGCAGATAAGATCGATGTTCTTGGAGATAATAAAGGACAGTTGCTCGGTGGAGCACTTGGAGTTCTGGATATTTTTGGTTCTCACATTGATGACTGTACAGTTACAGGAACCGATGATGGTTATACAGTACAAAGCACTGGTGGAGATGAGCAGATTGCCGGTGGATTTATCGGATATGCAAATCTTGCTAGAATGTCGAATTGCACAGCAGGTGATGCGAACAATCAGAAAATTGGATTAAAACAAGTGGCATCTGGAGGAACAGCCGGAGGATTTGCAGGACGAACAAGCTTTGCTTATCTTGCAGACTTGAAAGTGGATTCTGGAGCAGTGAATGTAATATTCTCGGTTGTCAATGAACTTATAAAAGCATTATATCTGGACAAACTCCAGGATTCTGATCTTCTGAAGATTAATCTTGGAATTATCAAAGTGGATGCGCTGTATGATGGCAAACTGCTTCACGTAAATCTGCTTGGACTGGACATTTCTGTAGGATTGTCAAAGAAGTCAAACGATAAGCAGCAATCGACAGATCTTGCAATCATTACAATAGGAGATTCATCCATCAGTCTTCCATGTAACGAGAATGGACTTTTGAATGATGATGATGCGAAATCTAATATCAGTGTAAATCTAATCAAGGCCAACCGAACGAAGATTACAGACAGTAACGTTTACGGTGTAAGCTACGGATACGATGTCTATGCCGGTGGAGCTGGAAACGACAAAGATGGTTCTGCAAAAGCTGCTGGACAAAGTGGCGGCTTTGTAGGATTCAATGATGAAGGGCTCTTAAAGAACAACAACATGTATTACTGTGATGTGGTTCGTGGAACAAAAGATCTTGTCGGTCCATTTAGCGGAAAGAGTAAGTTGGATTCTGTATATGAAGCTAACACACAGGAGAAGGTGGAAGGCGAGAATAACAATTACCGTATTTACAGAAAGCTGGATGTGGCGCTGGATCAAATCAAAAAGGGTTCAGACAAGCTAAATCTAAGATATGAAAAAGATACTTCCAGTGGATGGGATATTTACACGCTGGGTCATATGAATTCGATAAAAAGCTATGAAACTTTGCAAAATGCAAAGCTGACAGATAATACTTCGTCTACGACAGCAGAGCTTAAAGCATATGAATCACCAGCAAAAGCAGTATTGATGGCAGATACTAAAACAACATTGAACACAGGAGAAAGTGATACTCCGGAGCCATCCGAGTCACAGGATCCATGTGATGAGTTAATCAAGCTGACAATCAATAAAGTTTGGAAGGATCTAAATAATCTGGATGAAAAACGTCCGGCTAACATTACGGTAACAATCTCCCGTACCTGGAAAGATGCAAACGGTATAGAACAGACAGAAACCTGGGACCATATTATAAAAGGTTCTATCAATAAATCTACCTGGCAGGAGGTCATCAAAGGACTTCCAGCATATATGACGGATGAAAATAAAATCATTCACTATTACACATATTCCGTTACGGAAACAGAAATAAAAGGATATACAACTACAATCGAAACCTCTAAAGATGGATTTACCTTCACAATTATTAACCGGCATTTTGCATTGCTTCCGGATACCGGTGGCGAGGGCATCATGATGTTCATCATAGCAGGTGGTTTGTTGTTAGCATTCCTGCTTTATACCGGACGTAAAAGGAAACAGACGATGTAGGAAAGGGGTGTAGAGTCATGAGAGAGGTATGGCTACATGGGGATTTTCCACCGTAAAAGCTGAAAGAATCCCCAGCGAACCAATAAAAAATCAAAAGAAAGTGAGAAAAGGAACATGAAGAAATTAGTATCAAGATTTATGGCAGTTCTGATGGCAATGACCATGATACTGTCCATGAGCATGACTGCATTTGCAGCAGAAGCTTCAACAGGCACACTGACAGTTAACAATACAGTAGCAGGAAAGACTCTGGATCTGTATCAGATTTTTACAGCAACAAAAAACGGCGATAAGGTAGCATATACACTGAACAGTGCATATGAAGGATTTTTCAAAACAAAAGAAGTGAATGGTTCACCTTTATCTGGTTTATCTGGCGAAGCTTTAAGTGAAGCGGCATATAACTATGTTAAAGAACAGGTCGGCGATGATGGAAGTAAAGGTGCAACGTTTGCAAAAGATATCCTGGGATGGATTCTTAGTGCATCAGGTGAAACCAAAACAGCTGTAGAAGCTACTCATAGAACTGCAAATACAGCAGACACAAAGACAGTAATTGATAATCTGGAATATGGATATTATGTAGTTTATCCATTAGGTGCAACAGATACATCCACAGCACCTGGAAATGGACCAGTAAAATCTGTAGCTTCTTTAGTCAGCGTTACAGGTAATGATGCTACAGTTAACATGAAGAGCAATTACCCGACAGTAGTAAAAAAAGTAAATGACAAAATTGCAGATGATGTCAACATTGGTGATACAGTGACTTACACACTGACATCTAAAGTGCCGGATATGACAGGTTATACTTCTTATGTATTTAACTTCAAGGATACATTATCCGCAGGTCTTACTTTTAAAGAAATTACTTCTGTGACAGTTGAATCAGGTGAAAATGTGCAGAATGTTATTGCAGGTACTGGCGATAATACTTATACATTAACACAGGATGGACAGAACATTACAATTACAATGAACAATTTCCTTGCTTCTAATGCAAATAAAGCAGGACAGGAAATTAAAGTAACTTATACAGCAACCTTAAATAAAGATGCAGTAACTGGTTTTGATGCAAACAAGAACTCTGCTACCGTTGAGTATAGTAATAAACCGGGAACAGACAACAAAGGTGAATCTGAACCAAGCATCGTAGATGTACATACTTTCAATTTCACAATCTTCAAATATTATTTAAAAGATCAGAATAATAAAGATGATAAGACTGGACTTGAAAATGCAGAATTCGAGCTTTACAAAGCAAATAGTGAAGTAGCTGGAGACAAGGTTAACATTAAAAAAGTAACTGATGGTGAATACCGTGTGGCAACACCTGAGGAAGCTGCAGAAGAAGGTTTCAAATCCGATATAATTGTATCTGGTACCAACGGTAAAGTTCTTGTAAAAGGTCTTGATGCCGGAACTTACTACTTAAGAGAGACAAAAGCACCAGAAGGATACAACAAGCTTCTCAGCGATATCGAGGTTAAGATTACTGCAACTTATACTGATGGAAAACTTGAAAGCTATAAAGTAGATTACAAATACAATGGAAATACAACAACAGGTTCTGATATCAAAAATACAACTGATTCCCCAGAAGTAGCTGTAGAAAACAAAACAGGTGCACAGCTTCCATCTACTGGTAGCAAGGGTGCCCTTATGGTAACACTGGCTGGTATCGTTCTTTTCGGTGCATTAACAGCAAGCAAAGCTTTTGGCAAAAAGAAAGCAAACAACTAAGATATTCTGAAGTTTAAGAATAGATAAAAAGACAGTTCATCTTCCCGGTATTGCACCGGGAGGATGTCTGCTTTTTCTGAAATATCCAGTGTGGACTGGGTATTTCAGAAAAAACAGACAAAAGGTGAAAGGTATTATGAAAAAAATAGTGAAAATACTAAGAGGAATTGGATATCTGGCGGCATTTTCTTTAATCCTGTATCCGGTAGTGAGCAATTACATCAATCAGATGAATAGCACAACGATTGCTACAGATTATGAACAGGAAGTTTCTCATTTGTCGGAAGAACAGGAGAATGCAATGATCGAGCAGGCACAGGAATATAACGAAAGCCTGATCGGAATTGGTTCCATAGCAGATCCATTTTCAGAAAGCAATGAAAACCAGACAGAAGATGATGTGTATAACAATCTTTTGAAAATTGATGATACCGGAATGATGGGATATATTGATATTCCAAAGCTTGATGTTGTCCTTCCAGTTTATCATGGAACATCTGAAAAAGTACTGCAGTCAGGGGTAGGACATCTGAAAAATACCTCGCTTCCGATAGGTAGTGAGAGCTGTCATGCGGTATTATCCGGACACCGGGGACTTGCGAATGCCAAGATATTCACCGACCTGAACAAGATGGAGGTTGGAGATGTATTTTATATTAAAGTTCTTCATCATACCTTTGCCTATCAGGTGGATCAGATTCTTACAGTATTGCCATCAGATACAGATGCTTTACAGATTGAAAAGGGCAAGGATTATGTAACACTGGTCACATGCACTCCTTATGCAGTTAACACGCACAGACTGCTTGTCCGTGGCACTAGAATTCCGTATGAAGAGGCACAGAAGATAGATGAGGAAGTAGGTCTTCAGCGTACAATTCCATTCAATTTGATTCTATTGATTGGTGGAATTATTGCTTTCATCATCATATGGGTGAGCATTAAATATCATAAACGCAGGAAGGAGAAAAAACATGAGCAGAATAATTAAACGTAAGCGAATATATATGTGTATGGCAAGTGTGATGTGTATGCTTTTACTCCTCATTCCGTTACCTGTGTCTGCGAATGATTTGGGAAGTATATTATTAAAAGCAACTGTTGAAGATGAGACCACGGTATATAAGCTAAGTAATACTGAATTTACGATGTATCAGGTTGGAACATATAAAAATAATTCATGGGCATTAGTGAGTGAGTTTGCAAAGTCTGGAGTCATATTTGATTTTGATGATTCTTCCGATCAGGCAGAAGCTGCAAAAAAACTGGAAAAATATATACAGGATAACAACATCAAAGGAATGTTCGGAAAGACCAACTCAGCCGGAGAAGTTATGTACAGGGATCTGGAAAAAGGAGTGTATCTTTTTATCCAGACACAAAAAACACAAATTGGCAATCAAGTATATCAAAGTGAACCTTTTATCATAACAGTTCCGGGGAATTATGACGGTCAGATCATCTGGAATGTAACGGCAGAGCCTAAATTTAAAAATGAATCGATACCACCAATTACCACGAATACACCGCCAGTTTCAGAAGAACCATCAGGTGATAATAGCAGTCATACTCCAAATGTAAAAACGGGAGATGATACGAATGTAATTATGTGGCTTTCTTTAATGGGAATATCCTTAGTCATATTTAGTATTTGTAAAAGAAAAGTCCATAAATAATATGAGAAGATCGGGAAATCCCGGTCTTTTCGTTTCGTTATATAACTGGTATAACCCAAAGGCAAACACCTCCGGAGGTGCACCGTATGGTGTCACCTGGGAGGAAAAGGGGCTGAAACCTTGGGAAGTTTTGGAAGAAAATGAGCGAGTTGCCAGTGCAATCTTATTTATCTCTTGTGACAGAAACAGGTTTCCTTTTTGCCGGAAGTAAGTCTGAACTGATCTCTGGAGCATCGAGTAGCGCAGTAAAATTCTGCTGAATGATCTTCAGGGTTTTCTGTTTTTTCTGTAATTCTTGTTTTTCCCGGAGGGTAGCAGTCTGTTCAGATTCAAGATTTTCAATCCGCTTTTGAATTTTATTAGAGCTTGGGATTTTGGTAACGCCGAGATCCTGAAGCTCTTTTTTTAGTGAATCGTGGAGCTGGTATTCTGCCTGATGCTTGGTGCGGTATGCTTTTGGATTCTTAGCAGATTTGCAATCTTCAATTACCTTACGGCAGAGCCGGTAAGAATCACAGTGTTTCTGAATGACTTTCTGTGTGCTCAGCTCACTGTTGATTTGTGTTATTCTCTGATCAGCCGCTTTAACAGAGGCATCAATGTCAGAAACATGCTGTTGGAAGTCTTCATAATTCAGCAGATTATTTTCGGAAAGATAGTTGAAGGTGCAAGCCGCTTCTTTCAGGTCATTGAGCTTTGCCCATCGTTCAAATCCTTCTCGATTGCCGGTCGTAACATACGTGGAGATATTGATATACAGGCAAGCTTCTCTGGATAATGAGATTTATATTGGAACCAGAATCTGGGGAAAAACACGTTGCAGTATGCATACCGGTCATAAAGCAGTTCTGAATGATGAAACAGAATGGGTTCGCCTGGAAAATCATCATACAGCAATTATAGACAGGGCATTTTAAGAGTATTTAAATTGTAGCAACCTAAATACAAAGCTCGATGTACACAAAGAAAAAAATATTGATTTCAGCTAAAAACTTTAATGGTTTTATGATATAATTTTGGTTAGAAATAAGAAATTGATTTGGCAATGAATGGCAAATTTATTTTTGTTATTAGTGGCATAAGCTGAAAGATATGAGGAAGGGAAATTTGTTTATGAAGAAAGCAACAAAATGGGCTATGGGCATCATTGCTTTCGCCATTTTAATACTTGTTGCCATTTGGGGAAGCATGAAAATGGTGCAATTGGAAAAAGAGCAAGAACAGGCACAGAAGAAACTCGAAGAGGAGCAGAAAGTTAAAGAGCAAAAATAAGCTGAAAAACTAGCTTCTGAATATATGGTTTCTTACGCTGAAAATCTTCAGGAGGACATGCAAGATGCTGGTCTGTTAGATCTTAAAGTGACTTATGACACCTGTACCCGAGATTATTTTGATGAGTATTGGAACATCTGGGATTATGGTCAAGATGAATATTGTGTATATTATGTATTGGACTACTATAGTGATTCAATTGACAGTATTTACGAACGTGAAACAAAAAATGGCAATTTCCAATCATTTATCAAATTACTGAATGATGAATGCTGCATGAAAGATAATCGTGATGAGGGTGGAGCTTAATATCAGCATAAGGTTACAGAGAAGGGAAAAACAGTCCTCGTCTTTATTGGCGATGAAAACAGGATTAACAATATCACAATAAAAAAAGATAATCTTCATCAATATACATTAAACCGGGACGATGATGATGTAAGAGTTTTTGTTAATGAAGAGCTGGTATACAGAAAATCAGAGGATCAAAATAGCAATGCACATACCTCTAGCGGAGGATATCTTCCTAACACTGGAAGCGGATGGAGTTCGGGTGGAAATAGTAATTCCGGCAGTAAAGGAAATTCTTCTTCAAAATGGAACAGTGATCCGTATGATGTAGATGATTATGACGATCCGAATGATTTTGGCGGTGAATGGGAAGACGAATTTGATGATGGATATGACGAGGCTTATGATTATTGGGAAGAGGAGCATGATTAAGGGTTAAGAAAGCGGAAACTATTTTACCAAGTTTTTGATTGAAAAAAATGGATGCCAGGCAATAGTAGTGATACAAAAGAAATATTATTGTCGAAGGCATTATCAGCAGTAGATTTTGAAGCAGTACCGATAAAGTTTATGCGTAACTTTAATTTTGTGTTCTATCAGAAGACCAAAGATATTGTATATAAAGCGTTAGGGGGAATAAGTAAGAATGATTGTAGATATTGACGATAGCTTGAGAAAAATTTTAAAACAAATATATACCGATATAGACATAAATGGCGGAGAAGTGTCTGTATCTTCACCCCAATATAAGCAAACTCAAATTGATGCTCTTATATATAAAGGTCTATTGAAGAAGCTTGATGTAAGTACGTTAGAAAATTGGGCATATATTTTGAAACCTACATATGAAGGAGAAAAAGTCTGTGAGGAAGGAAATACAATGGGAAATAGAGTAATAGCAAAAATGTTATCGGAAGATATTAATAGATGCAAAGCATTTTTAGAGAATCCAAATGACGAGGATTATGGAAGAAATGTTTATGATGAAATAACGGGAAAGTATGATTCAATAATTGCGGATTTTGGAAAAGGGTTATATCAGTATTTTCCCGAACAGCATTTTTATGATCCAAATATTTCTGGAGAAACATTGAAGTATAATTTGAAAAAGTTGATGAACAAAATGGAGACCTACATAGCATTAAAATATCCTGCAGTTAATCTGCCGAAAAAGAATCAATCGAGTGGTTATATGCAAAATGAGAATAGTACTAATATGCATATTAGTAATGAGGTATTTATTGTTCATGGACATGATAACGAGGCTAAGCAAGAAATGGCTAGGACATTAGAAAAGGCTGGATTTAAAGCCATCATTTTGCATGAGCAACCTGATGGTGGACGGACAATTATTGAAAAAATTGAAAAATATACAGATGTAGCATTTGCTGTGGTTTTATATACTGAATGTGATTTGGGAAGATCAAAAAATGACGATGCTAAGACGGAAAAGTATCGAGCAAGACAAAATGTTGTTTTTGAGCATGGATATCTCATCGGAAAACTTGGAAGAAGTAGAGTTTGTGCATTTGTCAAGGGAGATGTTGAGACACCTGGGGACATAAGCGGAGTTGTATATACAATAATGGATTCAAGTGGTGCATGGAAGATGCAACTTGGAAACAATATGAAAGATGTAGGAATAGATGTTGATTTGAACAAATTATGTAGATAAAAAATTACTGTTGAGGGAAAAATGGAAAGACCAACATATTTGACGTGGTTAATAAAGGAAGATGGCGTCTTTTTAGATAATGGAGAACGAATTAAATGTTATAAATTGGATTATACAGATGATGAAGAAATAGTTGATGCGTGGGCTGTTCATATAAGAAAGCATTATATTTCAGATAAAGATCTCAAAGAGAGCTGTGATGAGTTAGATATGACTCCAGAGGAGTATCTAAAGCAGTATATTATTCCTCAGAGGGGAGAAAATAAAATGGCTGGAACTGCACGCTCAAATGGTATAAGCGAAATCTTATTTTCAGATTTGTTGGAGTTCGTATATGATTTTGAAGTGCCACGTTGTAGAATGGATAATATGTCTGGTAAGACTGTATCCGAACATGGTACGGATGTTATTGGTTATAAATTTAACAATCCAGATAAGACACCAGACAAAAAAGACATGCTTGTTACATTGGAAGTTAAAGCCGGATTAACTCAAACTACTACAGAAGTTATTGAAAAAGCAGTAATAGATGCTAATAAGGATGAATACAGATTATCACAATCTTTGGATTATATGCGAAAAAAGCTTAAGAGAATGAATAGACAGGATGAAGCTAAGGATATTTTACGCTTTCAGAAAAAGAACTTAGTTGACTATAAGTTAGAAAACTATGCTGCCGGTATGTCTAGTCTTGAGGAAATACCCAAAATAGTTGGTGATAAGAGTACTAAAAAGATAATACCAGAAATAGTTGGCGACGAACTACGTCTCAAGGGTGATGCCGGTATTTATTATGTTCACGGAAAAAAATTAATGGATTTGGCACATAAAATATACGATAGGTGTGTGAGGTGAAATGAAAAATAGCAAATCTTCTTTAATGTTAAAGTATCAAAAGGCAAAAGTCAAACTATTAGAATACGAGGTGCCTGAAAAAGAATGGCCTAGCTTTCCTCTTAATTATAGGGATTTAGCTTATCCGACAGTACTTACAATTTCTCAATGTGCTGAGGCTATTAATGAGAATAAGAATTTAAACGAAAAAACAGCATATAGAAATTTACACTACTGTTCAGACTTTTACGATGCTGCTTTCCAATCTCGTGAACAAATAATTCATGATGCAGATTTTGCATTATCTGGAGCAACTGCCTATTTTTTTATGAATAATTTTGGAAGTGCCAAGGTCCTTTGGAAAGAGGTTAACATTAATCAGATTGTGGATGATTCACAAGAATGTCTTTATGAACTGTTTTCGTTGGCTTTCACGGGTAAAACCATGAGAAATTCCAATTTTACAATCGTTCAAGCTATTGTAAAATTTTGGAAAGATGGAAATAAGAATGAACTTTTGCAAATTGTAAAGGAATATAGAGAATATATATATGCTTCGTATTCACCACAGACCTGGTTTTGGGGAGAAATTGTTTGTGCAGTAACTAAAGTGATTAGTAATGCTTCTGCACGTATTTTATTGCCTATGTATTCCGCACTTGACATAAAAAATTGGGAAGTATATTTTGAAAGAAAATCGTCTATAAATCTTTTATGGGCATCTCAAAAATTGGTAGGAATATCAAAGATACTTCAAGGTAAAAATGCTATAGTACAGCTCCCTACCGGTGTTGGAAAAACAAAGAGTATTGAGCTTATTATCTGGTCTATGTTTCTGGCTAAACGGGGAAGTAAAGCTCTAATAGTGGCTCCATTGAGATCTTTATGTAATGAAATTACATATGATATGAAAATGGCTTTTCCTAAGGAAGTATCAATAAATCAATTTTCTGATGTATTAGAAGATGACTTTATAAACATGTTATTAGGAAATACTGAAAAGCAGATTCTTGTCTGTACTCCAGAAAAGTTACAATACATTTTCCATCATGATAATGAATATCTTCAATCTTTAGATTTATATATTTTTGATGAAAGCCATATGTTTGATGATAAGAGTAGAGGTTCTTTATATGAATTACTTATCACAGATATTAAATTGGGATTAATCCCAAAACAACAGTTAGTTCTTATGTCTGCCGTACTCCCAAATGCCAATGAGATTGTAAAATGGTTATTTGGAGATAATGGAGTATTAGCATACGATGCAACCATTAAATCGACACCTAAGGCAATAGGATTTGTTGATAAAAATAAACAGCTTCATTATTACACACCTGCCGAAGATGAAGAGGATTTTTTCGTCCCACATACATATAAAACACAAAAACTTAAGTTAATAGGGAAAGAACGTAAAGAAAGGTTCTTTCCAGAAAATTCGCAAGACCGAGCATTATATTATACCAATATTCTTTGCAAATCTGGTGGAGTTGCAATTTATTTTTCTCAAAAAAAGATCCATACCAAAGTTTTTTGCAAGATTAAAGGAATTAGATAAGCATGGCTGTTCTTTAGAAAAAATCAGGGGCACTTCAGATATTGATGAATTATCCAGATTTTATAAACTGTTTAAAGAATATTATGGTAAAGACTATATATACACTCAAACAGTTCAGCATGGTATTTTACCTCATTATTCATCACTTCCTAACGGGATAAAGATTGCTACAGAATATGCTTATAAGAAAAATAAAATTAAAGCGGTGGCTTGTACATCAACTTTGGCCCAAGGTGTGAATATTCCAATAAAATATCTTTTGATTACAGGAACCAATTTTGCGTCAGCAAAGCTGTCAGTAAGAAATTTTCAAAATCTTATTGGAAGGGCAGGAAGATCTGGCGTTTATACA
Organism: Allocoprococcus comes; assembly: GCF_013300725.1. GTDB lineage: Bacteria > Bacillota > Clostridia > Lachnospirales > Lachnospiraceae > Allocoprococcus > Allocoprococcus comes_A. Next base: position 54,584 of record NZ_JAAIMM010000002.1, read on the forward strand.
GAGGGGAATATTATTGTAACGGAAAGCAAACTTTATGATGAACGCAGACATGGAAGCGGATATTACAAATGGCAAGATACTAAAGGATTGTTTAATGGAGCAACTGTAGAAGAATGCGGAAGTGCAATATTAAATATTGTTAGGGATTATTCAGTGAATTACAAAGTGAAGTTATCAGGTACCGAAATTGTTAATTATATTTGTAAAAATATACATGATAACAATTGGACAAATAAACTTCTAAATAAACTTTTAGTGGAGATAAATGAAATAAATAAAAATGATAATATAAGCTATTATAAACAAGACATTTTTGAACAATTATGTACTTATAAAGTTTCTATGGATTCAATAGAAAATGAAATAATCTATCTCCTTTCATATCATCCTTTGGCGCAAACAGTAGATCTTTTACATGAGGTTTCAAACAAATTACTAGAGAATACTTTGGCCTTTTATTTAGCGACCAAAGAAGAGAAAACGCTGTTAAGACAGCTTTTCGATGCTATTGATTCAAAAATAGAAAAGCAAATTGGCGATATAAAAAAGTATACAGGAACTATGATTTCTATGGCAGATGCGGATAAGATTATCGAATGGATCAAAGATAATAGTATCAATATAGAAAAACGAATCACTAAAGATTTATTGGATTTAATAGAAAATCTTTTTAGAGAAGTATACCCTTCTTTGAATTTAAAAAAAGGATTTGCTTTGTCATGGATTCATGGCGATTCATACGAGCAGATGCACGAAGAATATAAAATAAAAATCTATTATATCGAGAAGTTATGTCAGTATAACTTGTCTTACCAAATGAGTTTTTTGGTGGGGAACATAATAGATTTAGTTGATGCTGAATGTGTGAATATAGATGCACTTAAATTATTGCAACAAGCATTGCGTTACGGTGTTAATACAAAAACAGCGATTTCTATATGTGAGAAAATTTTTAATGATAGAATTCTTGCTAAACAGATAACTGATATTATTGGGAACAAAGGAATTTCAACAGATGAGATTGTTATTTCTGTAAAGTTAAAAAAAGAAAAAATAATATCGTTATTAAGTAATTATCCCTCTTATTTTGCTAATGTAGTTGAAAATATTTGATGCAAAAGAATGAGAAACGCTTTATGCTTATCCATTTTTGCAGAAGATGTATTCGACAACAATAATACAGAGGTATTCTATTTTTGAAATCTAATTGTTTCAAAAATCGGATACTTTCAAGTCCCAAAGTAGCTTTTATCTGAAACAACAAGATATTGATTGCACAAATAAAAAAGTTTGATAATAGTACAACAAAATGTTAAATTGGTAGATGAATTTTAAGCATTAGAATGAGGTGCTAAATGGAAATTAAAAAATTACAATCCATTCTTACAATTGGTGAAACTGTAGCGGTTGAATTCAAACGCTGTGGAAATGGAATTGAAAATGATACCTATGAGACAGTTTGCTCATTTCTGAACAGATTTGGTGGCGATCTTTTCATGGGAATATTGGACGATGGGACTGTAGTAGGAATACCAGAAAAAGCAGCTCCTGATATGGTGAAAAACTTTATTAAGGTTATCAGCAATCCTACACTATTCTCACCAACGATATATTTGGTACCGAAAATTATAAAATATGATGAAAATCATACGATCATTCATGTTCATATTCCGCCTAGTGCAGAGGTTCACAGCTTCAAAAAAATAATCTATGACCGTGTGGATGATGCGGATGTAAAAATAACATCTACCAGTGCAATTGCACAGATGTATATTCGTAAGCAGAATATTTTTACAGAAAAGAAGATCTATCCTTATGCCAAAATGGAAGACTTAAGATTAGATCTATTGCCAAAGATTCGTATTATGGCACAGAATCATGCGGGTGGTCAGCATCCTTGGACAGCAATGGATGATCTGGACCTTTTGAAAAGTGCAGGATTATACGGTAGAGATATCGTTACCGGAGAAGAGGGTTTCAATTTAGCAGCAATTATGCTGTTAGGAAAAGACGATGTAATTTTAAATGTTGCACCGACTTATGTGACCGATGCACTTGTGCGAAAAGTCAATGTAGATCGTTACGATGATCGGGAAATTATTAAGACAAACCTAATTGAAAGTTATAGCCAGCTCCTTGATTTTGGAAGAAAAAATTTGCCGGACAAGTTCTTCCTTGAAGATACGGTAAACAAAAGCCTCCGGAATACAATTGTCAGAGAAATGATCAGTAATACGTTGATGCACCGGGAGTTTACAAGCAGATATACAGCAAAGTTTGTGATTGAGAAAGATCGAATATATGTGGAAAATGCGAATCGTGCAACAAAGGAAGGTTTCATCACAGTAGATAATCTGGAACCAAATCCAAAAAATCCTCTTATAGCATCGTTTTTCAGGAATATCGGTTATGCTGACCAGCTTGGATCAGGAGTTCGTATATTATTTAAGTATTGCAAATTTTATTCAGGGAAAGAGCCTGAATTTGTAGAGGGTGATGTATTTCGAATCATTGTACCATTGGATGAAAATTATTCTTACGATTATGGTTCAAATGCCAAAGCAGTAAGTGCAACTTTGGAGGTTAAAGATGCGACTTTAGAGTGCGACTTTGAAACAAAAAAGCATAAAGATGCGACTTTAAAATGCGACTTTGGAACAAAAGATGAGTCAGAGATTATTCAGTTGATAAAAGAAAATCCATCTATTCCACAAAGCGAACTTCAGAAAAAAACTGGCATTTCATTAGGAACAATAAAAAGAATTTTTCCCAAACTGCAAGAAAAGGGAATTCTTGTCAGAGTAGGTGGAAAACGCTTTGGCAAATGGATTATAAAAAATGAAGATAATTAGCAACAAAAAATAATATGGATGAATTTAACAATTTCCATTCAGGAGTAACACTCAAATGACTAACGATAAAATCCAGCAACTAACTCAAGGTCTACAAACCGCTTTCATTGACCAGGCAATCACTTCCAACCTGGCCTATAAGCCACAGTTTGTATCCAACAATTATAAAGAAGGACGAAAAGTAATCTCATCCATCGAGGATGAGCTTTTGTCATGCAATGAATTTTACATCAGTGTAGCTTTTATCACTCAAGGTGGAATCACACCTCTTCTCCAGACTTTACGTGAACTGGAGCAACGCGGGATCCCAGGTAAAATCCTTACAACCGATTATCTGATATTCAGTGAACCGAAAGCTCTCAAGAGGTTGGCGAATTTTAAAAATATTGAGCTTAAAATGTTCATGTCAGAAGGTCCCAAAGATGGTTTCCATACCAAGGGGTATATTTTCAAAAAAGAAGACATCTATCAGATTATTGTTGGAAGCTCCAATATGACACTTACAGCACTTACAACGAATCGGGAATGGAATACCAAGATTGTTTCTACAGAAGATGGCGAGTATACGCATACCATATTGGATGAATTTAATCAGCTCTGGAATGCCGAGCAGGCTTTACCTTATGAACAGTTTATCGATGCATATAGTGCGCTTTATACGAAAAATAAAATTATTCAGAAGCAAAAAGAAATTGCACGGCAGGCAGAAATTCCTTCATTGGAGATTTATCGGCTTCAGCCAAATTCAATGCAAGTTGGATTTATTAATAATCTGCGAAAAATTTATGAGGCAGGAGAGGACAGAGCCTTACTGATTTCTGCGACTGGGGAACGTGGTATATTTGTGACAGGTGGAAGAAACCTAGGATTTACAAGGGTTTCGGAAGCCTGGTCCTAGACGTTTCCGTGTGATAATTGTCCGGATTGGCTCCGGACGGGAAAACTTAACAGGTATTTTTACTGATAGGACTAAATTGACACAGAGAATCGGAGATTTAATCGGTTTCATATTGAAGTCAATATGGTCTTATTTTTTATACCCTTTTTTCGGGTGGCTCCCGATGGGTGGAAAGGATTGGTGATTGATATGAAGAAGAGATTTTTATTAGCAACTTTATCGGTGATTGTTATTGGAGTCGGATGTTCAGGTTGTGGTCAGTCGGTGGGGAATGATTTGGCAACTACAATGGAAACGAGTGCATCTGATATTGTAGCGGTAGATGAATCAGAGAATACAGAAAATAAGGATATATCTGATACAAGTTTTTCAGATACCGAAAATTCTGTAGTGCACGATGAGGAGACTGTTGTAGCTGATATCTCGAGCCATGAAACGGAGATTCCTAAAACAGTTCCGGATAAGAAGGGGGCGGAAGAAGAGACAGTAGTGTCGGTAGAAGCTTCATCAGCAAAAGAGGAAGAAACAACCGAAGCAACTGCTGAAAATTGTCCTTCTACAGATGTTTCGGAGGAAAAACCAAAGGAAGATGTCGTGGATGACAAATTTGTTGCTTATGATCCGAAATATGTTGTTTCACTGGCCATCGAAAAGACCAAAGCATATGGAAAAATACTTGTCTGGGAGAATCTTGACCGGATGCTTACAGAAGGAAAGATAACCCAGGAGGAATACGATGAGTATTATCCATATGACGGATTGGAGAACAGTTATTACAGCGTATTTGTTGAGGCAGATTTAAGTAAGGCATCAACCATTTCCGGAGAATTGCTTGGTTCAGAGGATGCAATTGCAAATTATATTGCAGAGATGATGGCATTGGAGACAGAACCATATTTTGCAATATCTTACGCTGGTATCCATAAAGGAGTAAATGGTGATTTTTATGAGTTCAGATGTCATAGATGATTTGACTGTCAGGCGTGGACAGTTTTGATACATAGCTTCGCAAGAGGCATTGAGAAAGGAGGTTTTTCTGCATGGCAGAACATTTGAGAGCAGTAACTCTCCGCAAGCCGGCGTTAAGGTAAATAACAATAATTTTAAGGCGTAAGACGCAGAAAGGAGCTTTTATGGAAGAAAAGGTAAAGGTGACTGCAGTACCTACAATTGCAGAAATGTGTGGCATTAAGTACAAAGAGGTGGATGGATTGTTTTATCCGATTTTTGGAGAGTCGGAGCCAGAGAGTTATGCAAGCCTTGGAAAGTACGGACACCGTTATCTCAGAGTTTTGATGGAGAATGACCGTTATCTGTATAACAAGTATTTTATGCAAGGGGTACTTTTTGATAAGGCAGCAGAATATGAGAATTATGCATGGCAACTGTATGACACTGTTTTACAGGGAATAAGCAAGGTAAGAGGCATTGGTTTGCATACTTTGGAGGAAAAAGGATTTCAGGTAACATTTCAGGAAAATATGCAGGCGGCAATGACGGCAGATGAGATTGTAACAGAGGATTTGTTTGCAACAATTGATTACAACAAGCGTGTACGCCTGGAACATGCAAAGGAAAATATCGCGTTTGAACAGGCGGAGACACAGAGAAAGGAGGCATGAGTTTATGGAAGAAAATAGAATCTATTATGTGGGCATTGACCATGGAAATCACTTGATGAAAACATCAAACCATGTGTTTGAAAACGGTGTGGAAAGGCAGGCGGTAAAGCCTACCTTCCAGGCTAATACACTGGTTTATGATGGTGCATTTTATAAGATTGGAGAAAAGCGTAACAGTGTGAAGGACAGTAAGCTTGCGGATGATGATTATTATCTGTTGACACTTGCGGCACTGGCAAAGGAATGTCAGTCAGGGAATATTCCAAATGGTGCCAGAGTGGTGCTTGGAGTCGGACTTCCTTTAAAACAGTTTGCAATGGTAAGGAGGCAGTTTGTGAAGTATCTGAAACGTGGAAATCAGCCGGTGCATTTTAAGTTTGAGGATGTGGCATATGACTTTACAATTGAAAATGTGCTGGCATTTCCGCAGTGTTATGCAGCAGTGGCAGACAGGCTTGGCAGTATGAAGGGTGAATATCTGATTGTGGATGTTGGTTCCTGGACGATTGATATTATGCATGTTAAGGATGGCGTTCCAGTGGAAAGCAAATGCGAGACATTCACAGAGTCCATGATTTCTGTTATTCAGGAAATCAAAAGCAGAAGCAGTGAGGTTTTTGGCAAGGAGATTTCGGAGAATGTGATTACAGATTATATCAGTAATTTTAGCAACAATTATCCGGAGAAATATGCAAGGATTATGGACGAGGCACTTGAAAAGTTTGTTGCAAGAGTGGAAGGAATTCTGAAAGAGAATGGGCACGATACGGAATTTACCAACATCATTTATGTGGGTGGTGGAGCAAAGGCAATGGAGAGATTTGGAAAACATGGGGATAACATTTCTTATGTGACGGATGTCAGAGCCAATGCAAAGGGCTATGAGTTTCTTGCGAAACAGATGGCATAAAGGCAGGTGGTACACATGGTAATGGGATTTAGAGAGAGGCGGCTTGGCTGCCGTCTCTATGTGGACCGCCAGTCGGATGCAAACATTTTGAAAAAGCTGGACAGGATGCTTGTGGATGGAAGCTTTTCAAATCAGACGGAGCTAATTAAGCGTGGCATTGAACTGGCTTATGAAGAAGTGTACGGGGAAGAAGGTGCCAGGTCCTTTGGTATGTCAGATGTTGGTATAAGTAAGCTTGCAGGAGAGATTGTTGGGGCATTGAAGCCGGAAATTGAGAAGTTACTTGTGGAGTATGAGGCGAGAGTTGCCACAGCGGAAAGGCCAGCATCACCAACACCTGCTTTAGCATCAACGCATGATGTTCCACAGGATAATACAGCACCTGTAACTGGTAATGAAGTCATTCTTCCAAGTCAGACATTCGATTTTCTAAAAGGACTGAATGATGATTAGGAAGATGAGCAAACGACGTCGAATTGACGACAGCAAAAGCACAATTGACGTCAACCATATATAAAATAAATATATCTGACGGCAAACTGACGCCGGTTGGCGAATGGTTTGCTGTCGATATTTTGGCACATATTTTGTGCCATATATTGGGTGCAGGAGCTCCTGCCAAGACGAAAAAATGGTAATTGCGGTCAGCAATTATATTTTTTTCGGGGAAAGGTCCGACCTTTCCCGAATCTTGCAAAACAAGCGAACAGTATTCAGGGCATGCTTGCATGAGGATGGATACTGTGAGCGACAAATACACCGAGCACGAAGTGTGAGGTGTAAAACAAGTGAACAGCAACAGAAGCAGGTTCTAAAGAAGAATTGAAAAAGGAGGTCACAGCCATGAGCATGGTAAGTGAAAATTTGATGAGATTAATTTTGAGGATCGGAGGTTATGTGTATGGCAGATGGAAACAGAAGATACAGGTCTAACAAAAAGCTATATAAGGTTTCTTTTAAGTTGTCGGAGGAAGATAAGAGACTGCTGGAAGATGGGGCGCAGAAGGCTGGAATGAATATCAGTGAATATTTACGCAATCTGGTACGTGGTGGCGGAAATATGGATGCATCTTTTGCGACAGACAGAGGAAATTTTATCAGACAGATAACAGGAATTGCTACCAATGTGAATCAGATTGCGAAGGTAGTAAATACCCAGGGATATGGTTACGCGAGTGATATCCTTTCTGTTAAGCAGGATTTGGAGGATGTCAAGATGCTGACGCAGGAGGTGCTTACGGTATGGCAATCACTAAGATACAGTGCCTGAATGAGGCACATACTGGGAATCCGGCGGCACATCTTAAGAATGCTCTTTCATATATTCAGAATCCGGAGAAAACAGAGGAAAATGTTCTGGTGGGCAGTATAAACTGCCTGCCGGATACAGCCTTTGAGCAGATGATGGATACGAAGGTTACTTTCGGAAAAACAGATAAACGACAGGGATATCACATTATCATTTCCTTTGCGCCGGGAGAAGCGACAGAGGAACAGGCACTGGATATAGTGGCACGTTTTGCGCAGGAATATCTGAAGGATAAATATGAGGCAGTATATGCAGTGCATAATGATAAAAAGCATATGCATGGGCACATTGTTTTCAATAGTGTCAGCTTTGAGACAGGTATGAAGCATGAATGTAAAAAAGGGGAATGGGAAGCATCGTATGCAGCCGATTACAAACAGATTATGTAAAGAGTATGGACTGTCTATTGTGCCGGCTGAGTACGTAAAGGAGCCTAAGAATTTATCAAGGAAGGAATGGGAGCGTGAACAATGCTTTCGCAAAATGATTCTGGCAGATGCAGAGTTTTGTCAGAGTCAGGCGGGAAGCTTTGACCATTTTATATTCCTGATGAAGAGAATCGGGTATCAGTTTGAGTATGGGAAGTACCTTTCGGTAAAGGTTCCGGGTGGTAAATGGTATCATGAACTGGATAAGCTGGATGAACGCTTTTCGGAAGAAAAATTCCGATTTTACCTGGATATGCCTTTTACCCGTCCTATATTTGTTGTGGGTAATACTGTGGCAATTCATAAACGTGGAATAACTGATTTTCAGATGAAGTATTACCGCAGAATCTACCAGGCGAGAATGGTGGAACAGCGTCGATTTGATAAGCATTCTGCATATCTTGCGAAGGAACTGGAGCGTATGAATCAGTTGCAGGAACAGTATCTTTTCCTTGTGAATAACAATATCAAGACGGTGGAGGGACTTGTGACTTATCAGGTTCTGGGAGAGCGGGATGTAGAGAAAATCTCTGAGCGTCAGCAGGAATTATATCAGCAAAACAGAGTAAGAAAACGCACTTGTAAAACAGAGGAGGATATTCGTGATTACCAGATCTGGCATATGGGAGTACAGGCGGAATTGGACAAACTTAAGACGGAGAAGAAAACGCTTAATAAGAATTTGAGGATTGCTGAAGGTTGTGTAGAAGAGTATAAGAAGTTTTCAATGCTGGATTTTTCAACTATTGAAGATGAGATTCGGAATTCAATAGAGGTACCGGAGTACCCGTATGCGGAGGAGAAAGATATTGTGTTATCTGTTAATGATGCAGTGTCTGATATAGATATGGATGGTATATCAGTGATGGATGAATCGGAGGATTATGATACTTCGCTAGGCGTAGAGGTATGTGAGCAGATTTCAGCAGAAGATACCATGAATGCAACAGTAGGAGTTGGCAGTGAAGCGAATATTGTGGAGAAATATGTTGGTGATCGGTCAAATGATAAAGGCGGCTATGAGGCGTACAAAAAGATGACACCTTTGAAAAAGGCTCAGACGTATGGATTCGGGGAACTGAAGAGTTACAACACAGTTAGGTCTATTGTAAAGATGAAGTTTCTGGATATGGGGCATATGGCAGATGTGGATGAACTTCTAGAAGAAACGGATTTGCTTTATAAGGGCATGTGTGAATTGGTTGTCAGAAACAAAACAGAAGAGGTATTGGATGAGATTAAACACCGAGGAACTTCTTTTGATGATTTGTCTGTTGTCGAGAAGGCAAGGATGTTACAGTTTCAGCCAGATAATAATTCATACAATATTCAGCTTTATAGTGCTGTTTGTAAGGCATGTGGAGTTGATACTTCTGATGAGGATAAGATATTTGAAGATTATCAGGTTATTTATGAAAAGACATTGGAGATGAAGCAAGAGCTGGTTATGGAAAGAAATGATGGAGGCAGAGAGAGGGCACGATAGGCGTGCCCTCTGTTAATATAGGGGCTTATTGATTGGAAATTTTGATTGGAGACATTTCCCTGAAAAGTAAAAAACAAAGTTGACGATATAAAACTCTGGTTTTATAATAGGGCTATGGAAAAGGTAAAAAATTGTCGATAAAATTTCAAATGTACCAATGGAGGAATGCATATGTCTAATTTTGGTTTGCCTGAATATGATCAACACAGAGAATGGATTCGTAATGCGAGAAATCGTAACATGAAGTGGGAAGAGATTGATTATGCGGGGCGTGGTAATGATGAAGGATTATCAGAATTCCTAACCCAACAGTCCTTATTGAATTTTTGGAAAGAAGTTAGTTGCAGTGAATGGAAAGAACTCGTTCGCTTACAAAAAGAGGCAGAAGAACAGACACAGGTTATAGATTATCTTAGTGGTCAGGCTATGATTATGGGTGAAGGCGAAGATAATGATGTTACGGTACCAGCAGATCCACAATCCGCATGGCAGTTATATAGAAAAAAATTGATTAAGGGTGGTTTTAAAGAAGAAATCGTTGATGAGATGGAGAGAACTACATTAAAGATTTTGAAGAGACTGAGCAGTGACACAACCGAAATGAAACCAGTTAAGGGATTGGTTATTGGTAATGTTCAGTCTGGAAAAACTGCAAATATGGCAGCTTTAATGGCTATGGCGGCTGACTGGGGATGGAATATGTTTATAGTTTTATCTGGAACCATCGAAAATCTTAGACAACAAACACAAAACCGGTTATTAAATGATTTAAATTGTCAGGGCAATCTCAATTGGAATGGTTTAGAGCATTTATCTAAAAAACCAATGCTAGGACAAAGGACACAGGATTTGCACTTTGATAAAACGTCAAAACAGAGATATTTTACAGTTTGTCTGAAAAATCCGGGAAGACTTAGGGGGCTTATACAATGGCTGCAATCTGATGGTAATAAACAAAAACAGATGAAGATACTGGTTATAGATGATGAGGCTGACCAGGCTGGTATTAACACAGCAAATGTTAATAGTTCAACGATTAGAACAATTAATAGATTGATAAGAGATTTGGTAAATGGAAGAAATGAGAAATCGCAGGAAATCAGTAATAAATATAAGGCGATGAATTATATTGGATATACAGCCACGCCATATGCAAATATATTAAATGAGGCTGGAGAAGATTCGTTATATCCTAGAAATTTTATATCAACATTAAGCGTGTCAAAGGAATATTTTGGACCACAACAGATATTTGGACTTGAGGGTGGGGATTATGATTATGATGGTTTAGATATCGTGAGAATTATTGATGAGGATGATCTTCAGGCAATCAAAGAAATTCATGAAGAAGGATCCCCGTATGTTCCGCTTGCGTTACAGGATGCTATATGCTGGTTTCTGTGTGGCGTAGCCTGTATGAGAATATGGGGATACGGAAAGCCGATTAGTATGCTGATACATACAAGTCAGAAAACTGATCATCATCAGAATATTGCAGAAGCGGTCAGAGATTGGATTGTGAGCAAAGATGTAGATGAGATGATTAGAAGATGTGAAAAAGTATGGAATACAGAAACCAGTCAATTTACATTTGAAAAGTTTAGAGAACAATATCCACAATACGATAGGAAGGATGAAGAAATAAACAGATATCCTTCATTTGAGGACATACGTAAGGAAATTACAATTTTGTTGAGTAAAGAACCAACTAATATTCCATTGGATGAGGACGATGAGTTCGCATATCACGAAGGAATTCATATGTGTATTGATAATTGCAAGAATAATGGAATTACCGACGATGGAATGTATGTCAGATTGGCATATCCTACGGCTGATAATATGCCAACACCAGCACCGGCGTTTATTGTTGTGGGTGGAGCAACTTTGTCCAGAGGTTTAACAATTGAAGGACTTATCAGCACATTTTTTCTTCGTTCTGTCAGTCAGGCGGATACACTTATGCAAATGGGGAGATGGTTTGGATACAGAAAAGGGTATGAGTTGTTGCCGAGATTATGGATTACATCTAAGACAAATGATCAATTTAAATTTCTTGCAGCGCTGGATCAGGAGTTACGTGATGAAATACATGAAATGGACACCTTAGGAAAGAGTCCAGCAAATTATGGACCAAGAGTGAAAAATACTCCTAAAGCAAGTTTTATACGTATAACTGCAAAAAACAGAATGCAGAGCGCACAAGCAACAGATATGGATTTCAGTGGCTCTTTTAATCAGACATATTTGTTTGATAATGATGTAGCAGTGCTGAAACATAACATTGTTGAGACTGAAAAGTTTATTGCTTCATTAGGACAACCGGAAGAACGAAAAGAATGCAATCAACATGCGGAAAATTCTTTTATTTGGAGGAATGTTGAATTCTCTTTGGTGAAAAAATATCTTGAAGAGTACAAATTTAATTCGAGATTAGGAGTTTTCAATGATATAGCTTCTGTTATTGCTTGGATTGAAAAAATTTCAGCAGAAGGGAAACTTGAAAATTGGAATATTATTTTGGCTGGAAAAGGTAGTGGTTCTGTTTGGAATTCACCAGTAGGTCCGGTAAAAAAAGTAAGCCGTACAAGGAAGAAATTGAAGAATGAATCGGATACGGTAATAAATATTGGTGTTTTAAGGGATCCAAAAGATATTATAGCTGATATAGATTTGGAAGGACAGCCGCAAGAGATTGTGAGCAAGGTTAAGGATTTTAAATCAAAATATGCAAAAGAGATTAGAAGTTTAGCTGGTTTAGATTCAACTCCACAGTTGATTGTTTATGTAATAGATAAAGATTCAAAAGCGGTAAAAGGCTCTGATACGAGAGAAGATCTAAATTCGGTTGAGGATATTGTAGGTATTTGTATGAATATTCCGGGTGGAAAGCGCGGAACAGATTATACAGCGACTGTATCTATACATATGCAAAATAATCCGTTTGACGACGAAGGTGACTTGGAGGGAACAAATGAAAATTGAAATTGCTGAACCTGGTAGAATGACCCAGTCGGGGAGTTCATTACTAAAATTGATACAAAATAATAACATGCCTATTTTAGATTTGTTGGTTCGAGAATCCATACAGAATAGTCTGGATGCAAAAAATGATACAGACCCATATGTGACTGTAGATTTTTTTACAGGAGAATTTAATAAAATATCTTTAAATAAGGAATTAGAGGGCATAACAGAAACTTTAAATAGAAAATATTGGAAAGACACGTACAAATTCATAGCAGTACGTGATTCAAATACTGTTGGATTGACGGGCAAGCTGCATTATGATGAAGTAACAGATAACCAGTATGGAAATTTATTAAAGTTGATTTATGAAATAAGTAAACCACAGGAAGCAGAAGGTGCAGGTGGTTCATGGGGACTTGGTAAAACTGTATATTTCAGAGTTGGAATAGGACTGGTTGTTTATTATAGCAGAATACTGAATGAAGAAGGAATATATGAGTCGCGATTAGCAGCTTCACTGGTGGAAAATGAAATGAATGCTGACTCACTTATTCCTGCTTTGCCGGGAAAATCAAAGCGAGGTATAGCATGGTGGGGACAGGAAATCGGAAGCAACAAAACAAAACCTATTACAGATGAAAAGTATATTGAAAAAATTTTAAATATATTTGGAATTGAACCATATGAAGGTGATTTAACAGGAACCACAATAATCATTCCTTATATTGATGAACAGATGTTACTTGAAAATAATCAGATAGAATATAAAGATAGTGAAGATAATAGAATACGTCCTTTTTGGAGATGCAGTATTGAAGATTATCTTCGAATCGCTATACAAAGATGGTATGCTCCGAGATTAAACAATGAAAAATATCCATATGGGAAATTTCTACGCGCACGAATCAATAAAAAAGGAATTGGTTTAGACAATATGGAACCTGCATTTCAGATTGTACAAGCACTTTACAATAGGGCTGTGTCAGAAGAGGCTGGGAATGATATTTTGGCACAAGACGGCGTGGAGTGTAAATCAGAAGACATTCTTTTGCGTAAGGTATTGGAAACAACAAAGGCTGGTACGATTGCGTATACGAAAGTTCCACGTAAAATATTGAAAACAGGATATCCAGATAACAAACCAGAGCCGTACATGTATTTTAATTGTGAAATGAAGGATAAAGAAAAGAATAAACCTGTTTTATTTTTTACTCGTAAACCAGGGATGATTGTATCATATGAGGATGTGGGAAACTGGGTTGATGGAATAAGTGCTTCTAATAAAGATGAATTTATTTTTGCTATTTTTGTGCTAAACTCAGAAAATAAACTTACTAATACAAGAGAGCCATATAGTCTTGAGGAATATGTAAGAAAAAGTGAGATGGCCGATCATACTTCTTGGGGAGACTTTAGTATGGGTAATAATAACCCGAGAATTGTGTCAAAGGTACAAGCGCAGGTTAATAGTAAAATTTCTAAGGAATTTTTTGTAGAGGAAGAAGATACAACTAGCAGATTAAACTCTGGTCTTGGAAAAATGTTTGGAGATTTGTTATTACCACCTGAAAATTTTGGTAAAAAGCCAAGTGGCGGAACAAGTGGTGGACAAGGCGGAAGTGGACACACCGAAACACATAAAAATGTTGTTTTTGGTTATGAATCATCAAAAACAAAATATTTTGCAAATGGGATGACGGTTAAGTTAACAATCAAATCGCGAAGAAAGATTTTGGCTACAGGGATTAATTTGGCAATTGATTCTGAGACAGGTGCAATTAAACCTAAAGACTGGGAAGAAAAAATGGGATTATCCATGCCGTTCGAGATAGTTTCTGCAGATATTGTTGTTACAAAAGTAGATAAACTTAAAACAAATTTAAAAATGACAGTAGATAGCAGTAATGAAAGAGCTGGAATAAGTGACATTTCCTGTGAATTACTTAAAACGAAAAATGGTGCTGGCTATGGTATACATGTAAGGTCAGATGTTGAGCATTTGATAGAAATGGAACTTGATATTACTTTGCAGTTGAATAGAAAAGATATTAAACCATTGTTTAATGTTGAAAAGAATGAAGGTGATAAATAATGGCAGCGAATATTTCACTTTTTCCGGTAATAACGGATGATTTGTTAAGTAAAACTAGATTCCAGGCATCACCATATCAGCTTTATTATGTAAGAGATGAACAGGAATATGTATTGCGTACGGAAGAAGTAGATAGCAGTACTATAGTTCATAAAGTGATCGATGATGAGGGAATATGGTCTCCGGATGATTATCAGCTATGTATTAGAAGAAAATATTCAATTCGTACATATCAGTGTTTGTTTGGACCAAACGGAATAGCATGTAATAATGCAAAACTGGGAATAGCATTAATGTGGACATCCCCTGATTCAAAGCAAAGAGGCGTTATTCCGATTGGAGAGATAGAAAATTCTCAAAGAGATTTGGAATTTGAGTTAAATTATGAATTCTCAGAAGCTCAATTAAGAGGAAGTGTAGAATTTTCGACAATTATTTATTTGAAAGAAGCAGGCACTCCGCTTTGGGGAGAGGAACATCTGGCTAATCAATATGGATGTATTTTAGGAGAGTTAGATAATAAATTTGTAATAAGGCTAGATGGAAATGGTTCAGTATTTCCTATGTATGAAATACATGAACCGGGTCAGCCATTGTGGTATGTAAAATGTGATTGGATAGATCCTACATATGACCTGTTTTCAGACAGTGTTTCTATATACATAAATACTGCACACAAAAATTACAAGTATTTAGATAAAACGAAAAGAACATTTGATGAGCAACTTTTAAAGGAAATAATGGCAAGTGCACTAGGTGTTATTATTACAAAATTAAAAGAACAGGAAGATTATTGGGATGTAACTACTTCTGGTGAGGATTTGCAAAGTGGTAGTGTGTCCGAAGCTATCCACTATTTCATTGATACATTGGAGTGGGATGTTTCTGGACCGGAGGCAATGTCATTGTCTATAAGAAAATTTTTTGATCAAAGGATATAGAAAGTATGATTATTAAAACATTAAATCGTTCGGAGGCTCAGAATGCAATGAAAGAATGGGTTTTGAATTATCCTTCATTGCCGGAAGTCGAGGGAGATTATTTGAAGATACGTAAAGATATACAAGAGTTTAATCAAAAGGTGAGAAGTGAGTGCCCGGATAGTATAGCAAAAAAAGACTACTACATAGATGCTCACATTGGAATTTTGTTGTACGACTATTTGTGGCGTGTGCCGGGATTTAACCTTAGAGCTGCAGCTAATGACGATTTTTGGAGATATCTTTCGATAAAGGTTATACCAGATGTCGTTGCTGAAAGATGGGGATATGATAATGAGAGTCATTATTGGAGCAAACCTGCAAGAATATGGCTTAGATCAATTTGGTGGTACGTACATTTGTCGTGGCAGGGAGATATGCAGACAACTGCCAAAGTATTGGAGGCTCCATGCTTTACAACTGACAGTATATTGAATTTAGAGGAAAGAACAGGACGTAAGGGAACGTTTATAAATGTATATAGATACATTATGTATTACTATAGTCATATACCGCAACAGGTTCTTGATGAATACAATAAGAACACAAAAACGCAGCAGGATGATTTATTCAGAATTGTAATGAAATTGAACACTGCTAAAGTGATGGTTGTGGATCCGGCATTATATTTGGGTGGCGAAAAAGAATATGTACGCTCTTTATTTATGGACGCGGGGGTGCGTGTGTAATGTTACCTAAAATTATTGATCTGTTTTCAGGGTGTGGTGGATTGGCACTCGGATTTGAAAAAGCGGGTTTTGATATTGTGGCAGGAATTGAATTGATGCCAGAAGCATGTAAAACCATTTCTTACAATCTTTCCTGGCGCTATGGAAAAAAA
Organism: Allocoprococcus comes; assembly: GCF_013300725.1. GTDB lineage: Bacteria > Bacillota > Clostridia > Lachnospirales > Lachnospiraceae > Allocoprococcus > Allocoprococcus comes_A. The sequence goes on from NZ_JAAIMM010000002.1 coordinate 70,972, forward strand.
GAAACACATATATGTGGAGATATAACAGAAATAGAAGCAAGTGTGTTTAAAAATAGTTTTGGAGATGAGGGGTGTATTGTTATAGGAGGACCGCCATGCCAGGCGTATTCTATGGCAGGTCGCGGAAAACTTAGATCACTCGGTGAAGATAGAGTAAATATAAAAGATGCAAGAGGATATCTGTATCAGGATTTTTTGAGGTTTGTATTCGAATTGGAAGCAAGAGCTGTTGTGATGGAGAATGTTCCGGAATCAACAAATTTTGGCGGTAAAAATATACCAGAAATAGTATGTACTGAGTTAACTAAAAAAGGTTATAAGGCATATTGGACAATACTTAATTCTGCCGACTATGGTGTTCCACAGGTAAGAGAGAGAGTTTTTGTTGTAGCAATCAAGGGGGATGAAGGAAAAGAGATAAAATTACCAAATCCAACACATCGAAATGAGGTTGATGTATTGACCCAGCATCAAAAACGATTTGAGGGATATAAGCAATGTCAATTTTTTGTGGAACCCAATGGAACAACAGATGAATTAAAACCATGGGTTACTGTAGGAGATGCTTTTTCAGATTTACCAGAAGTATTCCCGACAACAGACTCAAAATACAAATTGGTGTCATTAAATATTGAGTATCCATATAAGACGGAAGCACAGAATGAATATCAAAAATTAATGAGAACCTGGTATGGTAAAGAGGGATTTGGTGTTTCGGCAAATGCATTCAGAAGGAATACCAGAGATTTCCCGATCTTTGAGAGAATGCAACAAGGAGATAATTATATTGCGGCGACAAAGATAGCAGAAGAGCTATTCTATGAAGAGGCAAAACTTTTTGGGTATGAGAAGGATAGTGAGGAATACATTAGTCTCTATAATAAAATGGTTCCGCAATATGATAAAGATAAATTCGAAAATAAATGGAAGCGGTTGGATGAAACGAAACCATCACATACATTAGTGGCACATTTGGCAAAGGACACGTATAGTCATATTCATCCGATTGAACCAAGAGGAATTACAGTAAGAGAGGCAGCAAGGTTACAATCTTTTCCGGATGATTTTTTCTTTGATTGTTCTATGGGGGATGCATTTAAGCAAATTGGAAATGCGGTGCCTCCGCTATTGGCGTATGGAGTTGCAAGAACAGTGTTGAATACTTTTGAGGAGGAATAGACCATGGGAATACTAGAGGAGATTAGAGAGTATTTTGCATCGACACAAAATGGTGCAAGAGAAATTAAAGCGTTGCCAAAAGAATATTCAGCAATGGTTATCCGTAATAATGAAGGATATGGTGTTGCTATTGAATTTAATGATACTAGAGATATTTCAGAAAAATTTGCCAATAGCAGATTGTTTTCAAGAACTCTTGCAATTGGCGGGATAGAAAAGAAGTATCTTATACTGAGTTGTATGCTGGATAGTTTACGATATGAATTTGCTACGGTCTGTGCGCAATTTGTAGAGCCTGGGATTGATGGTATAGATAGAAAAAATCTTATGTCTGAACCATTGGAATGGTGGAAAAAGTGGCGTGAGTTAATGGGAAATACCATTTCTAATAAGGAAGCCTACAGTGTAATTGCAGAAATGATGGTTTTAGATGATTTATACACTCAGGATAATACTGTGGAATGGACAGCTGTTAATTCTGGGAGCCACGATATAGAGGGAAACGAGAGCAGCTATGAAGTTAAGTCAACAGTAAAACGTTATGGTGCTACTATTACTATATCTGGACAGCATCAGCTCCAAAGTTTAAAAAGATTACAGCTATATTTCTGTAGATTAGAACAGTCAAGAACAGGAATATCTATAAATGATATGAAGGATAGACTGGTTGCAGATGGATATGATAAAGATAAGATTGAACAGCAGTTATATCAGTTAGGATATGAGCGGGGTGCAAGTATAAGGGAAGAAAAATACAAAGTACTAGAAAAAAGAAAATATGAGGTCGATGATACATTTCCGAAGATAACAAAAGCCTCATTTAAGGATGATCATATACCGGAGTCAATAACGCAAATTACATATACCATTGATTTGGATGGCTTGGAATATACTGTATGGTGATCCCGGGAGAAAAGAAATGTTTAGAGTAATTGAAACCTTTAGTGGAATTGGCAGTCAGGCAAAAGCATTAACCAGGATAGGAAAACCTTTTGAAATTGTAAATACTGCAGATTGGGATATTAACGCAATACTGGCATATTGTCTGATACATAAAGGCAAAATTGATATTAATAAATATGCAGGAATTTCAGATGAAGATGTTATAAATTTTTTAAAAGGTTTATCGCTGAGTTCTGATGGAAAGAAACCTATGAGTGATGAGGCGTTCAGGCGAATGCCAATGCATTTGAAACGAAGATTGTATGTAGCAATAAAAGAAACAAGAAACATGGTAAGTATTACGGATGTTATGGGAAGTGATATACCTGACAATATTGATTTATTCACATATTCATTTCCTTGCCAGGATTTATCATTATGTGGATGTTGGCATGGAAATAAAAGTGGAATAGCAAGGGATGCACATAATCGTTCTGGTATGCTTTGGGAAGTTGAACGTATATTGCTTGAAATGAATGAAATGGGAAAAGAATTACCTCGTTTTCTGCTTATGGAAAACGTGACCAATATTCTGTCAAAACCACATGCTGCAGATTTTGGTGATTGGAAGGCAACTTTAGAAAATCTGGGATATTATAATAAAATATATAGGCTTAATGCTCAAAATTTTGGTATTCCTCAAAAAAGAGAAAGAGCATATATGATCAGTATATTGTGCAAAAATAATGCAGAAACAATAGAACAGGTAGAAAAGTACTTTGAAGAACATAATTTGGAAAAGGATGAGGCAACACATTTAAAGCAAAGAGATTTAAGGTTAAAAGACATTCTTTGTTTAGATTACGATAATGTTCCCCAATATAAGGAAGAAGCTGATGCAAGTAAACCTAATGATACGCCTTCCAGAAGAAAAATATGGGAAGATAATGAATTGCTGTATGATGGAAAAGAGATTAGGGACATAGTTGTTAATACAGTAACGACAAAGCAAGACCGTAATCCTAATTCTGGATTGATTATTTATAAGAATCGGGCAAGAGGAAAGACAAAATGGCGATATCTGACTCCAAGAGAGTGTTTTAAGTTGATGGGGTTTGATGAATCGGATTTTGACAGGATAATCAGTGACAATCCTATGGTAACAAAGAACAGATATTTGTATTCAACAGAGAAGCTTATTAAACTGGCAGGTAATAGTATCGTGGTTGATGTTTTGGAAGCTATTTTCCGACAGATAATGGATATTAATGAGAAGATTTTAGGTGAAAGAAAATGACAATAAATCAGAAAAAGTCACTAGTGGCATTTTATATTTCAAAGTTCAATGATGATGCATTTCGTGAATTGGGATATGGTGGACCGGTGTCAAAAGCGATGGATGACTTATCCGTACGAATTACTGGTCCGGGTGTTGCACCTAATGCTTATTTAAGACGAAGACGGGATGAATTTGATGTGTTTTTTGATAATGGAAGAGCTGGACAATGTAACAGAAAACCAACAGCGACTGTAACAGAACTTTATGAGCAATGGGATGTAATGGAGTTTGAAGAAATAACAGAAATTGTGAAATCAGTTTTGGATGGAACAATGGAAGAAACTCAGGTGATAAATTTAGATGTTGATGGAGAAAAAGTTTCAGAATATGATGTTGAACAGTATTTAAACTTTGATGATAATACAGCAGCATTAAATAAGACGGTAAAATCTGTGATAGAACGTACCTATTCTAAAAAGAAAGTAGATATGTTAAAGCGTCTATATGCGTATAGATGTCAGATATGTGGTCAAAATGTTGGTGAAGAACATGGCGTTAATATTGCGGAAGCTCATCATATTAAGTATTTTTCAAAGAGTGTTGATAATTCATCAGATAATCTTCTTATATTGTGTCCAAATCATCATAGTCTGATTCATGCATTAAATCCAGAATTTGATTATGATGAATTGCAGTATATCTATCCGGACGGAACGATTGATAAAATTGTATTGGATTTGCATTTGACCCGTGGTAAGGAGGAAGAATAAAAATGACAATATCTGAGCAAATAAAAGTATTATGTGTTAGACAGAAAATAAGTCTGGCAGAGTTGGCAAGGAGATTGGGAACAACACCTCAAAATTTTAATGCAAAACTGAAAAGAGAAAGTTTTACTGTGGCAGAGCTGGAGGATATAGCAGAAGCTGCGGGTGTTACTTTTGAAAGAAGTTTTGTGTTGGATGATGGAGATACAGTATAAGAAGGTGATATATATGGCGGATGTTTTGACTAAAGAACAACGGCATAAAAACATGAAAAATATCCATGGAAAAGATACTAAAATTGAAATTATCCTTAGAAAAGCTTTATGGGCAAAAGGTTATCGGTACCGGAAGAATTATAAAAAGTTACCGGGAAATCCGGATATTGTGCTGACAAAATATAAGATAGCAATTTTCTGTGACGGAGAATTTTTCCATGGAAAGGACTGGGAAGTATTAAAACCAAGGCTGGAGAAGAGCAATAATAGTGAGTTTTGGATAAGCAAGATATCTCGCAACAGAGAGAGGGATGACGAAGTAAACAAGAGATTATTATTTGAAGGATGGACGGTTATCCGCTTTTGGGGTGATGATATTAAGAAGCACACGGATGAGTGCGTGAAGGTTGTGGAAGAAGCAATACAGGATATGGTACTTGAGGATATGGAATTGTAAATGGTAATAGTAGTATATAAATGAAACAGATAGTTTGGTGAGTGGGGCGAAGATGAATAGAACAGATAAACCAAAGATGACATCAAAAGCATTAGTAGATAAATTACGTGATGAAAAGGGTGTCTCATTCAAATATGTAACAGAAGATAATGCAGAAAAATATTTAGCGCAAATAAATAATTATTTGCGTACTGCGTCATATAGAAAAAATTATCAGAAATACTTAAATGGTCCGTCAAAAGGAAAATACATTGATTTAGATTTTGCATATTTACAGGAATTGTCGACGGTGGATATGCATCTGAGAAATTTGGTTACAAAGATGTGCATTGATATTGAACATGATCTAAAGGTGTTACTTTTGGAGAATCTTGAAAATGATTCCGGGGAAGATGGTTATGATATAGTTGATAATTTTTTGAGTAATAATCCATATATTGTTGGTAAAATAGAAGCTGCAAGTTCATCTCCATTTACCGGGAACCTAATCAATAAGTATTTTACGGTACATAGAGTATATAATGCCCAGAAAGGAAAAACGGAAAATAGAATAACAGCATTTGACTGTCCGGCCTGGGTATTGATGGAATTATTGAGTTTTGGAGATTTCATTCGTTTTTATGAATATTATTATGGATTGAAGGGTGGTATGCCAGTTGATATATCTATGATTAATCTGGTAAAGAGTTTAAGAAATGGATGTGCACATAATAATTGTATCATTGCGGATTTGAATCCGGGAAGTTCTATAGCACCGGCAGCCATATATCGAATAATCAAGACAATGCCAGATATAAATAAAAATCAGAGGCAAAAGAAATTGTCCTGTCGTGCGGTTTTAGAGTTCGTTAGTATGCTTTGTGTATATGATATGGTCGTATCCGAAAAAGTAAAAAAACACCGAATTAATGAGCTTAAGCGATTGTTTGATGTTCGTATTAGAGAAAAAAAGGGATTTTTCCAAAAGAATCAGCTGATAACAAGTACTTTTGATTTTGTTTACAAAGTTATAAAAAATTTGTTTGGATAAATTTGGACAAGTAGATTTTAGGAAAAGTATTGACTTTTTCAAAAAAACTACATATACTATGAATAGAATCATAAAACACTTATGTGTTTTTGTAAGGGCGGCGTTGCGACGGCGCTCTATTTTTTTGTTTAAATGCAAGCACTAAAAGCACCAAATCCCGGTGCAAATTTCCCCAAAAAACACCACCCCTGTCCATAGACAAACACAAAACCCCATCGTATAATGAACACACGGTTTGCAAATTTCATACTCTGCAGAAGTGTACAATTACTGGCCGTAGCAGTATGATATTTTGCGGAAATCAGAAAAAGGTCAAAAATTGGCGCTTTTTAGAAAAAATAAACCATGATAGTCCCTTGTGGACGGCACAGGATTGGTTTATCCTATATCCAGGCTTGAGACAAGCCAATGAGAAAATGAAAATTGACAACTGAATAGCAGTTACAGATTTGAGTAAAATTACGGATCATATACCCGCAGGATGAAAGTCACAGTTATCATATTAGTAGGCTGATGGATTGAGAGATGAAGGCTGAGAGGCTGGACGGAAGTCTGGGCAATGCGGGAGCAGGTATGTTGCGTAAGGATAATAACCCATGAGGGGCGAGAAGATCGTCCCGATCCCCGCAATGCAGGTAGGGGAGATAGTGCTTCTCCAGAATGGAGGAGGGCGTCGTGAACACAGCTAGTGGCTCGTCTGTAATTCCCGGAGGTGAGTACACCTTTACGTATACGGGGCGATGAGGGGTCAGGAAGACCGGCGTATACCTTCATAGGACGTTAAGAGAAGTCCAAAACAGAATTAGTGATAATCAGAATCGTTATCCATAGTTTATGCATTTTCGAATGAGCTATGGGTAGCGATTTTTTTAATGGAGGTAACTCAGATGGAGGAAAAAATAGATATTAAAGCAAAAACAATTAAGGTGGATACGGGTAAAGGAAATGCCATAAAAGTAACCATGTCATATGGTGAACAATCAACGCTGGAAGAGTTGTTGATAGCATATCTGGGACAGGAAATAGCAGGCGACAGTGCAGCATAATAGCGGCTACCCGATGATGCATAAGGTACTGGAAAAACATACGCCTCTGCATTTGCAACGCGTGAATTAGGCTTTAAACGTGTTCTCTTTTTGGTACATCGGAATCAAATTGCAAAGCAGGCAATGAAATCCTATCGTAAGGTATTTAATGGAACAGTATCTATGGGAATGGTTACTGGGAAACAACAGGATTATGATGCAGATTTTGTTTTCGGAACCATCCAGACAATCAGCAAAGAAGAAACTTTGAAACACTATGAGCGGGATCACTGGGACTTGATTATTATTGATGAAGCTCACCACAGTTCTGCTGCCAGTTACAAACGCATCATGGACTATTTTACCCCTCGTCTCTGGCTTGGAATGACTGCCACACCGGATAAACGAGATGACAATCTGGAAGGCAGAAATATTTATGAGATTTTCAATCATCAGATTGCTTATGAAATCCGTTTGCAAAATGCGATGGAAGAGGATTTACTTTGTCCTTTTCACTATTTCGGCATTACGGATCTGGAAATTATCAGTGACTGTGGAAAATCATCGGAAGAAAAGATGGAAAACTTCCGGTATTTAACTTCGGATACCAGAGTCTTAAACGTTATGAAACAGGCTGAATTTTTCGGGTACAGTGGAGAACGTGTCAAAGGACTTATTTTCTGCAGCCGGATTGATGAAGCAAAAGAATTATCTGCCAAATTCAATGAAAAAGGGTGGCGGACGCTTGTTCTCAGCGGAAGTGACTCAGAATCAGTACGTGAAGACGCCATTGACCGCCTTACGGGAGATGACAACCAAAATGCATTAGACTATGTCATTTCTGTGGATATATTTTCTGAAGGTGTGGACGCACCAGAGATCAATCAGGTGATCATGCTACGTCCAACTGAATCACCGATTGTATTTATCCAACAGCTAGGACGTGGTCTCCGAAAAGCAGAAGGGAAAGAATATGTGGTTGTATTGGATTTCATTGGAAATTATCGGAATAATTTTATGATTCCAATTGCCCTGTCCGGCGATCGCAGCTACAATAAAGATAATATCCGCCGTTACATCACAGAAGGTGGCAGGGTAATTCCTGGCGCAAGCACGATCCATTTTGATGCGATTTCCAGAAAACGAATTTTCCAGGCGATTGATAATGCAAATTTCAGCGATATCAAGTTAATCCGCGAAAATTATACAAACCTGAAAAATAAACTTGGACATATTCCTGCGCTTGCTGATTTTGATAAATATGGTGAGATGGATGTTTTGAGAATCTTTGATAATAACAGTCTGGGGTCTTATTATAAATTCCTTGTGAAATATGAGAAAGAATATAAAATCCGTTTATCTGCTGATGAAGAGAAAGTAATTGAGTTTGTTTCAAAGAAACTGGCAAGTGGTAAACGAATCCATGAACTGGAATTGCTGAAACGTTCATTAAAATATCATCACGGTCTGCTTGGGCTTTTGCAGGAATCACTTTCTGAAAATTATCAGCAGTCCATGAATGAAAATTGTGCTGAGAATATCGTAAACTTGCTGACCAATCATTTTCCGACAAACGCTGCACAAAAAACTTATGCAAACTGTGTTTTCCTTGAAAAAGAAGATGGGGATTATGCCATTTCCAAGACTTTTGAAGCAATGCTGCAAAACCCGGATTTCTATCATATTTTAGAGGAATTAGTGGACTTTGGCATTTCACGATATCATGCAAACTACAGTAACCGCTATCAGAATACAGATCTGGTATTATACCAAAAATATACATATGAAGATGTCTGCCGATTGCTGAACTGGGAACGAAATGAAGTTCCTCTCAATATTGGTGGTTATAAGTTTGATAAAAAAACAAAGACTTTCCCGATTTTTATCAATTATGATAAACAGGATGATATTAGTGATACCACCAAATATGAAGATCATTTTGTAGGTTATAACTGTTTGATTGCTATTTCCAAAAGCGGAAGAACTCTTGTTTCAGAAGATGTACAGAATTTTCTGCATGCGAAAGAACGTGGCATTGATGTTCAGCTTTTTGTGAGAAAGAATAAAGATGATAAGATTTCCAAAGAATTTTATTATCTTGGACGCGTGAATGCGACCGGGCAGGTAAAGGAATTCGTGATGCCGAATACGGATAAGACAGCAGTGGAGATCGAATGGATTCTGGATACACCGGTGAGAGAAGATATTTATGAATATATTGTAAATGGATAAAACGAAAACACTTTAACACTACTATACAACAGGAGATAACTACCATGAAAACAATCAGAGTTGTTGCAGCAATCATTCTTGCTGACAATAAAATATTTGCAACCCAGCGAGGCTATGGAGAATTTAAAGACGGCTGGGAATTCCCCGGTGGAAAGATAGAACCAGATGAAACGCCAGAACATGCCATCATAAGAGAAATTAAAGAGGAATTAGATACAGAAATCGAGGTCATTCAGTTACTTGACACCGTAGAATATGACTACCCAAAATTCCACTTATCGATGGATTGTTTTATCTGTCATATAAAATCCGGTGATCTGGTCCTGAAAGAGCATGAAGCTGCCAAATGGCTCACAAAAGAGACACTTTATAGCGTGGACTGGCTTCCGGCGGATCAGGCACTGATTGGAAAGATTGAAAAATATTTAGAGGAGCATGCCTAACTATGCCATTACAAATCGTCAGAAATGATATCACCAAAATGTCCGTAGATGCCATCGTCAATGCCGCGAATTCCTCCCTGCTTGGCGGCGGTGGAGTCGATGGCTGCATTCACCGCGCCGCAGGACCAAAGCTTTTACAGGAATGCCGCACTTTAGGCGGCTGTCAGACCGGATATGCGAAGATTACAAACGCGTATGATCTGCCTTGTAATTATGTCATTCACGCAGTAGGTCCTATATGGAGAGGCGGACAGTTTCATGAACGGGAGCTGCTTACTTCCTGCTATGAAAAATCTTTAGCACTTGCCAAAGAAAAACATTGCGAAAGCATTGCATTTCCACTGATTTCTTCCGGAATTTACGGCTATCCGAAGGACCAGGCACTGAAAATTGCGATCGACACGATCAGTGCATTTCTTATGGAAAATGATATGATGGTCTACATCGTTATTTTCGATAAAGCAGCTTATCAGATCAGCAGCAAACTGTTTTCTGATGTTGCTGCGTATATTGACGATCATTATGTGGAAACACACATTGATAGAAAATCCGAAGCACTGAGACGCCAGAAGCAGTTCCGGGAAATGGATTTCTGCGAAAGTGCAAGTGTGTCATCATTGCCACAACAGTCCATTGCACCATTAAACAAAAGCATGACACTGGAAGATGCCTTGCAGCAAATGGATGAAAGCTTTTCCGAAATGCTGATCCGGAAGATTGATGAAAGTGGAATGACCGATTCTCAGTGTTATAAGAAAGCTAATATTGATCGGAAACTATTTTCCAAGATTAAGAATGACAAGTATTATAAGCCATCAAAGCCAACGGTTCTTGCATTTGCGCTGGCACTTGAGCTGTCGCTTGTGGAAATCCAGGATATGCTGATGAAAGCAGGCTTTGCCTTATCGCATTCCAGTAAATTTGATGTGATCGTTGAATATTTTATTTTGAAGCAAAATTATAATATTTACGAAATCAATGAAGCGCTGTTTGCCTTTGATCAGAATCTGATCGGAGGCTAAAAAGTGTCGCTTTCCATGCGACCATTTCTCCTGAAAATGGCTGTATCTTATAGTTACAGACAAAAACAAGCCATTACTTAGGAGGAATTTATCATGAGAAAAAATCTGACAGAAGTTGTATTTATTTTAGATCGCAGCGGTTCCATGAGCGGACTGGAAACAGACACCATAGGTGGATTTAATTCTATGATCCAAAAGCAGAAAATGGAAGCCGGACAGGCTCTGATTTCTACCGTTCTTTTTAACAATTACAGCAAGGTACTGTATGACAGAGCCGATGTGCAGAAAATCCCACAAATGACAGAAGCCGATTTTTTTGTGCACGGCTGCACGGCACTGCTGGACGCAATCGGCGGTGCCATCCATCACATTGGAAATGTCCACAAATACGCACGTCCGGAAGATGTACCGGAGCATACCATCTTTATTATCATGACCGATGGTATGGAAAATGCAAGCCATATTTACAGCAGTGATAAGGTAAAGCAAATGATTGAACGACAGAAAGAAAAATATGGCTGGGAATTTCTCTTTCTCGGCGCAAATATTGATGCGATTGAAACAGCCGGTCATTTTGGAATTGACGCAGATAAAGCTGCCAATTATCAGTGTGACGGCGAAGGAACTGCACTGAATTATGAAGTATTAAATGATGCCATATCTGCGGTCCGGTGTAATGCAGCACTTGATTCCAATTGGAAGAAGCGCATTGATAAAGATTACGAAAAGCGTAGACAGCACACTCGTGTATAGAGTGTATACCGATGAAAGCAGATGAACATATCCAGGCGCAAAAGTAGACACAGCTGCTTACGCACGACTGATGCGAAGGCTTGCGAGTTTCGCAACAAAGCATACAAATCAGATAGACGGACTGCTGCTCCTTGCTTCTTATACAACAAAAGATTTATCCGATACGGATCTTTCGGTTGTGACAGTATATGGAAGTGAAGACGGCGTGCTGAACCGGGAATTTTACTTGGATAGGAAATAGAAAGCGAAAAAATAGTAATTGCGAAAAAATCTGACCTGCGATACTATTATAATAACACGATAATCATTCCATATTTTAGGAAGGCAGAATCATTTATGGTAAAAAAGAAAAAACTGCCAATTGGCATCGAAAGCTTTGAAGAGCTTCGGAAAGAAGATTTTTATTACGTCGATAAAACAAAACTAATCGAACAGGTTTTAAATAAATGTGGAAAAGCAAATCTGTTTACCCGCCCACGCCGCTTTGGAAAATCATTAAACATGAGTATGCTTCGGCATTTCTTTGAAATTGGAGCAGATCCTGCATTATTTGAAGGGCTTTATATTTCTGAAAATCCGGCACTTTGTGAAGCATATATGGGGAAATTTCCGGTTGTATCGATCAGTTTGAAAGGGATCAATGCCAGTTCCTTTGATGGAGCCTGCAGATTACTGAGCAAGGTTATTAATGAAGAATGCAGACGTCTTGGATTTCTGGAAGAAAGTCCAAATCTTACAGAAAATGAAAAAACTATCTTTCGCGAGCTACTGAAAAATAATTTAAGTGAAGATACATTGGCTTACAGCCTCAGAGAACTGACAGAACTTCTGGAAAAGCATTACCAACAAAAGGTTATCGTTCTTATTGATGAATATGATGTCCCACTTGCCAAAGCAAATGAACAGGGGTATTACGATGAGATAACACTTCTCATCCGGAATCTTTTTGAAAATGCATTAAAAACAAATGACAGTCTCAAATTTGCAGTTCTTACAGGTTGTCTTCGTGTTGCAAAAGAAAGCATTTTTACAGGACTAAATAACTTCAAAGTATTTCCTGTTACTAAAGTAATGTTTGATGAATGCTTTGGTTTCACGGATGCAGAAGTAAAAGAGATGCTTCACTATTATCAGCAGGATGAACTGTACGATACCGTAAAAGAATGGTACGATGGATACCGTTTTGGAAATGTAGACGTCTATTGCCCATGGGATGTCATTAATTACTGTGACGAACATTTGGATGATCCTTCTGCAAAGCCAAGAAATTATTGGTCAAATACAAGTGGAAATGATATTATCCAGCATTTTATCACAGATATCTATAGTGGAAAGGATACCGCAAAAGCAGAATTGGAGCGTCTGGTAAATGGAGAATCCATTCAAAAAGAAATCAGCGAAGAATTGACCTATAAAGAATTATATACGTCTATTGAAAATATCTGGAGTACACTTTTCATGACCGGATATCTGACGCAGAGAGGGGAAGCGGAAGATAACCGCTATAATCTCGTCATTCCGAACCGGGAAATTCGGAATATTATGACCGAGCATATTATGAAAATGTTCAAATCGGATGTTTCAAAAGATGGTGCAATGGTTGATTCTTTCTGTAATGCACTTTCCGATGGAAAACCAGAAGTAATCGAAACGCTGTTTACCGAATATATGAAAAAAACAATCAACGTCCGGGATACCTTTGTCAGAAAGCCGATAAAAGAAAATTTTTATCATGGTATTTTATTAGGCATTCTGTGTTTCAAAGGTGGATGGATTGTCAAGTCAAACAAAGAAGCTGGAAATGGTTTTAGTGATATCCTGATCTGGATTGATAATTTGAGCCTTGGCATTGTGATTGAAATAAAATATGCAGAAGTTGATTCTTTGGAAGATGAGTGCAAAGAAGCACTCAAGCAAATCCAAGATAAACATTATACCAATGTATTTGATGAAGATGATATTCACACCATATTAAAATATGGAATTGCCTGCAATCGTAAAAAATGCAGGGTTTTGATGGAAAAATGACATATTTTTATAAATGCCTCAAAACATGGCGCAGTGCAAAATAGCAGTTCCTCTGCTACAATGTCTACATCATAATTTGAGGCATTTTTTATGCCGCTTTTTTAACCGACGACATTCCGGAAGTTCTTCTTTCTGATCATGGAAGATGTCTATCTAAGATTTCAGAATGTTCCAGGTATTTTATCCCATCACTTTCCCAATCACTTTCATCATCTCATCTACCCGGAACGGCTTCGTAATAAACCCGTCCATTCCGGCATCCAATGCATGTTTCCGGTCTTCTTCAAATGCATTTGCAGTCATGGCAACGATCGGGATCTGTGCTTTCTGCGCATCTGCCATCTGGCGGATCTTCCGTGTGGCTTCGTATCCATTCATCCGCGGCATCTGCACATCCATCAGGATAAACTGATAGGTACCTGCTGCTTTATCCTGGATTTCTTTCACGCAGGCGCATCCATCCGGAACCCAGGTTACAAGAACCTCTTTGTTTTTTAGAACTTCCATCGCAATTTCTGCATTTAACTCATTATCCTCAACCAGCAGCACATGTATTCCGGTCAGATCGAATTTGTGTTCCCTTGCTTTATCTGACGGATGCAACTGATTTTCCGTTGCAATCCGAAGTGGAAGTGTAATCTGGATCCTGGTTCCCTGACCAGATTTGCTGTAAATATTTACCTCACCATTCATCAGATTCACCAGCTTCTTGACAATTGCAAGTCCAAGTCCCGTACCTTCCGTTTTACTTTCAGTCGAAGTCCTTTCTCTTTCAAATGCCTCAAATGCATGCTTCTGAAATTCTTCTGTCATTCCGATTCCGGTATCCTTTACCGTGAACTGATATTCACCCAGCCCAGGAGCAATCATTCGTTCTGTAGTACTAAATACGATTGTTCCTCTCTCCGGGGTAAACTTAACTGCATTGTTTAATACATTTACCAGAATCTGTTGCAGCTTTGTCGCATCACACCATACCAGACGATTTTCTATATGGCTTTCAACCCTGAAATCTATTTTCCCTTTATTGATACTGTATTCCAGCATCATTTCCAGCTTTTCTGTCATCTGTTCCAGATCCGTTACCGTCTCCACAACTTCTGCCTTGCCACTCTCAATCTTGGACAGATCCAGCACATCATTGATAATCTTCAGAAGGACATCGCCCGATGCCTGGATTTTCGTAACAGCATTTCTGACAACGACCTCATCATCCGGGTGCTTCGCTATGATATCAGCAAATCCTATGATTGCATTCATCGGAGTACGGATATCATGGGACATATTTGCAAGGAAGGTATTCTTGACCGCACTGGCCGCTTTCGCTTTCCTGGTCGATTCCTTTTCCAGTTCTAATGCATTGGAAAGTTTTTCCCTGTGCTCCGATTCCAGCTGATTCTGCTGGTGCTCGACCATGAACAGGTAGGATAGCAGTGCGCCGATGACCAGACAGTACGGCTGAAACGGACACACACCATAAAATGGGATCACGTAGGTATTTACCAGAATCCCAATCAGCGGAATTGCTGAGAACAGTGCCGATTTTATGAGATATTTGATTCCCCCGGTATTGTTCATAAATAAAATGCAGAATGTCTGTGCAAATGCATAAAAATAATAGAACAGGTTGAGTACGGTAAATACGCCAAAAAATGTACCACGTATATAAGTCCGGTTTCTTGAAAATCCCCATACAATTCCGGTCGGAACAGAAAGCAGCACCATCGCAGTCAGAAGAAGCAGCGGAATCATTTCTACGAATCTTCGCTTCTTCGAACTGCTGATTCCCATATAGTTCTGCATAAACAAATGCCACACATACGGCATGATCACGTAGATCAGATAAAAGAAAAATACAATCAGCTTAAACTGCAGGATACTTCCTGTCTTACTTAAGAATTCCCGCATAAACAGGGCGTCCAGTAACACGTAAAGCTCTACCACACCAATAAAGATCATCGCATATTTTTTACTCGGACTCCATGTAATATAATACCGGATCCTTAGCAGGATGATCGTCAGTATTACCATCATAAATACTGCGTTGTTCAAATAAATACTACTCATTTTCTATTCCCTTTTTTCTTTCGTTTTCTAGGATTATTGTATACTTTTTCTATGCGTTTCGCAATCCATATGTTATACTATTAAATAAAGGTATTTCAAGGAGGATTTTAGAAATGAAAATAGCAGTAACATACGAAGGCGGATCGATTTTCCAGCACTTCGGTAAGACAGAAGCTTTTAAAATGTATGAAGTAGAAGACGGCAAGATCACTTCCATGCAGATTGTTCATGCTGGTGGCGCCGGACACAGCGCACTTGCAGGCTTCCTTTCTGAGCAAGGCGCAAATGTTCTGATCTGTGGCGGGATCGGAGAAGGTGCACAGACAGCACTGAAGGAAGCTGGCATTGAAGTTATATCCGGTGCAGCAGGAGAAGTAGATGCAGCAGTCAATGCATATCTTGCAGGAGAACTGGAATCTGCCGGAACTAATTGTGACCATCATCACGAAGAAGGACATTCCTGCTGTGGACATCATGAGGAAGAAGCAGAAAAAGCTCCGGAAGAAGAACATTCCTGTGGCGGACACTGCAGTGGATGCAGCGGATGTGGCGGCGCACAAGTACCGGATTTTGAAGGTCCGAATGTGGGAAAGACCTGCCGTACTCATTACAGAGGAACCTTCGATGACGGTACCCAGTTTGATTCTTCCTATGACCGCGGAGAACCACTGGAATTCGTATGCGGAGCCGGACAGATGATCCACGGATACGACAAGGCGGTTGCAACAATGGAAGTAGGACAGACCATTAACATCCATCTGATGCCGGAAGAAGCTTATGGTATGCCGGATCCACGCGCCATTTTCACGCTGGAGATCGCACAGCTTCCGGGATCTGAAGATCTGGAAGTCGGCGCACGCGCATATCTGACCAACCAGTACGGTCAGCCATTCCCGGTAACTGTAACCGAAAAGACAGAGACCAACATCACGTTTGATGCCAACCATGAGATGGCTGGAAAAGAACTGAATTTCCAGATTGAACTGGTAGAAGTAAAATAACACATACAAACTATCATTTTCAGGCGCCCCCTTTATTTCATCGTAAAGGAGGCGCTTAAGTTATAAGACCAGAATGATACAAAAGAAGAAAGCGTACCGTCTTTTTGAAAATTAAGTAATTCATAAGACAATCCTTGTTCGGATTGTTATATACTAAGATTATATTTTTTCGGAAATCGATAATTAGACAACGGAAAGGAAATTTGCCCGTGCTAAATTTAGAATTTAAAAATTATCCATGGAAGCAGACCGTGAAAAAGAAAGCCCGCCGCGTGTTCATGCTGAGATGGATGATTGTCATTCTGGCTATCCTTGCGATCTTTTTTCTGACCTGTCAGAAACTTATCTCCAATGTCTGGACACTTCCTGCATTCCTGTGCCAGCTTCTTGCTGTTATTGAACTGGCTTTCGGGATGCAGGCTGTGGAAGCAGGCTGGAGCAGAAAAATATCAAGCAGGATGCCATTAGACGAACATTATGAGTATGCTCTTTATATGTATCATGCACAGTCAATCCGTGATCTTGCTACAAATAATCGCATGCTGTTACTGATTGCGCGTCTTGAAATCCAGCTTGGAAAATACGAGCAAGCCACACAGACCATCACACAGATTTCTACTGAAAAATGTACACCAGTCCAGTTAAAGCAGTTATATTATATGCAGATTTTGCTGGCAGCAGAAGCGGACGACACTGATGCATGGAACCAGTTTTTAACCCGTTATACCGGAATCCCGGACACAAATGGAATCTATCCATCGGAAACAGAACTGACCACCTGGATCGAACAAAACGAAATGGATCAGCTGATTTCTGCATTAAAGAAATTCACTCCCACAAGAAAAGAACATCCCCTGCGTACCTGTCTGATTACAATCATTCTGGCATACAGTACCTTTTTCTACGGTGCATGGTATGGAATTAACAAAAGCGCAGGGTATGCGATCCGTTACTATTTTGCGGAAATATCCGGTGTCTGTGTTTCCATCAGTTTGTCTTGTCTGCTGATATGGGGCATGATCTGTCTGTATAAAAAGCAAAAAAGTCTTCTGAATGGAAAAGCAGCCAGACGGATAATTGCGGTTTCTTATGCTGTGCTGACTCTTTTCTTACTTTCGTTAATCGGTTACAGCTTTTTAAATGTAAGCTTTGGCGTAGAAGGAACAGAAACCGTAACCGGTCAGGATCAGCAGTATACCTACCTTTCTGTACAGCCTGATTATGGTTATGTTACGCAGTATCGGACTGATAATTTTATTTACATGCAAAAAACAGGTTTGCTTTTACCAAATACAGATACCCTGACAGAATCTTCTGAACCTGATTCTGACCTGAATGGTTCCGAAACACAAGATAGTAGTACCACTGATTCCACCGAAAATTCTCCGGCACAGGAATCACAGAAGGCTTCACCGCTCCAGGACGAAATGCGTGCTGTTTATCAGTATATCCAGCAGAAGAATATGCTTCCAGATATGAACTTTACTTACACGGCGAATGCAAAAGGTGAAAACTATGCCATCCTCTGTGAGACAACAGAAGAGAAGGATGGCACAACAGTAAATGTCAATTACTGTCTGTATGATAACGGGTCGAAAACGGACGAAAACAATACTACCTTCGAGGAGCTGGTTCTGGAAAAGGTATATCCGGATGGTGGATATGAGACAGAACTGGTTGATTTCTATCTGGTAAATCCAGAGACTCTGGAAGTTATGGATGAACACAAATCAAGCTGGTAATTATTTTTTCTGAAATATTTATTAGAAAGAGCAGAGTCATCATTCGGATGTACCTCTGCTCTTTTGCTTTATATTATTTCATCAAATAACTTTAGAAAATCCTGCAATTCCACCGGCATCCTGCCTTTCCTCCACGCAAGAAGAATCTCAGTTGTAAGATCAGCTCCTGTGATATCATATGCTTTTAATTTATTAGAGAGTTTCAACATGGACTCTGGAAGAATTGCGATTCCGAGTCCTTTTTCTGCCATCGTCATCGCAGTCCGGGCATCCTCGCAGGCAAAATAAATATCGCAGACCAGTCCGGCACTTTCAAATGCGGCAAGCATGTATTTGCGGTAGCGGTGGGAGAGGATCAGCGGCTGTTCAGAAAGTTCCTGAAGGCTGACCGATGAATGCTGACCTTGCAGAATAGGATGATCCGGAACTGCCATCACAAGCAGCTTTTCCCTGGAAAGAGACTTGGTTTCGCAGCCGTTTAATACGATCGGTGTACGAAGTGTAGTCAGATCGATCATTCCGTTTTCCAACTGATCTTTCAGTGTAAATGTGGATCCCTCATGTACATCAAAATGAATCTGTGGATATTTTTTTGCAAAGCGTAGCAGATGTTCGGACATCATCGATACGGTGGATGGCGTGATCCCAATGTGCAAGGTGGCTGCCTGACCGGATTTAACGACCTCCTGTTTGGTCAGATCTGCAAGCATCAGAAGATTCCCGGCCTGCTCATAAAGCGTCTTTCCTGCATCTGTAAGCGTAATTTTCTTCGTTCCACGCAAGAAGAGCGGCACTTGCAACTCTTCCTCCAACATCTTCATCTGATAACTCAGTGGCGGCTGTGTCATGTGAAGTGCCCTTGCCGCACCGCTGATCGTTCCGGCATCTACGATCGCACGGAAGTATTCTAACTGTCTGATTTCCATAAAATGTATTTCCTTTCCTCATTATATAAAATGAAAAACTTATATTCTATATAAATTTTATTGAATTACCATACAAAAACAATAATTTACATATATAATATCAGATGTTATACTAGGAAAGCAAGAACAAGAAAAAAGGAATGAATTTACAAATGAAACGAGTTGATTTTGAAAATGGAACAATAACCAGCAACATTCTTGGAGCAGCACTCCCGATGCTGGTTGCCCAGATCTTAAGCTTACTTTATAACATTGTAGACCGCATCTATATTGCACGTATCCCAAATGTCGGAACTGCAGCACTTGGTGGGGTCGGTCTTTGCTTCCCGGTAATTGTTATTATTACCGCATTCAGCAATCTGTTCGGAAGCGGCGGTGCACCATTATTTTCGATTGAGCGCGGAAAAAATGAACCACAGGAAGCTAAGAAGATCATGAACACTTCTTTTTCCATGGTTTGTATCTGTGCCGTTGTCCTGATGGCCATTGGCTTTTTATTTGCCCGCCCGATTCTGGTGCTGTTTGGCGCATCAAAAGACGCCCTGGTCTATGCATACCCGTACTTGATGCTTTATCTGATTGGAACGTTGCCATCGATGATTGCAACCGGTATGAACCCGTTTATCAACGCACAAGGATATTCAACAATCGGTATGCTTTCAGTTACCATCGGAGCAGTGGCGAATCTGCTGCTTGACCCGTTATTCATTTTTGTATTTGGGCTTGGCGTGCGTGGAGCGGCAATTGCAACGGTAATTTCACAGACACTCTCTGCTGCATTTGTCTTTTTCTTTCTTACCCGAAGAGCTGAGTTGAAAATGCGGCTTCTCAAAAAAGAAGAATTTGCAGCGTGTACTGTCTATGCAAAGAATATTGTCAGCCTGGGAACTGCCGGATTTATCATGCAGCTGACAAACAGCCTGGTAACGATTGTCTGCAACAATGTACTTTCTGTCACAGGTGGAGATATCTACATTTCTGTTATGACCATCGTATCCAGTGTCAGACAGCTTGTAGAAACTCCGATTTATGCAATCAACGAAGGAACTTCGCCAATCCTGAGTTATAATTACGGTGCAAGACGCCCGTCCCGTGTGAGAAAAGCCGGTGTCATGATGGCACTTATGATCCTCGGATATACGGCAGTGATGTGGAGTATTATTATCATCGCGCCAAAAACCCTGATCGGTATTTTCAGTTCGGATGCTACGTTAATGAAAGATGCTGTTCCAGCCCTGAAGCAATATTTCGCAGCCTTTATCTGCATGGATATGCAATATATTGGTCAGACGGTCTTTAAATCCCTAAATAAGAAGAAACACGCAATCTTTTTCTCCCTGCTTCGGAAGGTATTTATTGTTGTCCCTCTGACCTACCTGATGCCGTATGCCCTGAATATGGGTACAGACGGCGTATTTCTCGCAGAACCGGTTTCTAACGTCATTGGTGGTGGATTATGCTTCATCACCATGTTACTTACCATATTGCCGGAATTAAAGCGTATGGAGCGGAAGAATACGCTCTATGAGACAGGAGTGCTCTTGTAATGCACGAATTTTGTTTGGAAATTTCTGTTAAAACGGACGGATTTTTGCTATACTGAATGACATATTTAACAATATCCAGGAGAAATGACAAATGAACAGAAGAGAAGTAATAGAAAAAGTGCAGGCAGAACTTTTTGAAATGCAGGATCTTACTTACCGTGATTTTCATGCAAAGCTGATGCCAACCATTGATAAAGAAACAGTCATCGGTGTACGGACTCCGATGTTACGTGCCTATGCGAAAAAGTTTGGAAAAACGGCTGATGCGGTTACCTTTCTTGAAGTGCTTCCACACAAGTATTACGAAGAAAACAACCTGCACGGACTGCTAATTGAACAGATCAAAGATTATCCAGCCTGTATTGCCGCGATAGAACGTTTTCTCCCTTATGTGGACAACTGGGCAACCTGCGATATGATCGCACTTCGTACAATGAAAAAGCATCTGGATGTATTTATCCAGGAAGTCTACAGCTGGATGGCATCGGATCACCCTTATATCGTCCGTTTTGGAATTGGAATGCTGATGCGGTATTATCTGGACGAACAGTTTAAACCAGAATATCCGGAAAAAGTAGCCGAAATCAAATCAGACGAGTATTATGTCAATATGATGCGCGCCTGGTATTTTGCGACCGCACTTGCCAAACAGTATGATCAGATTCTGCCTTATCTGGAAGAGAAAAAGCTGGACACCTGGACACATAATAAGACCATTCAGAAAGCGGTTGAAAGCTACCGGATCGCACCGGAGCAGAAGTGTTATCTGAGAACATTAAGGATAAAGAAATAATAAAATTCCATCACCATTTCATCTATGTGATTGATATGATGATGGAATTTTATTATTCACCAATTTATCATTTATAAAAATTTAACCATATTAGGATATTATTTAACCGTACCTTGACAATTTACGGTTCCCGCAATTTTACCACATTTGCAGCACTGCGCCGCCTTTCTTCATCAATTGCAGCGTAGTGCTTTTTCGTTGTATTGACATCTTTGTGCCCCAGGACATCCGCTACCAGATAAATATCCCCCGTTTCCTTATAAAGGGCAGTACCATAGGTACTTCTGAGCTTATGTGGCGTGATTCTTTTATTTGTAATCTGACAGGCATACTTTTTGACCATATTTTCAACCGCCTGTACACCGATCCGGCGTCTTTGGGTTGATAAAAACAGAGCATTTTCATATCCGGCGAGGGGCGTTACCGCTTTACGGTATGTCTCCAGATAATTGCGAAGTGCTTTTTCCACCTCTTCACCAAAATAAACAACCATCTGGCTTCCGCCTTTTCGTGTCACCATAATCCCATTATTGTTAAAATCCACATCCGACAGGTCCAGTCCAACTAACTCTGATACTCGAATACCTGTTCCCAGCAGGAGAGTAATGATCGCAATATCGCGTTCTTTCGTCTTATTATAATAGGAGAGTGCCTGTCCTGTTAATTTGGATCCACAGGATTCCACATAATCTAAAAGCTTTGCGACCTCATCCGTATCCAAACGTATGATCGCCTTATCATGTAACTTTGGCATATCTACAAATAAAGTCGGATTTTTCTGAATAATCTGTCTTTTAAAGAAATAATTATAAAAGCTGCGTAAGGCAGACATTTTGCGAAATAATCCACGTTCAGAATTCGTGACCTGTTTGGTTTCTTTGGTATGAACGTCCGTGGTATCATAAACCTTCAGATATTCCAGATATTCCTCTATATCAACAGGCTGAATAGCTTCCAGATCCTGTACCTGAAAGTCCTTCAGTGAGTGATGTTTATAAACAGGATTTTCTTCAATTAAGAACTGAAAGAACAAACGGATGTCATATGCATAAGATATTCGCGTCTTTGGTGATGTGGTTGGTTCAATGGCACGAAAATAATCACGTGCAAAGTCCGGCATGGTATTTAGAACACCACGAAGACGAATGGTATTATCAATATAAGTTTCTTCCTGATATGTTTTTGTATCAGATGGCATGATCGTAAGAACCTCCTAAATTCCATAAATTTCCCCGATATAGGTATGATTATAGCATGGTTTCAGAAGATTTGTCTATATCTTTTTGAAAAATCGGTATTTGTCGTATAGATTGGTTATTCAAAATACTGCTGTCCCAAGACAACTTTTTGCCAGAGACAGCTGATATTTCTTATTTAGTGATTTAAACAGCTAATTATAATTACTAGCACGGTCTGTTTCCTTTTTCAAATGGATATTCAATCCCCCAGTCTTTTCTAAGTCCATCCATCTGTTCCATGATACGAATACTTTCTTCATGCGGCATTTCTATACATTCAAGTTTTCCTTCACGGATAGCCTTCATAGAAGCGCGTACTTCATATTCAAAACCTGTGATCTGTTCAGGCATTGTAATCTCTCTTACAAATTCCCGATCTGGTGTATATACTTTTACCGCTGTAATATCATTGATATTTTCCGCAATCAGATATCCCTTGGTGCCATATATCATACCATATTGTTCAGTGCCTGTTAGTGCACTGCTTTGTATAGAAGCCATCGATCCATTTTTATATTTCAGAATGATAGAATTCTGTGCATCCACTCCACTGTCAAATTTTACGCAGGAAGAAATTGTTTCTTCAACATCATCTCCTAAAACCATACTTGCAAAATTCAGCGGATAAATACCTACATCTAATAGTGCTCCTCCTGCAAGTTCCGGATTGATCAGACGTTCTTTTGTTCGCATATCGTACCCAAGATTTGCTGAAATTCCCTTTAATTCTCCAATTTCTCCGCTTGCAATAATATCATCGATTATTTTACGGGATGGAAGGTATCTTGTCCAAATTGCTTCCGTAATAAAGACTTCTTTTTCCTTTGCAAGAGCAAATACTTCTTTTGCTCCGGCAGCATTTACAGTAAATGGTTTTTCACAAAGTACCGGTTTCCCGTGAGTGATACAAAGTTTGGCATGCTCTATATGAAATGGATGTGGGGTTGCAATATAAATCAGCTCTACTTCCGGATCATTTACCAGCTCTTCGTATGAGCCATATGCCTTTTCAAATCCCCATTCTTTAGCAAATTTCTGTGCTCTGTCAAGATTTCTTGCAGCAATGGCATATGCCACTGCATCGTCCATACCGTTCAGTGTTTTCGCCATATTTGCCGCGATTCGACCAGCGCCAATAATTCCAACTTTCATCTGTTCCATATTTCACATTCCTCCAAACGCATATTGTTTAAATTTTATTCTTTACTTTTGTTTATCCGTTTTTTCATTTTTAATTTCTATCCATACTTTTATTCTACATAGAAATCCATCCAAACGCATTCGCCACGGAACTGATCAAAATGATCAGAACAAAAATCGGACACAGATATTTGATCATAACAACAAAAATTTTCTTTCTCCGGAATGTACTTTCTCCATGCATAACCTCTTCTTCTATCCTCTTTATCCCAACAACCCTCGCTACTAAAAGGCATGTCATAAGTGCTGCAACCGGCATCATTACTGAATTAGTCAGGAAATCAAAGAAATCCAGAAACTGCATACCAATAATTTTTACAAATGCAAGTGGTCCATATCCAAGTGAAGACAAACTTCCAAGTGCTATCATAATCACGCCAACAAGCACAGTGGATTTTTTCCGGCTCCAGCCGATTTCGTCCTCAAATGTAGATACAGCGCTTTCTGTCAATGCAATTGAACTGGTCAGCGCTGCAAAAAGGACAAGCAAAAAGAATACAATTCCAATTAACGTTCCAAACCCCATATTTTCAAAGACTTTTGGAATCGTAATAAACATCAGCGCCGGTCCTGCCTGCAAAGTATCTGGATTTCCACCTGAAAATGCAAACACAGCTGGAATGATCATAAGTCCTGCCATAATTGCAATTGCTGTATCGAATACTTCTACATTTCTTGTTGAGTCTTCGATTGAAATCTCGCTCTTCATATAAGAACCAAATGTGATTAGAATTCCCATAGCGATCGACAAGGAATAAAACATCTGTCCCATAGCAGCTACCACAGACATCCATGAGAAATTCTTTGGATTTGGCACCAGGAAATACTTCACGCCTTCCATTGCACCTGGTCGTGTTACTGAATAGATGGTAATGATCAGCGAAAGCACGATCAAAATTGGCATCATAAACTTTGAAACACGCTCAATTCCATTTCGGACACCTGCATAAATAATAATCAATGTAATCAGACAGAATATGATAAAACAGATTTCTGTAGAAAATCCATTTGAAATAAACTCTGAAAAATATCCATCTTGAGCCAGACTACTGCTGTTTCCTTTTACATATTCCCAAAGGTACTTGATAACCCATCCTCCAATTACAGAATAATATGGTACAATCAGAACCGGAATAATCGCATTAATCCATCCACCAAAAGAAATCCATTTTGACTTTCCGAAAGATTTGAACGCACCTACCGGACTTTTTCTTGTCATACGGCCAATTGCTGATTCGGCTACTATCATCGTGTATCCAAAGGTAAGGGCTAGCAGAATATAGATAAGTAAGAAAATTCCTCCACCATATTTCGCCGCAAGATAAGGAAACCTCCAGATATTTCCAAGACCTACAGAAGCCCCTGCTGCTGACAGTACATATCCTAATTTACCGGAAAATGTACTCCTTTTTTTATGATTATCCATAACAAAATCTCCTTTTTTATTCTAAAATTAAATACACTCGTTTGATTTTATCATGATAATCCTTTAAAGTCACTAGTAAAATCAAGTATAACCTTAAAAATATAAAAATAAGTTTTGTCTTATAATTTATCCATACATTCCGTGTATTCTTTTAAAGCCTGTTCCAGTAACTGAATCTCATCACTGTTCAGTTTCCATTCAAATACTTTACAGTTTTCTTCAATCTTATCACGGCTCTGCGCTCCAATAATACAGGAAGAAATAAAAGGCTTCTGCAAAGCCCAGTTCAATGCAATCTGTGTCAATGGAACATTTCGCTCCATACTAATCTGATCCATCGTTCTTAAAAGAATCATTATTTTTGAGAACAATGGATCTTTAAAATATGGGTAAAACCGATTTCGATTGTCATTCACCCCATATTCTTTGAGCTGCCTGTACTTTCCGGTTAAAATACCGCCTCCAAGTGTTCCATAAGTCATAACTCCTATTCTTTGCGCATAGGCCCACTGAATCAGTTGTTCCCCCTTACGATCCACCATAGAATACTGTGGCTGATATACTTCAATGTCACAATATTTTTCTGCTTCTTCAATCTGTTCTTTTGTAAAATTCGATACTCCGATATGCAAAATTTTACCTTGCTTTTTCAGTGTGTTAAGTGCATCCATTGTTTCTTCCATTGGAACATTCGGATCCGGCCAATGAACCAGATATACATCAATATAATCTGTCTTCAGATTATGGAGTGATTCTTCGCATTCCCGCATGATCTTATCTGCTGCCCCACAGCGTATATACTTTCCATCAATAAATTCATTTCCACACTTCGTAGACAGGATTACTTCTTTTCTTACACCAAGTTTATGCAAAACCTGTCCAATATACTGTTCTGCCCTTCCACCATTATAAGCAGGCGCTGTATCAATAAAATTAATTCCACAATCCACTGCTGCTTTAATCGCATCCATTCGGCTTTCGTCGGAATAAGTATCCCATCCGACACCTCCGATTCCCCATGTACCAAGGCACATCCTGGATACATGAAGCCGGGTCTTTCCCAATTCTGTATACTCCATTTTCTTGTTCGCCTCCGTTATTACTCTATTTTTTGATTATACCACTTTCTGATTGTGAAACAAATCTCTGTCTCCTGTTTTATCGTAAAAATTTTTACCATAAAATAAAAAAGTCCGGAAAGACTAAGACGGGGTGAGCGATGGGATCTTGGTTAGAGACCTAAAAATGTCCTAGTCTTTTAGACTTTTATAAAAAATAAGAGTGTATATAATGTGCTGTCAGACAGATTTTCGCTGCTGCCTGACAGCACAGGTCGTCTTTAATAAACAGCTTCCTCACCATAATAGGAAACAACCAGATAATCCCCTTCCTGAAGATTATTTCTGTCTTTCATGCTTAAATGATTCGCCTCTGCCAGTTCATCCATATATTCATAAACAGAATCTTCCGATCCCATGTACTGCTGTGCAATGCTCCAAAGTGAATCCCCTTTTTCAATCTGAACACTTTTATAATACCGCTCTTCAGAAGGAACAGAAGTCTCTGTCCCACTGTCATGAGCACTCGAAAAGAAACTTCCAAAACCAAAGCTCATAGACATGATCAAAACAACTGCTGCTATTCCAGTCACAAAACGTCTAAAAAAACCGGTTCTGCGGAACTTTGCATAGTGACAGTATTTCCGTCTCTTCTCTCCGGCATGATATCGATCCATAGGTATGTCTGTTCTTTTCTCTGATCTCATGATAAAATCCTCCCTTTTCTTCTTCAACTTTCGCGTACTATTTATCGAAAGTATGTTCCCGAACAGTTGTTCTGCTATTAATATACAACAAGAACATATGTTTGTCAATACACAATCGAACATATTTTCTAAACATTTGTTTGCTATTTCCTATTTGGTATGGTATGATAATTTTAATAGTGTGAATACTTATATGAATGGATATAAATATAACTACAGACACAGGAGGTTCTTTTATGAGTAAAGGTAATATTAGCAAGAAACAGGAAGAGATACTTGAATATATCAAATCCCAGATTCTGGAACGCGGTTTCCCACCGGCTGTCCGTGAGATTTGTGATGCTGTGAATCTGAAGTCAACTTCTTCTGTACATTCTCATCTCGAAACTCTTGAGAAGAATGGATACATACACCGCGATCCTACCAAACCGCGCGCAATTGAAATTCTCGATGACTCTTTTAATCTAACCAGACGCGAGATGGTACAGATTCCGATCGTTGGGCGTGTTGCCGCCGGAGAACCAATCCTGGCAGAGGAAAATATTGAAGACTATTATCCGGTACCTACCGAGTATATTTCTTCGAACAAGGAACTTTTTATGCTGAAGGTTCAGGGTGAAAGTATGGTAAATGCAGGTATTCTGGATGGTGATTATGTTGTTGTAGAAAAGCAGCCAACTGCGGAGAATGGAGATATGGTTGTTGCCCTGATTGAAGATGGCGCAACAGTCAAGACCTTTTACAGAGAAGAAGGTGTCATCCGTCTCCAGCCGGAGAATGATGCAATGGAACCTTTTATTCTGGAGGATGTCACAATTTTAGGAAAAGTTGTAGCTGTTATGCGTTTCTTCCGTTAATACGAAGTTCTGTTTTACAGCTGGTATTGCCACACGTTATGGTTCCCCTTTTTTTACAAAGTAATCTATAGCACAACAGGTGATAAACTGCAGATTTCTTTATCCAAAAGATAATATGCGGTTCATCACCTGTTTTTATATTGACATTTTTATTTTCTATATGTCTTTCTCTTAGTATTTATTTTTTTGCAAGTTCATACATCGCTGCTGCTGTAATCTGCAGTGCACGGAGAAGCCTTTCTACTTCTACATGTTCATCCGGCTGATGGATCACGTCTGCTTCTCCTGGAAATACTGGTCCAAATGCTACCATATTCGGGAATTTCTTTGCATAAGTTCCACCACCGATTGCAAGCGGCTCCAGATGCTCGCCGGTCTCCTCCTCATATACATGAACAAGCTTTGTCACCAGTTCAGAGTCCTTTGGTACATAAAGAATTTTGTGGTTATTTTTCCGAAGAACGTCAAATGTATAGCTGTTGATATGATTGACCAGTGTATCATCGACAACTTTCTGATCTGCATTTTTCGGATAACGGACATCTAATGTAAAATAGGTCTTTTCTCCGTCATAATGGACGATACCAAGGTTTACGGTCGTCTCACCGGTTTCTTCATCCACATAATGTACACCAAGTGATTCTCCGTTTGTCTCTGTTCCAATCTCTTTCAGCAGAAATTCCATCAGTTGCTGGAATTCTCCACCAAATTCATTCTCTTTGACAGCATTCAGGAGCAGGATCGCTGCATTCACTCCAAGATGAGGTGTGCTTCCATGTGCACTTCTTCCTACCGCTTCAACAATTGTTTTCCCATCTTCATGTGTCACAGTAATACCTTCTGATTCTGTAACTTTAATATCGCCTTTTACAACCAGTTTACATGTCGGAATCACAACATTATCAGCAATTCCACCCCCAAAATATTCTACTTCGATATGTCCCTTGTCATAAACCTTTGAACCGCCCTTGATGCCAGTCGTTCCTTTTTCACAGAAAATAACCGGGAAATCTGCATCCGGAGTAAATCCGATCGTCGGCATCTCATATCCGTTCTCTACGTAATACGCCGCACATGAAGAGCCACATTCCTCATCAGATCCAAAAATAACACGGATTCTGCGGTCAATTGGAAGATTCAGGTCACGGATCGCCTTCAATGCATAAATCGATCCAATGATCGGTCCCTTATCATCCAGACATCCTCTTCCCCAAAGGATTCCATCGTGGATCTCGGCACCATAGGCAGGATAAGTCCAGCCGGTATCACCAGCCGGTACAACGTCTACATGGCCGAGAACGCCTACCATCTCTTTTCCTTCTCCATATTCTACCCAGCCGATACGATTGTCTGCCTGCCCAACCTTGAAGCCAAGTTTGCGGCCAAGTTCAAGGGCATCTTCCAGAGCAGCCTTCGGTCCAGGACCATATGGCGCGTCTGGCTGTGCCTCACCACGCACGCTTTCAATTCTCATGTTCTGTTGGATTCCAGCAAGAATTTCATCCTTCATCTCCATAATCCTGCTGTTTAATGCTTCATAACTCATTATTACATTCCCCACTTTCTTGTGTATTCCATCTGTATTCTATTATACACGATACATCTTTAGAAACCAAATAATATTTTAACAAATCTGTTCCGAATCCAGCACGATCGTAAATGGACCGTCATTCAAAAGAGATACCTTCATATCCGCACCAAAGTTTCCTCTTTCCACAACCGGGATCACTTTCTTACATTCTTCAATAATATATTCATACAGTTCATTTGCCATATCCGGTGCACCTGCCTCAATAAAACTTGGGCGGAATCCTTTTTTACAGTTTGCGTATAAGGTAAACTGGGAAATAAGAAGAAGTTCTCCATCCACATCCTTCAGGGCAAGATTGGTCTTTCCGTTCTCATCTTCAAAAATGCGGAGTCCTGTCAGCTTCTTTACCATTTTGTCTGCAATCTCCCTGGTATCATCCTGTGCCACTCCGATCAGCACCATAAATCCTTTTCCAATCTTTCCGATCACTTCTCCTTCTACCGCAACCTCGGCATGTGCTACTCTCTGAATTACAAATTTCATGTTTCCTTGTCTCCTCTTCTTTTTATTTGACACTATAATGCCTGTGTTCCGAAAATATCAGAACATAAGTATTCTGCTACAGGCCTAAAAAACGGGGGATTTTTATTTCCCCCGTTTTATAACATTATAATCGCTGTTCTTACTCTTCCATGCTTTCCTTTAATTCAAGAAGGTCTTTGATAGCTTTCACACATCCGTCAACACCAAACTTGGAACTGTTCATACAAATATCATAACTTTCGGCATCGCCCCATTTTTTGTTGGTATAATAATTGTAATAGCTTGCCCTGCGTTTATCTGTCTTATGTATCAGATCTTTTGCCTTGTTATCTGGCAGTTCATTCAGCTTCGCTACATTTTTGATCCTGTCTTCCAGATCTGCATGAATGAATACACTTAGTACATCATCCCGCTCTTCCAGTGCATAGTCCGCACATCTTCCTACCAGTACACACGGTCCTTCCTCCGCAATCTTTTTGATCGCATCAAACTGTGCAAGGAAAATCTTGTGATTTAGTGGCATTTCATTGACAGAACCGGATGCAAATCCCATAGAATATGTATCCATTACCAATGAATATAGAAAACTGTTCGTCGGTTTTTCATCATGTGTCTCAAAAAGCTCTTTGCATATCTTACTGTCCTTTGCTGCCCGTGACAACAACTCTTTATCATAAAACTTAATTCCCAGTTCATCTGCCAGGCGTTTTCCAATTTCGTGTCCTCCGCTTCCAAACTGACGACCTATCGTTATAATTGTATGTGTTTTACTCATAAACGTCACGCTCCTTTACAGGTCATTACTCCTTGATTGTTCTATACATATTATATAACAATTCCAGGTAAATGTATAGATTTCTATGACATTCTGCGTAGTTTTTTCAATAAATTTTCAAAATATTCTGGAAGTGGGGCATCAAATTCCATATATTCTCCGGTTCTCGGATGGATAATTCCAAGAATTTTCGCATGAAGTGTCTGCCCCTGTAGTGTCCACGGACATTTTGCAGGACCATATACACAGTCTCCAAGCAATGGATGATGGATACTTGCCATATGCACACGGATCTGATGTGTACGACCGGTTTCAAGCTCACAGGCAATATAAGTATAATCGCCAAACCGCTCCAGTACCCGGTAGTGTGTCACCGCATCTCTGCCGTTTTTTTCATTGATACTCATTTTCTTCCGGTCAATCGGATGGCGTCCGACCGGCGCATTCACAGTGCCGGAGTCTTCCTTGATATTGCCATGTACAATTGCATGATAAACCCGCTTAATGCTGTGTTCTTTTAACTGCTCTGCAAGGATCTGGTGTGCGGTATCATTTTTACATACCAGAAGAGAACCGGTAGTATCCATATCGATCCGGTGTACGATTCCCGGACGCATTACACCGTTGATTCCTGAAAGCTGGTCTTTGCAATGATACATGATCGCATTGACCAGAGTTCCGGTATAATGACCTGCTGCCGGGTGCACTACCATCCCTTTCGGCTTATTAACCACCAGGATATCTTCATCTTCATAGAGAATATCCAGTGGTATATTTTCCGGCAGGATATCCGGTTCCGTCAAATCCGGTATCGTAATCCGGATCTGATCTCCCTTTGCAACCTTATAGTTAGATTTGATTACCGCAGAATTCACCTTTACATTTTTTTCTTTTATCAGTTTCTGAATATAAGAACGGGAAAGCTCCGGCACTTTCTCTGTGAGAAATTTGTCGATTCTCTCCCCTGCATTTTCTTCACTCTGAAATTCTTTAATCTGCATGCTTCTGCTCCTGTCTGCGCGAATAAATAGAAAAATCTTCATCTTTATAATAAAAGAAGATCAGCAGAACCAGAACGATAAACGTCACAGTCACATAAACATCCGCCACGTTGAAAATCGGGAAATCAATCAGTGAAAAATAAAAAAAGTCCACCACATATCCTCTGATCAGACGGTCAATAAAATTTCCGATTGCTCCGGCTGTCAGAACGATCATACAGATTCTGAGTGGCAGATATCTTTTTTCTACCGGAGTTCTGCCATAAAACCAGCTCACAACAACAAGGATCACAACGGTCATGATGACAAAAAACCATCGCTGGTTCTGAAAAATCCCAAATGCGGCTCCTCTGTTTTCAAGATAATGCAATTCAAAAACATTATTCCACAACACAAATGCGGACTGATCCTTCAAATGTGCAATTGCCAGAAGCTTTGTATACTGATCCAGAAGCACCAGGATTACGACTCCAAGTGCTGCAAAAATATACTGTTTTAAACCTGGTCTGTTCTTCATATGCTCTCCTTTACTGCTAATGCCATTAGGTATACTTTCGGATTGTAACATAATAACGTCCCTTTTTTGTCTCAGAAAGAACTCCTTCGTACTGAAAACGTCCCATCTGCCTTACGGATATGATATCGTTGTCCTTTACATGATATCCATTACTGGTAATCAGCTTTCCGTTTACATATACACGCCCAGCCTCAATCAATGCAGTTAGTTTACTTCTGGACGAAGAAAAAGCCAGCGAAAGAAGGGAATCCAGGCGTACTGACGCAACAGTCCCCTTAATCTCTTCGTACTTTGGCTCCCATTTAAAATCTGCATTTTCTACTTCTACGGCACGGACAGTTGTATGACGCACCCTGGTCAGTTCTTTTGCAAGAAACTCCGTCAGTTCCTGATGTACAAAAACATAAGCTTCCTTATCGTGAATCAGAATATCTCCCGTCTTTGCCCGTGTGATCCCAAGGTTCAGAAGTGCACCCAGATAATCTCTGTGTGATAATTCCTCAGCAAATTTCGGCTGCAGCGGACTAATTTTCAGAATGCGGATCGGATATGTACTGTGGATACTATCCTCGTCCATATACATATAAAAAGCATCAGGTAGAAATGCTGCCATCTGACGCTCTGACGGATCATACCCGCCAAAGGTCCTGTATGGAACAGGGAACGAATCCTTCGGCGTAGTATGTAATATATTCAGTTCATTCAGGTTCAGGAAATCGGAATACATAATGATTCCTCTCTGATAAGCAATGTTAGACAGCTCAATCAGACGCTTGCGAAGTAAAGTCTCTTCTTTTTCCATACCCTGTCTTCTTTCTTCTAGTAACGGTTCTGGATCGGTACATCGAACGAAGTATTCAGAAGATCCTGCATATCGCCGGAAATATCAACATTTGCCGGTGTTACCAGGAAAATATAACTTGAAATCTTCTGAAGATTACCATCAATTGCAAAAGCAGATCCTGATGTGAAATCAATAATTCTCTGCGCAATCTCAAGATCCATACCTTCCAGATTCAAAATAACAGTTCTTCCTGCAAGAAGAGTCTCTGTGATCTCGCGTGTATCATCCATTGCGTTTGGTTTGATTACGCAAACTTCCATTGCAGGGGCATTTCTGCGTGTGGAAGGCTGGCGCATCGGGGTAACTTTATTTGAACGACCTGATTTTTTAAGCTGATAGTCTTCCTCTTCTTCTTCGTAAGCAGCCGGTTTGTCTTTCTTTCCAAAAATATTCTTTTTTGGCTTCTCATCCTCATATGACTCATCTTCAAAATCGTCATCATCATCGTAGAAATCATCATCATACTCATCATCATCGCCGTTTAATTTCATAACGTCTAAAAACTTATCTAATACTCCCATTTTTCTTATACACTCCTATCTGTAGTATCTAAATCTGATGAGCATAATTTCGCTCGCCAAAAATTGCTGTCCCTATTCGAACCATGGTGGCTCCCTCTTCTATAGCAACTTCAAAATCATTGGTCATCCCCATTGAAAGAATACTCATGTTAACATTATCAACTTTTTCCTTTGCAATGTCAACAGATAATTTTCGTAAGTTTGCAAAATGTATACGATTTTCTTCCGGGTTTTCTACAAACGGAGCAATTGTCATCAATCCTTGTACTTTTATATTCTGAAATCTGACAATTTCATGAATAAAATCCATAACTTCCTCTGGCATCAGGCCGAATTTTGTATCTTCTTTTGCCATGTTTACTTCGAGAAGCACATTTGCAACAATACCTTTTTTTGCTGCTTCTTTATCAATTGTTTCCGCAAGACGGATAGAATCAACGGAATGGATCAGCTCTGCCTTATCGATGATATATTTTACTTTGTTGCGCTGCAGATGACCAATCATCTGCCAGTGAATATCCTTCGGCATTACGTCATATTTTTCATCCAGTTCCTGTACTTTATTTTCACCAAAATAACGGCAGCCGTAAGCATACGCTTCTTCCAGCATTTCTACCGGTTTGGTCTTGCTGACAGCAATCAGTGTTACATCCTCCCGCTTCCTGCCGGAGCGCTCGCATGCAGCGCATACACGTGCTTCCACATCTTTTAAGTTTTCTGTGATCATTTCTTTCACTCCATTTCTTATTGACTTACTATCTGATTATCCCGAACAGAATCTCCGTTCAGGGCAATATGATCATAATTGGAAAGACTGTAGCTGTTTCCTTCTGCAATAATATAGTATTCATCACCCTCGCTCAGGATCTGAACCTGCCTGAATACAGCATAGCCTTTATTGACATTATAAACTCCTTTGATGCTTTCGGTTTTCACAAGATCCATCGTATCGGAAGATTCCGGCAGCAAAAGAGTATCTCCTTTTTTCAGATTCTCTGTATCCAGATATGCAATACCCGATTCCGTATCCTCGTTAATGATCGTCACCGGAATAAATTCCGTTGTCGTCTTTCCTTTTTTGGTCGTCTGCCTGTAGACACCTTCGTTCTGAGAAGCTCCGCCACTCGTAATATAATCTACCGGAACAGCATAACAGTCTTTCTCCGTTACCGAGGTTTTCGGAATCTTAAGCCCGGACTCGTCTTCCAGGATCAGTTCAATATTCACAAACCGTTCATCTGCATACCGGATCATGGAGTCCTTAAAAGTAATATTAGCGTAAACATCATTTTTCTTTTCCGTAAGCCGCATGGTTCCCCACTGGCTCTTATTATCCTTCAGGAATTTTACCTCAACAGAAAGGGAATCTTCCCCGTTCATTTTTTTCTGGAAGGTTTCTGCCAGATCAGAGGTCAGGCGTATCGTTACCGTCCACTCTTCATCTGTGACCAGACGGTATACCGGCTGCCCTGCATCAATCTTTTGGTTGCCCGAAAGCTCTGTGACACTATAATTTGCCTTATCAAACATCTCATCCGTGATATTATCTGTCGTCAGATTTTCATAGCCATCTACCGAAAGCTCAACGATTCCGTCATCCTGGCTTTGAAATGCATCTACATTTCCGGACTGCAGAATAGAATTCAGCTGTGCAACCCTGCTCTGTGTTGTATTGTTCTGTAAGATCGCTGTTACTTCACTTTTCAGATTTGATGCCGTCTTAAACTCCTCCGGCGAATAGGATTCATTAAATCCCTGTGCCTTCAGCAGAATACTGTTCCATTCATCTGCATTCAAGGAAACTTCTTCATTGCTGTCCTGATCCGTCTGTGTCTCGAGCTTGGAAGACGTAATTGTGTAAATATTGGTTCCAAGTGCAACCTTTTGTGCATCGTCTACAAAATAATTGACATATCCGCTTTTTTCAGCATTTACCACCGTTTCTTTTCTGAGAATCATTCCGGTAAGATTTCTGTCTTTTAAGATGCTTCCTTCCCGTACCTCATATACACTCACTCTGTCTTTTGTAAAATAGATCAGAACGGTAAAAACAAGATATACAAAAATAATTCCAAACAGAATCGTACCAATATTTAAATGTCCTTTTCGTTTATACTTCTGGAGGCTGACAACCTCCGTATTCTTCTTTTTCCCAGCCAAAAATCAAGCCTCCAAATCTATTCGGATTTTAACAGGCGCAGTGCCGCACCATTCAGATAATCACAGCACCTGCCCTGATACCTGCCTTCCTCTTCCATCTTCTGCAGCAGTTCATCCCTCAGCCTCCACCAGCTGCATCCCCAGTTACAGAACACCGCATCTTTCTCAGGAATTCTTGAAAACATTCGTTCTACTGCCACGGTTTCCGGAATCTGTTCAAGAAACGTAATCACTCTTTCAAAGTATTCTTCCTTTGAACATACCGTTATTTTACCATTTTCATACCAATCACACAACCGTGTATTTCTGGCAATATAAAGCGAGTGCAGTTTCACAATATCCACGCCGAGCGCAGTAAGGATTCTTGCAGTCTCTTTTGCATCCGCTGCCGTATCTCCCGGAAGATTAAGAATCACATGGGTACAGATTGAAATAGCGGTATAGCTTTTGATCCGCAGTACTGCATCAATAAATTCAGCGAGACCATGTCCCCTGTCGATCATCTGCAGTGTATGATAATTTGCCGTCTGTAGTCCAAGTTCTACATTCATCTGAATTCCGGTCATCGCGCGGATATCTCTCATAATATCAAGATACTCAGCCGAAACACAATCCGGTCTTGTAGAAACAGATATCTCCACGACACCCGGAATTCTGGTAGCCTCCATCAGATAACTGCGAAATCTGTCCGGAGGAAGAAAAGTATTGGTATAATTCTGAAAATATGCAATATATTTGTTGGCATGGTATTTTCTCGTGATCATCTGTCTGGTCCGTGTCAGCTGTTCTGTGACAGGAACCACAGCCGCCATTGCCTCAAATCCGGTTCCTGCACCGGCACAGAATGCACATCCATCTCCGTCAAGACGGTTCGGACATGTGACCGGAAGATTCACCGGAAGCTTGTATACTTTTTCACCATATTTGTTTTTCAGGTAATCCGAATATTTATAATATAACATATTTTTCCTCTCATTTATGAATAATCACATAATTTTAACACATACTAACCGCATAGAATCGTATAAGGAGGATGTTTTACATGAAATGGTTTGATAATACAGCACTCACAGTCGTGATCATCGGTGCTGTGAACTGGCTTCTGATCGGTATATTCCGTCTGGACCTTATTGCCTGGCTTTTTGGAAATATGTCATGGCTCTCACGTATCGTCTACACGATCGTCGGACTGTGCGGTCTCTACCTGATCAGTCTTTTTGGCAGGATCGGATCCATGTCTGAATCTTAATATGCCCAGGTAATGTACCCGATATCATCCCGGTGTATTTTTTACATGCCTGAAAAAAGAAAGGGGCTCCCCAGACAAGAGATGCCCCTTTTTGTGTATACGATAAGATCCACACACCACATTTACTGCTGACCAGACGGGATTGCCTCGATCAGTGATGTCATATCCTCATACAGAACCGGTTTTTCTGAGGCTCCCATTACAATCGATATGTATGGATTGTCACTGGAATCTTTTTCCATCAGAATCAGACAATATCCTGCTTCATCCGTCGTCCCGGTCTTCCCTCCTACAATCGTAACATTCTCCGGCACATCCACCTCTCCCTGTGCATAGAGATTGGTCGGTGTAAACATCGCCTCCTGGCTGTTACCGTCCACATCTGTATAATGTGCGGTATATGCTTCACTCTGTATAATATTTACAAAATCTTCATGCTTTATGCACTCATTAAATATCAGATAAAGGTCATACGCTGTTGTATAATGATTGTCATCATGCAGTCCGTGCGGATTCATAAAATGAGTCCCGTTCGCCATCAATTCCTGGGCTCTGCGGTTCATCATATTAACAAACGCATCTTCTGATCCACCTACATATTCCGCGATCGCAGTTGCTGCATCATTTCCAGAATACAAAAGAAGCGCTCCCAAAAGATCCCTGAGCGTCCAGACTTCTCCTTTCACAAGTCCGCACACCTGTGCATCCGCCGAAAAGCTGGATGCATCTGCGTTTCCACTAATCGTCACCTGGGCATCCAGATCTGCATTCTCTATAGCGAGAAGTGCCGTCATGATCTTGGTTGTACTGGCAGGATACAGTCGTTCATGCGCTTTATAAGAATATAATACACGTTCTCCTGTAAGATCAAATAATGCGGCACTGTGCAATTCTGTATCTTCTGTATAACCCTCTAACGCCACATCATTCTGTGCTACACACAGATCCTCTGCATAAAGCTTTCCCTGATATAAATTCTGATTATAATTTTTAAGTTCATATGCTGTCACAGGCGTTGCTCCTTTACCTCCGATGCAACCACCTGTAAACAGACTTACCGATACCACACATACCAGTGCGGCACTTTTTGCTCTACTTATACATCTCACGCCAATCCAAGTCTCCTCTGTCTAATGCAAGTATAATGATTTCTGCCGTTGCAAGATTGGTAGCCATCGGGATGTTGTGCATGTCACAAAGACGAATGACATCATTTACATCCGGTTCATGTGGCTTTGGATTCTGTGGATCCCGAAGAAAGATCAGAGCATCAATTCCATTCTGTGCAATCTGCGCACCGAGCTGTTGTTTGCCGCCCAGCGGTCCCGCAAGATATTTGTGAATAGAAAGATTAGTAACTTCTTCGATCAGCCGGCCGGTTGTACCGGTCGCATACAACTCATGCTTGCTCAAAATCCCACGATATGCAATACAGAAATTCTGCATCAGTGTTTTCTTAGAGTCATGCGCAATAAGTCCGATATTCATTTTCTCAGCTCCTTTTACTGATATTTTTTAGGCTGAAGCCCTATATTTAATACAATGCCAATTCCCATATATAAGCTGATAAGCGAAGTCAGTCCATAACTAACAAACGGAAGGGGAATTCCTGTATTTGGTAAGATCCCTGTTGCCACGCCGATATTGATAAACGACTGAAATCCTATCTGCGCGGCTACACCGCAGCAAATAATCCGCCCCGCCAGATCTTGTGCCCTGAGTCCTATCAATATACATTGTACTACAATCAATAATAACAGACCAATCACGATACAGCAACCCACAAAACCTAATTCTTCACCTACAATTGCAAAAATAAAGTCTGTCTGTGGCTCAGAAATAAAATTTCCGTTCTTCACGGATGTGGTCGTATTATTATTCAGTCCTTTACCGGTAAGCTGTCCGGACCCAATCGCCATAATCGCATTATTCTGCTGGTAAGCTTCATCACTTGCATATTTCTGCGGTTCCAGCCATGCCAGAATACGCTTTTGCTGATAATCATGCAGAAATGGCTGATTTGGCTGTACAACAATACTGATAAAAATAATCGTAACCGGAACCAGAATCGCAATCAGGGTTCCGATAAATCGATAACTCAGTCCCGCCAGATACATCATAGCACAAAAGACAAGCGCTATGGATAAGGTTGTTGAAAGGTCCGGCTGAAGAACGATCAGGATCAGTGTTGGTGCGATCAATCCTACTGCTTTCAGGATGGTTGCTGCACTGTTCAGATCATCCTCATGATTCATCAGAAATTTTGCAAAGAATAAGACAACCAGTATTTTGCTGAGCTCTGATGGCTGAAAATTCGTCACTCCGATATCAATCCACCGCTGTGCACCGTTTACATTGGTTCCAAACAGCTTTACACATACCAGTGCAATGATATTGATCCCGTATAAAATCCAGTAAAAATTCAGAAGCCATACATAGTCTATCATTGAAAGAATGATCATCAGGATCACTCCGGCGACAAGTCCTATGATCTGTCTTCCCTGTACTGCCTGCTTTGCACTTCCGATTACCATAACTCCGATAATCGATATAGCAAGAACAGAAATGATCAGACCGAATTTCACATCTTTTAAATGATAAGGTTTTGTCTTTTTTGGTAATCTCACGATTTTTCTCCTGTCAAGTTGATTCTAATCTGTGAACGTGTTATTTCCACTTTAAAATTATCTTCGGTTATCTTCATGTATTTTCCGATTGTGTGGTATAATTCTCCGCACAAAAGATCATAAGTATCCGGCTGACACTGCACCCGGTCCGAAACAAGAAGGCTTTTCAGACGTTCTTTTGCAATACGGACAGATGAATGGTGCATACCTCTTTCAAATACATGCATGATACATCCTCCTAATTTCTTTTAAACATATGGGAAAGCTTGTGGAACAGACCTTCCTGTTTATCAAGATCGAGAAACGGTACTTCTTCACCGGTTATACGCCGGCAGATATTGGTATATGCTTTTCCTGCCAGCGAATCCATATCTACAACCGTCTCTCCCTGGTTCGTTCCGATCACGACCTGTTCATCATCCGGAATTGCTCCGATCAGGTCGATGGGAAGAATCTCTGTCACATCTTCTACTGACATCATCTCTCCTCTTTTCACCATATCCATCCGGATACGGTTAATAATCAGATTCAGTTTTTTCATGTGATTCTGTTCCAGCAGCCCAATGATACGGTCAGCATCACGAATGGAGGATACTTCCGGCGTCGTCACAACAAATGCCCTGTCAGCTCCGGCAATCGCATTCTGGAATCCCTGCTCAATCCCTGCCGGACAATCCAGTAAAACGTAATCAAATTCATCTCGAAGCTCATTAGTAAGCTTGATCATCTGCTCCGGTGTGATCGCTGACTTATCTTTTGTCTGTGCCGATGGCAGCAGATACAGATTTTCATGACGCTTATCACTGATCATCGCCTGCTTCAAACGGCAGCCACCTTCGATCACATCGACCAGATTATATACGATCCGGTTTTCAAGTCCCATGACAACATCCAGATTCCGAAGGCCCAGATCCGTATCGATCACCAGTACCTTTTTCCCGAGCTTTGAAAGTCCGGCACCTATATTTGCTGTCGTTGTTGTTTTTCCGACACCGCCTTTTCCCGATGTCACTACAATAATTTCACCCATTTTTCAGATCCTCCTACCACTCTAAATTCTCCAGTGGATCGATATAAATGCGCTTGCCGTCAAGACGGGCGATACTTGGTCTTACGGTTTCGTCCTGAAGATATGTATGTGTTGATACAATATCTGCAATCTTCATCACATGCGGTCTCATCGACAACGCCGTAATAAACGCATCACGATCTCCTGTTGCCCCGGCATGTACCGTTCCCCTTACCGCACCCAGCACAACAATATTGCCCTTGGATACTACGGTTGCACCAAACTCTACATCGCCAAGTATAATAATACTCTGCTCTGTCTCCAGTACCTGCCTTTGTCTGAGCGTACCTTTGTAGAACTGACCTTCTTTTCTGGATAAACTGTTAAGAGAGTCTTCTACTACTTTTTTGTATAATCTTTCTGTATTTTCATTAGTATCAAAAATACAGACAATATGGATATGAGCGACATCAGTGATCAGACCGATGACCTCTTCTTCCTGTGGTTTTGTAAGAATCCGCCCTTCAAACGTTACCGCCATGGTCGCATCTTTGAAAAAGCGGGCAGATTCGGTAAATTTTTCTCTCAATTCCTTCAGAATCTCTGTATACTCTGCATCAGGATCCATATGAACAATCAGACCGTATTTATTACTTTTAATGATGACTTTCTGTTTCATACCTGTGATCCCCCTCAATTAGTCTCCATGTGTCGATGATGAACCTGCTGCTGATGCATGCCCTGTGATCAGCTCATCACGGCTTGTCTCTCCATAATAATAGCGCATCAGGTCTCTTCCAATCTCTGACGGATATAAAGATTCATAACCATTTTTGATACGGATCGCAAATGCGACTTCCGGATCGTCACTTGGCGCATATCCAACAAACAGACCGTGATCCGGATGTGTAGTACTCTGCTGTGCCGTACCGGTTTTACCTGACATGGTAATATCTCCCAGTGAGGAATAGGTACTGTTGCTGGTTACAACTGCCCGCATTCCCGACTGAACAGCATCCCATGTATTTCCGGAAACACCCTCTATCTGGTTCAGCACATCCGGTTCGTAAGTTTTT
This sequence comes from Allocoprococcus comes, assembly GCF_013300725.1. Taxonomy (GTDB): domain Bacteria; phylum Bacillota; class Clostridia; order Lachnospirales; family Lachnospiraceae; genus Allocoprococcus; species Allocoprococcus comes_A. The sequence continues at coordinate 112,699 of NZ_JAAIMM010000002.1, forward strand.
GTCACCTTACCATCCTTATTTTCTACATGATCCAGAAGAGAAAGATTATAAACAGTTCCTCTGTTTGCAATTGCTGTAACATATCTTGCAAGCTGGGTTGTCGTATAGTTATTGGTACCCTGACCGATTGCAGAACGTACAGAGTCCTGGTCAGATACCTGAGGCGACGATTCCGGAATTTCGATTCCCGTTGTCTGGTTCAGTCCAAACATAGTCGCATACTTCAGAAGCGTCTCACATCCCTGGTCAGAGGAATATCCAGACTCGCTGCTCTTTGCATTACTGAGCATCTGGTTTGCAAGTCCCAGACGGTATCCAACTTCATAGAAGAACATATTGCAGGAATGCTGGATCGCACTCGTCACATTCAGACTTCCATGTGACCCAGGATAAATCCAGCATCGTGGACTCGGTGAAATTTTCTCATAGAGTCCGCCACAGCTGATATACGTACTGGTATCAATGACGCCTTCTGTCAGTCCGGCAACAGCAACCAGTGGTTTGTAAGTAGATCCCGGTGCCGTCTTCTCCTGCGTCGCATTATTATATAACGGTGCCGACTGATCATTTAAAAGCTTTGTATAATAGCCTGAATCCATGGTATTTGCAAGCCGGTTATTATCATATCCCGGATAGGATACACAGGCAAGAAGCTGTCCGGTCTTCGTGTCCGTTACTACAACTGATCCGGTAGATGGTTCCAGCCCAAGCTGTCCCGGTGTGATTTCCAGATCTTCAATCTTGGAATACATGAAATCATAGGCAGTCATTGTACCATCCGCAAGCTTATTATAAACATCTTCATCATAATCCAGAATTCCCTGCTCATAAAGCATCATACCGATCTGGCTTCCTGTGATTTCTTCATTGCGTATCATATATTTGTAGATCAGTTTGTCAAATCCGGAATCCTTTGGAAGATTTGCACTGATATACGCCAGAATCCCCTGATACACTTCGTTCTGATCCGAATACTCACTGTCACTGTTCATATAATCAGTCAGTTTTGATGTATCGACCCAGTTCTTGGAGATCGCATAATTCAGGTAAGTATAGAGACTGATGCTCTCATCATTTTCCCATGCAATATAGGTAGAATCACTTGTATCAATCGAATCCTTCTGGATGATTGCTGCATTCTGGGTAAGTACAGTACTGATAATATAACTGAGATATGCCTGCATATCCTCATCACAGTCTTTGTATGCCGGCGCACCCGAATCACTCAGCTGTGCCATCACATCTGCAAGCACTGCCTCCTTTTTGGAAGAAAATGACGCATACACACTTTTCTCAGTCTCCCCGGCATCCGCAGCCTCAAAATGTCCCACATTCAGGATCTCATTGGAAATAAATGCATTGTAAACATCACCAATCGGTATCTTCACATCACTTCCCTCTTCTGCCTGTGTACGGTCATAGGTCAGAGACGTAGTCAGATTGGAAAGGATGATTCCGGCAAGCTTTTCTTCCAGGAGATCATAAGCTGCCTTTTGCAGATTGGCATCAATAGAAAGATAGACATCATTTCCTGCCTTTGCCTTTTTCCCCTGCTTGGACTCAATGACCTTTCCCACACTGTTAACATAAAGTTTGATTTCACCTTTTTCACCCTGAAGTGTTTTATCCAGGGTCTGCTCCAGCCCTGCTTTTCCAACCACATCAGTAAGAGAATACGAGTCCTGCTCCTTTTCATCCAGCGCATCATATTCATCCTGTGAAATCACGCCCGTATAACCAAGAATAGACGCAAAATATTTGCTGTCCGGATAATAACGGATTGAATCCTCTTCAATGTTAACTCCCTGAAGCGTATCCAGGTTCTCCATGATAGCAGCCGTTGTACTTTCACTGACATCACTTGCAACCGTTGTAGCCACATACTTCTGATAGCGATTCAGTCCCATGGAATACCGGATTGTTACCAGCTTCAGGATTTCTTCTTTGGACATTTTTTGTTCGTCCAGCCCATAGCCGTAGGTCTCATCTGTACAGAGATAATGCATCAGATCTGCCGCACTGTATGCCTTCTGCTTGTCACTGAGCTTATCAATGGTTGCTTTTCCAAACACATCCGCAAGGAATCGCAGACGCTGCACCTCGCTTGTCATGGAATAAGCATATTCTCCGTTATCATTGAGAATAATTTTGAAATCATTGACAATAGAATCTCCATTCGATTCAACAATACTGATCACTTTTTCAATTGTTGCATTGATGATTTTATTTTTCTCTTTGACCGTATCATAGTCACCGTTATCTTCAATCGTGACGGAATATGCGAGCTTGTTATCTGCCAGAACCACTCCGTTCCGGTCCAGGATGCGGCCTCTGGTTCCCTGTACCTCTTTTGTTTTCTGGATCTGAAGCTTATAGTCATCCAGATATGCCTGTCCATTTACGATCTGTAAAACAAACACACGCTGTATCAAGATTGCAGAAAGCACAATAAACACAAGCATCAGCACAAACACTCTAGATTTTACCAAGTCGATAAACCATCTTTTCAGACGATCCAATAAATCAAACAAATCTGCTAGCACTCCTTTTTTCTTCTTCTTCAAGTCTTCGGTTAATATGCAGAATGATCTGATACAGAACAAGTGTAACCAGAATCGTATAAACCAGTTCCGGCATGATCACATGTCTCAGATAATTCAAAAAATGGAAATCACTTTTCAACATGAATAAAAGTACATAAATCACCATACCATATAAAAACTCACTGCCGGCAATAAGCGCCAACGGGAGCTTGATGTCTTCATCATAAAATACTCTCTGGAAAAATCCGTTGCCATATCCGATCAGCATATAGATCAGCGCATAAAACCCAAGCAGATCTCCACCTAGTATATCTTTTAAAAGTCCACAGAAAAAGCCGATGATCATTCCCTCTTTTTGTCCCCTCATAAATCCAAATGAAGACGTCACGATTATCAGGAGATTCGGAATAATTGAGGCAAACGTCAGTTTTTGAAACACCGTTGTCTCCAGAAGAAAACAGACAATGATCAACACCGCACAGATCAGGATCCTTTTAATCTTTTTCATGTCTATTCGCCTCCGTTATCGCTTCCACTTTCACCTTTTCCATCGATCAGATCCTGCTTTGTTGTTGTAATAACAAGAACTTCCTGTAATTCCTTAAAATCCGTTGCCGGAATGATATATCCGGATCTTGTCAGGTTATTGGAATCTACATTCACCTCTGAAATATATCCAACCAGAAGTCCCTGCAGATATTTGCTGCTGATATTCGATGTTACAACCTGTTCTCCAACCGCCACTTCATTTTCATTATTGGCAAGCTGTTCAAATTTTAAAAGTCCGTCCTGCACCGTCTGCAGATCTCCGCTTACAATACATTTGTCAAAGGTTGTCAGGATCATGGCACTTACATTTTTATCATCGATAATCGAACTTACTGTTGCCCAGTTCGGTCCGACTTCTGTGACAATTCCGACCAGTCCGGTTCCAGATAAGACATTCATATCTTCCCTGATTCCATCATTGCTTCCCTTATCGATCGTAAATTTCGAAAACCAGTTGCTATTCTCACTGGCGATTACATTCGCAGCAACTTTCGGATAATCCGCTGTATTCTGATCCATCTTATATAATTCTTTATATCTTTCCAGCGTTGCTGAATTCTGCTGCAACCGGTTATTCTCAGTCGTCATCTCCTCCAGGCGGGATTTCAGTTCTTTGTTTTCTTTTTTTACTTCCTGAAGTGTTGCAAAATTCTCAGAAACATCGCCGATCCACATCCCGACACGGTTGATTCCTTTCTGCATCGGCACGATCGTGTAACCTGCTGCCCAGGAAAGCGGTCCTTTCCCGGACTCTGCAAATCCGGAAAGTCCCATCAGTACAATACATATGATAACAAGGATCAGCAACCAGTATTTATTTGATGTCGAAAATTGATTCTTTCTTTTCATCTATCTTATCCACCTATAATTTTCATCCAACATTGAGTACGAAAGTTTTTTAAGTTCTTTTGAATTGATCATTCGTCGCAGTCCTTCTACTGCACACAGATCCGGCTTAGCAGCCACATGCACCGGATATCCTGTCACAGCTTCTATGTACCGGTCAAGCCCCGGTAACCGGGAAACGCCACCCGTCAGACAGATTCCATTCTTTCTGATTGAACGGGCTACCTCCGGTGGGGTACGTTCAATCAACTGCCCAATCTGCGAAGTGCAGGCTTCCAGAGATTCTTTCATCGCAGCCCGTACCGCACTGCTTGGAATTTCCTGGTATCTTGGTACACCAACAACCAGATTACGTCCGGCAATCACCATGGAAGCTTTTCCGTTTCCGCCAAGCACTCCAAAACGTTTCCGGAGAGCCTCGGCTGTCTGTCTTCCGATCAGAAAATCATAATTCCGGCGGACCATATTCTGAACTGCCACATCAAATGTCATACCGCCGATCTTAAGCATTTTATTAAGTACCATGCCACCTGAACCTACTACAGATAATTCGGTTGTAGCCGCACCAAAATCAGCGATCAGCATCCCTTTCGTCTTCCTGACATCAACTCCCATTCCGATACACTGCGCAACTCCGCGTTCTACAATACTCACTTCTTTTGCTTTCGCCGTTGAATGAACAACCAGATCAAAAAACGCCCTTTTTTCAACTTCTGTGACATCCGTAGGTACTGCGATCAGATATTCTGATCCTCTTGCAAAACGGCGCTCTTTCTTCAGCAGATTCTGAAGAAGATACTGCATATCCGTAAATCTGCTGATTACACCTTCTTTCATCGGAAACACCACTTCAATATTTCCCGGTGTTCTCTCGAACATCGCATATGCTTCATCGCCGACAGCCAAGATCTCTTTTCCGTCCACAATAGCAATTACATTCTTCTCTTTCCACGTACTGTCCTGCTTTTTATCATACACCTTGATCTCATAAGTCCCGAGATCAAGACCGTAAATATTTCGCGCCATAATCTAAAGTTCCTTTCCATACTACTTTTCCTTAAGCAGCTTCTGCTCTGCGAGTGATACATAGCAGTTATCACCAATAATGATATGATCCAGAAGTTCAATTCCAAGAAGACTTCCGCCCTCCCGGATGCGCTGCGTCACAAGAATGTCTTCCCTGCTCGGCATCGGATCACCACTTGGATGATTGTGCAACAGTATAATATAGACTGCGTTCTTTTGCAATGCCTCTATAAAGAGTTCTCTCGGAGAAATTACGGACATATTCACTGTCCCTCTCGAAATTTCACTTTCTCCGATCAGCCTGGAACGCGTATTCAGCATCAGCAGTTTCAAATGCTCCTGCCTGTAATAGCGCATATCTTCCATATAATATGCTGCAATTGTATCCGGTCTTGAAAAATCCAGATCTTCTCTGGCCGAAAGCTGGGACATTCTCTTGGAAAGCTCACAAAGGCATAAAATCTGAATAGCCTTTACTCTTCCGATTCCACTGATTTTCAGCAGTTCTTCTTTTGTCCAGCTTTGAAGATGGGCTTTGGTTTGTGGCTGTGTACCTTCTCCAGGATAAAAAAGCTTCCTGGCAAGATCCAGTGCACTCTCTCCCTTTGTTCCAGTCCTTAACAGAACAGCGAGCAATTCAATATCTGTTAAACTGCCCGCCCCAAAACGTTCACATTTTTCATATGGCCGCTCTTCTGATAACATTTCTCAAATGGTATTTTTTTGATTCATCCTTTTGCAGGATTTGTTGATTCACACCAGACTCTCCACCCTTGTATATGGGATGCTTTATACATCCTATAAGAAACGATAAATGAATATGGAGATAATCACTCCAATAATGCTTGCGATCGTGATCTTAATCGTAAGACCAAACGTAATAACGACAAGTCCGAGGTTCAAAACAATCGGTGTCTCTACCCCGAAAGTCTGTCCATAAGAAAGCCAGCTAAGTGCTGGAACCCCTTCTGCAAGCACACCGATAAAGCCACCCAGAACAATCCCTGCCAGAATCAGCAAAAATAAAGCCCAGGCATTCTTACTTCCGGCTCCTCTCATCTGTACTCCTCCTCTTTTGAATCACAAACTGGTATCATTTTAGCATATTTTAAAAAACGTGTATAGACTTTTTAAATATTATTTTTTTCTTAACACAGCTGTTTTCTATAAAAACGGTGCATATTTTTGTCGAATTTTTTCTGCGATTTTAATACCGTCTGCTGCCGCCGATGTAATCCCGCCGGCATATCCTGCGCCCTCTCCGCAAGGATAAAGTCCTCCAATCACGCTTTCCAGCGAATGATTATCTCTTACGATCCGTACCGGCGAAGAGGTTCTGCTCTCCACTCCGGAAAGAATGGAAAGAGGATGCGAAAATCCTCGAATTTTCTTGTTAAAATCTTCCATCCCGTCCACCAGCGCGCTACCGATCTTTGCCGGAAAAATCCCCGCCAGGTCTGTCTCTTCATACGCACCCTTCATACATGGCTCATGCCCCTGATACCAGACCTCTGCATCAGTCTTTTCCTTTTCTTTTCCGGTCACACTCCGGTAAAAATCCCCGTATCTCTGTACCGGGATTTTTCCTTTTCCTGCTTCGTAAGCTGCCTTTTCCAGTTCTCTCTGGAATGCAATTCCGGCAAGGGGATGGTCGCTTTCAAAATCCTCCGGTGTAACCGTCACAACGATTGCACTGTTGGCATTGCGGCTGTCACGGGCATGATAGCTCATTCCGTTGACCGCAAGATATCCCTCCTCCGAAGACGCATTAACCACATAGCCTCCCGGACACATACAGAACGAGTATACACCCCTTCCATCCGGCAGTTTTGCAGTCAGCTTATAGGCTGCCGCCGGAAGAGATGCATTTGCATCCCCATACTGGGAATGATTGATCAGCTCCTGCGGGTGTTCTGCGCGAACACCAACTGCAAAGGATTTTGCCTCCATCGGAACCTTTTTCCCGAAGAGCATCGCAAAGGTCTCCCGCGCACTGTGTCCCGGTGCCAGAACCAGCGTCTCCGTCTGTATTTCTTCTTTTTCTTTTTTCAGAAGATCTTCATATATGATCCCTCTGATCCGCCTTGTATCTTCTGTAAAAAGAATCTCTGTCATCTGTGTATGAAAATGGATTTCACCACCCCACACAAGGATTCTCTCACGCATATTTCTGATCACAGTCTGTAGAATATCCGTTCCGATGTGTGGTTTATTCACATAAAGAATGTCTTTTGGGGCTCCGTTTTCCACGAAAATCTCCAGCACCTTACGATTGCGCCCCACCGGATCCTTGATCAGTGTATTTAGTTTTCCGTCTGAAAACGTCCCTGCTCCGCCTTCTCCAAACTGCACATTAGAATCCGGTTTCAGTACCCCCGTCTTCCAGAACTCCTCAACATCTTTCTGTCGTTCTTCCACCGGTGCTCCCTGTTCCAGAAGAAACGGCCGATATCCATATTCTGCAAGAAAATATGCACAGAAAAGTCCGGCAGGGCCGCATCCGACAACCACCGGACGTGACTTCAATTTTTCGTTGCCTCCTGCCGGAAAAATATATGGCATTGCTTCATGGAGTTGCACATTGCCCACACGCTTTTTTCGGGTAAGCATCTTCAAGAGCTGCTTTTCATTGTCCGCTTTTACATCCACAGTATAGACATAGAACAGCTCCGGCTTCTTTCTGGCATCCAGAGACTGCTTGATAATCTCATAGCTCTGAACCTCTTCTGTCCTGCACATCAGTGTGTGCACAATCTTTTTCTTCAAATCCTCTTCCGTATGCGTAACCGGAAGCTTCAGCTGACTGATTCTAAGCATTTGCCGCTCCTTTCCCTGCCAGATAACCACTGGTCCATGCCCACTGCAGATTGTAACCTCCGCAGATTCCATCTACATCTAGAATTTCTCCCGCAAAATAAAGTCCTTTTACAAGCTCCGACTCCATCGTGTCCGGATCAATTTCTCTTGTATCTACACCGCCTGCACAGATCTGCGCCTGTTCAAACGGATTTGTCTTATCAATATAAGTCCGGAAATGCTTACAGATCCGGCAAAGTCTTTCCAGATTCTCTTCACTAAGGTCATGCACCGGCATTGTTCCCGAAATTCCAATTCTCTTCAGAAGTGCACCGGCAAGCTTTTTGTGGAACAACCCATTAAAATACTGTTCCATCACAAGACCATCCAGCCTTATCCTTCGTTCCTTTAACATCTGCAAAAATTCTATATCTCCAAAATCCGGCATAAAATCCAGCTCTGCAAAAACTTCTTTCTTTTCATACAGACCTCTCGCCGCATAACGGCTGATCTGAAAGACCGGTATCCCGGAAATACCATAATCTGTAAGCTGTAGCTCGCCGATATCGGAAGCCTTTTCTGTCCCGTCGATAAAAACCGTTACTTTTCCATGAGTACGCACGCCTGCAACCTGCCGGTACAGCTTTTCCCTGCAACGGAGCTGTACCAGAGCCGGGACAACCGGAACCAGTTTATGTCCCAGCATTTTTGCCAGGTCATACCCACTTCCGTCACTTCCAAGCTTTGCAGCTGCCTTCGATCCGGTCGCAAGGATCACAGCCTCACCGGAAATCATTCCTTTTTTTCCGTCTTTTGAAAAACTGATCTGAAAACCGTTTTTCTTTGGTATGATCCCAAATACGCGTACTCCGGTATGAATCCGGATCTTTGCCAGTTCCAGCGCAGACTCCAGTGCTTCCCTCACTGCCGAGGCCTGTTCGGACCAGGGATACAGATAGCCATTTTTATCCTTCGGATAAATTCCAAGATTTTCAAAAAAAGACGTTGTCTCAGGCTCTGAAAATTTTCCGATTGATTTCCATGCAAATCCGCTATTGTCGCTTCGATAGCAGGATGGATCCTGAAAGCGATTGGTAAAGTTGCATCTGCCATTACCCGTTGACAGTATTTTTCTGCCAATCATTTCATTCTGTTCCAGAAGCAGTACATCTGCACCATTCTGTGCCGCCGTAAGTGCAGCCATACTGCCAGCTGCTCCGCCGCCGATGATGATGACTCTTTTTTTCATTCTATAATTCCTTTACAATTCCTTTTTCATATAACTTCTGAAGAGACATTAAAATACCAAGTTTTGCATGCGCCCAGGTAAGGCCTCCCTGGAAATATACTGCATACGGTTCTTTGATCGGTCCATCTGCACTCAGTTCGATGGACGAGCCCTGTACAAATGCCCCTGCCGCCATAATCACATCACTGTCGTATCCCGGCATTGCCCACGGTTCCGGTGTTACATAACTGTCAACCGGTGCCGCCGCCTGGATTCCCTGGCAGAATGCGATTACACCTTCCGCACTTCCAAGTGTTACTGCCTGAATGATATCGTGGCGTTCCTCTTTTCCGTCCGGTACAACTGCATAACCAAGCTTTTCATATACATTCGCCGCAAAAATAGCTCCTTTTAATGCACCTGCAACAACCGTCGGTGCAAGAAAAAGTCCCTGATAGAATGACTGCATCACACCAAGAGAAGCCCCCACTTCTTTTCCAAGTCCCGGAGAAGTCAGGCGGTAAGCACACTGCTCGATCAGATCCTTTCTTCCAGCCACATAGCCACCGATCGGGGCAAGTCCGCCACCCGGATTCTTGATCAGAGAACCGACAACCAGATCCGCACCCACGTCACTTGGCTCCTTTTCTTCTACGAATTCACCATAGCAGTTATCCACCATACAGATGACTTCCGGTTTGATCTTCTTGACAAATGCGATTGCTTCCCCAATCTGATCCACAGAAAAACTCGGTCTTGTCTGATATCCTTTGGAACGCTGAATCGTGATCAGCTTTGTTTTCTCACCAATCGCTTTTTCAATCGAATCAAAGTCAAAGCTTCCGTCCGGCAGCAGGTCCACCTGATTATAGATTACTCCATATTCTGCAAGGGAACCTGTGGATGGGCGGATTCCAATGACCTCTTCCAGTGTGTCATACGGCTTTCCTGCGATGGAAAGCAGTTCATCACCAGGTCTTAAATTTGCAGAAAGCGTTAAAGCAAGCGCATGGGTTCCGCAGGTAATCTGTGGTCTTACCAGTGCATCTTCGGTATGAAAAACATTCGCATACACCTTTTCCAGCGTATCTCTTCCGAAATCATTGTATCCATAGCCGGATGCATAGTTGAAGCATTCTGCATTTACTCTTGCTTCCTGCATGGCATGAATGACCTTCAGCTGGTTCAACTCTGCCATCTTATCGATCTTATCAAAACGTTCTTTCAGTGATTTTTCAATTTGTTCTCCAAATGCATGAACTTCCGGTGAAATTCCGGTCTGTCCATATAATTTCTGTATTTTCTGACTGATATCCATTAGTCTGTAATCTCCTTTTCTTTCAATATCGCAAGCATTGCCTGCAAAATCTTCTCTTCATCGTATCCGAATTCCTCTTTCTGGATCCAGTTCACATCCCGCTCTCTGCGGAACCAGGTCAACTGGCGTTTTGCGAAATGACGGGTATCCCTTTTCAGGATCGTTACCGCTTCTTCAAGTGAATCCTTTCCATCCAGATAATCCAGGATTTCCTTATATCCAAGTCCCTGCATTGAAACCATTTCCCTTGTGCATCCTCTGGCCTTTAAAGCAGCCACCTCTTCTACCAGTCCCTGCTCCACCATCAGATCCACACGTTGGTCAATTCTTTCATACAAATGACTCCTTACATCATTCAACACAAAATATGCAAACTGATATGGGGATTTTTTCTCCCGTTCTGTCTCATTATGCTCTGAAATCTGCATTCCTGTCTCATGATAATATTCCAGAGCCCGAATCACCCGTTTTACGTTATTGGCATGAATTGCATCGGCTGATTTCGAATCTACTTCCCGAAGCCGGTCATGAAGTGCCTGCACTCCCTGCTCCTTGGCATATATTTCCAGTTTTCTTCGGTATTCCGTATTTTCTTCCCCTTTTTCAAAATCAATATCATATAAAAGAGCCTGAATATAAAATCCCGTACCGCCAACTACGATTGGAATGTTCCCTCTTTCATAAATCCCTTCCATTGCTTCTTTTGCCATCTTTTGAAAAACAGCCACATTAAATTCCGCTTCAGGCTCCAGGACATCGATCAGATGGTGTTTCACACCATCCATCTCCTCCGGCATGATCTTCGCCGAACCGATATCCATGTGCCGGTATACCTGCATCGAATCTGCCGAGATGATCTCTCCTCCAATTGCTTTTGCAAGACCGATCGACGCAGCCGTTTTCCCAACAGCAGTCGGCCCTGTCAGAATGATCAGCGGCTTTTTCTTTTCTGCTAACTGTGTCATTTTCTTCTCCTAAACAATACGCTTAAATTTCTTTTCTAACTCCCGCTTCGTCATTGCTATAATCGTTGGTCTGCCATGCGGACAATGATATGGGTTGTCAAGGGACAGGAGTTCATTGATCAGCTCATCCATTTCCGCATAGGACAGCTTCATATTTCCTTTGACAGCTGCCTTACAGGACATGGACGCAATCTTTTCGTCAATTGATTCCGGCTCCAGACTGGTGGACAGACCATCTGACAGGGAATCCAGCATTTCAAGAAGCAGTTCCTTTTTCGCAATTCCAAACAGGTTATCAGGAATTGCACGCACCGCATACTCATCACCGCCAAAAGGTTCAATCTCAAACCCGATTTCCGTAAAACGATCTTTAAAAGTCTCCAGCACATTGATTTCCTGCATGGAAAGACTCAGGATGATCGGTGGGCTCAAATATTGCGAAGTATACTCTCTCTTCTTCATTCCTGAAAGAGTCTTTTCATAAAGGACTCTTTCATGTGCGGCATGCTGATCAATAATATAGAGACTGTCGCGATATTGGATCAGCCAGTAGGTTTCAAAGACCTGTCCGATGATCCGGTATTCCTGTCTTGCCTCTTTCTTTAAAATCTGTTCTTCAAACAGGTTTAATTGTTTTGGTTTTTCTGCTTTCAAATCCTCCAGGAACAGATCTGGCTCTGTTTTTTCTGGATCGCGCTCTGTTTTTTCTTCACTTTTATCAGAATACGCTCTGTTTTCTGTTCCTTCATTCCGGATATCTGCAGACGGATTTTCATCTAACGCAGCCATCTTTGACTCTTTGGCATCGATATCCTTCTCTTGTTCTTCTTTTGCTTCTGCAAGATGACCGGCATAAACCCGCTCCCTCATCTTCTGCATAAAATAATCCAGCTTTTTGTCACCGGTTGCGACTGTCTTTTCTGCATTCTTCTGTGTCTGAAGTTCCGCAGGCGGCATCTCTGACCGCGACCAGGATGCCGTCTGCCCTGAGCCCTCCTGGACGGAACTCTTTCCCACCTTAGGTGAAGTTCCACCTGTCCGATATGGATTCCCTGCATCTCTTATAACAGTTTTCTTTTCCTGTCTTTCCTCAGACATTCCCGGTACTTTGATCTCCGACATTTCTACTTCTGGGATCAGCTCCGGCTCATGCAGTCCCTTACTGATTGCCTCATAAAGCAGATTGTAAATCCCCTGCTGGTTGCTGAACCTGAGTTCCATCTTGGATGGATGCACATTTACATCAATTTTTTCCGGATCGATCTCAATCCGGAATGCAACAAACGGATAACGATGCTGCATAGTAAAATCTTTGTATCCATCTTCAATCGCTTTTGCGAGAATGCTGTTCCTTACATAACGCCCGTTGACAAAATAATTTTCAAAATTACGGTTTCCACGGTTAATCACTGGCTTTCCCAGATATCCGGACAACCTTACACCATCTTTTTCAAATTCCAGTGGGATCAGATTGTTCGCAATTTCCCGTCCGTAAATGTGGTAAATGACATCTTTCATTTTCCCGTTCCCGGAAGTATGCAGTTTTACCTGTCCATTGTTGATAAACCGGAAGGAAATATCCGGATGGGAAAGGGCAAGTCTGGTCAGCAGATCACTGATATGGCTTGCCTCTGTCATCGGCGTTTTCAGGAATTTGCGTCTGGCAGGTGTATTGAAAAACAGCTGACGCACCAGAAAAGTCGTTCCATCCGGCGCACCGGTATCCTCCGGCGTTCTTCCTTTTCCGCCCTCTATAATATATTTGGTTCCAAATACATCTTCTCTTGTCTTGGTAATCAGTTCTACCCTTGCAACTGCTGAAATACTTGACAGCGCTTCTCCGCGGAATCCGAGTGATGACAAATGCATCAAATCCTCGGCACTGCGGATTTTACTGGTTGAATGACGCAGGAATGCATTTTCCACGTCCTGCTTTGCAATTCCACAACCATTATCCGTGATCCTCATCAAAGAGATCCCGCCCTCTTCGATTTCCACGGTCACTGCCGTAGAACCTGCGTCAATTGCGTTTTCCACCAGCTCTTTCACAACAGAAGCCGGGCGTTCGATTACTTCCCCGGCTGCTATTTTATCAATTGTAATCTGATCCAGCAATTCTATATGCGGCATTCGATTTTTTCCTTTCTATTCATCAGGCCTGCCATCTGTTACGCAGCTTGTTCTGTAGCTGATACAGTTTATTCATCGCGTCCATCGGCGTCATATGGCTGATATCAAGTTCCTTTAACTCATTTAACACATCATCATCTTTTACGGTATCAAACAGAGAAAACTGTGTCAGATCTACCTCGTCCAGTTTCTTCTGCGGCTTTTTCTTTGTCTCACTGCCCTGTACTGCAATATCCTTGACCTTGCCGGTGATATCCGCCGTTACCAACTCTTCCACAATCTCCTTGGCACGGTTAATGACCGGATCCGGCACGCCTGCAAGCTTTGCGACCTGAATACCATAACTCTTGTCTGCTCCGCCCTTTACGATCTTACGCAGGAATACGATATCATCGCCCTTTTCTTTGACTGCAATACAATAGTTGTTGACATTGCTGATCTTGCCTTCCAGTTCGGTAAGCTCATGATAATGGGTGGCAAATAAAGTCTTTGCTCCCAGAAGCTTGCTGTTGCTGATATACTCGACAACCGCCCATGCGATACTCAGTCCGTCAAAGGTACTGGTTCCTCTTCCGATCTCATCCAGGATCAGAAGACTCTTGTTTGTTGCATTTCGCAAAATATTCGCCACCTCGTTCATCTCTACCATAAAAGTACTCTGCCCGCTCGCCAGGTCATCCGATGCCCCTACACGGGTGAAAATACGGTCTACAAGCCCGATATTTGCCGAAGATGCCGGCACAAAGGATCCCAGCTGTGCCATCAGTACGATCAGCGCCGCCTGACGCATATAGGTGGATTTACCAGCCATGTTTGGACCGGTAATGATGGAAATCCGCTGCTTTTTATCGTCCAGATACGTATCATTGGCGATAAACATATCGTTTGGAATCATCTTTTCCACAACCGGATGGCGCCCATCACGAATGTCGATCACGCCCTTTTCATTGATTTTCGGGCGTACATAATTGTTGCGCTCGGCAACCAGTGCAAGAGAAGCTATCACATCCAGCTTTGCAACCGCCTTTGCTGTTCTCTGTATCCTGGTCAGCTCTGCTGCGATCGTATTTCTCACCTCACAGTAAAGCTCATATTCCAGTGCACACAGTTTGTCCTCTGCTCCTAAAATCGTATCTTCCAGCTCTTTCAGTTCCGGAATGATGTAACGCTCTGCATTGGCAAGGGTCTGCTTTCTTGTATAATAATCCGGAACCAGCTCCTTGAACGAATTGGTAACTTCCAGATAATAACCAAATACTTTATTATAGCGGATCCGCAGGTTTTTAATCCCGGTCTTTTCCCGTTCCCTGGTCTCCAGATCAGCGAGCCAGTTCTTTCCTTCCGATTTTGCTTTTCGAAGACGGTCTACTTCATCATTATAACCATCTTTGATGATTCCGCCTTCTTTCATAGCAAGCGGCGGTTCTTCCTGGATTGCCCGTCCGACCAGATCACAAAGCTCTTCCAGCGGATCCAGTTCTTCATAAATTTCCCTCAAAAGATCACTTTCCATGTCTTTTAATATGTATTTTACTGACGGCAGCATGGAAAGGGAACTCTGAAATGCGATCAGGTCTCTTGGATTTGCGGACTGATAGGTGATTTTCCCAACCAGACGCTCCAGATCGTACACCGGATTCAAATATTCCCGGATTTCTTCTCTGCAAATAGCGTTATCCTTCAGCTCCGCAACTGCATCCAGCCTTTTGACAATGGATTCTTTGTCGATCAACGGCTGTTCTACATATTTTCGAAGGGTTCTCGCTCCCATTGCTGTCTTTGTCTTATCAAGTACCCACAGAAGTGAACCTCTTTTCTGCTTTTCACGTAAAGTCTCAACCAGTTCCAGATTGCGTCTTGTAGCACTGTCCAGAACCATGTAATTTCCGGTTGCATAACGTGTCAGCCGGCTCATGTGGGACAGAGAATTCTTCTGCGTTTCTTCCAGATATTTTAAAAGCGCACCAGATGCGATCATGCCACATTCACAATCCGAAAGTCCAATCCCTTCAAGAGAAGCCACCTTAAAATGCTCCTGCAAAGTTTCCCGGCAGAGTGCATCATCAAAATACCATGCTTCCAGTGAATAAATTGCCATATGCAGGCGGTTTTTCAGATCATCCAGATCCATTCCACTCATGTAAAATGCTTCATTGCAGACAATCTCAGACGGCATAAATTTGTAAAGCTCATCCAACAGTTTTGTCTGGGAATCCAGTTCTGTCACCAGATATTCCCCGGTTGTAACATCCGCAATCGAAAGTCCGTACCGGTCTGCCATATAGACAATACACATAATGTAATTGTTCTTTGTTTCATCCAGTCCCTGAGTATCCAGGTTGGTTCCAGGTGTTACTACACGGATAACTTCCCGTTTTACAATTCCTTTTGCTGTTTTCGGATCTTCTACCTGCTCACAGATTGCCACCTTATAGCCTTTTGATACCAGACGGTTCAGATAACTGTCAACTGCGTGGTACGGGATTCCGCACATCGGTGCCCGTTCTTCCAGTCCGCAGTTCTTTCCGGTCAGAGTGATTTCCAGCTCTTTTGATGCTGTGAGAGCATCGTCAAAGAACATTTCATAAAAATCTCCTAAGCGGTAAAAGAGTATACAATCCTTATATTCCTCTTTTGTCTGCATATATTGCTTCATCATCGGTGTAAGTTCACCAGTCATATCAAAATCTCCTTATTTTACAAGGGTTTCAGCACTTTTTTCTATATTTTCAACCATGTTTTAGCCATGTTTTTTGTGCTTTTCTTATACTATTCCCTTACTGTTTTTAGTCACATATTGCATGACAATTCGTGCAATATTTCGTACTTTTCTTTATTTTTATCTGATAATATGCGAGAAAATTGAATTTTCAATATTCTCTCGCACATTCAGGTAATTTCACTTTTAATCCTAAATCAAATCAATAGTATTGAATTTATAAAAATAATTATTCTAATCCCTAATCCCACATCAGAAATATGAAATTTTTACGAATATTTTCTCTTCTCTTTTATAAATTTCTTTACTTATTTTGTATTTTATCAAACTCTTTTCCATTCAGCTCCTTAGCCATAACGCTCACCTGTCCTTTCTTCAATTGGACAGATGACCACTTGTTACATCTTAACAAATTTTCAAATTCATTTCAAGACAAGCTCAAAAATCACATTCCATCCGATCAAAAAAACATTTCTTATTTCGTATTTATCCTGCAACACATAACTGAATTCCAATTGTTTCTGGTTTATGGCGCAGGATTAAACTTACAAACTTACTTGTACTTGTTAAATTCATTTTTATTCTCTTTTCTTTTGAAAAATTCATATCTTTATATTACCATAACCAGATATACTGCACAATAAATGACTTGACTTATCTATACCAATTTCTGTGTAAATAAATCAGGTCATTCCCTTATCACTCTTAATCAACGCAATATCAATTTATACGCACTTAGGACACTCCTTTATTACAAAATATTGCAAAATGTTATAGAATTAAAAGATCCTTGCCTAACATCTCTGCCTGACAAGGATCTTTTTTCGATACTTTTTATTACTTCTTCTTTAAGAGGACATTTATTTGATTTATTCTCGAGAAACTTCCTACGCTTCTCATTCCCATTCCTTCTGCAAGCTTCTTGCTGAAAGCGAGTACGGCCGCACCAAGGATAGCTACAACCGCACCGATTCCGATAAAGAACGGTACTTCGCTTCCTTCTTTATAGAAGTTAACGAGGATCATGTTAAGAGCAGCTCCTACTGACTGAGACATCGACCATACAGTCATCATCTGTGTTACAAAGGCTTTTGGTGCTGCTACTGCTGTAATGGAGTAACCGATCGGACATGTAAATCCTTCTGCAAACATCAGTACTGCATAGAACAATATGATCCACCATGCATTTACTTTTGCATCGCCTGGGTAGATGACATAAAGGAGTGCAATGATCATTGCGCCAAGTCCCCATAAAATCGTTCCGAATCCCATCTTTGTTGTTCCGAATGGCTGTTTCTTGCCAAGTTTTGTCCAAAGCATGGTAAGAAGACTACCGAAGCAAACTGCAAAGATTGCCGGGATTGTCTGGAATGAAGCTGCCGGAATTTCTACTCCGAAGATCACACGGTTTACTTTTTCTTCATAGAAGATAGCAAGGATTGAAATTGTCTGTGTCCAGATCAAAAGTGTAACGGCGTTACAGATAAATGGCGGAAGCAGGCAAAGTACTTTCTTTTTCTCGTGCTTTTCTGTCTTCTTGCTTGAGTAGATGAAGACAAGATAAGCAAGCGGGATAAAGATAGAAATAGTACTTACTACATTTGCAAAGGAAGATATTTTCAGCTTTCCTGTTGCAAATGAAACTGCTAAAGCTGTTCCTACGATAGCAACAACAATAAGCATTTTTACAACAAAAGAACGTTTCTTATCTGCCGGAAGCGGATCATCCGGTTCCAGACCGATATTTCCGAAGAATTTTTTGTAGGTAGCAATATAAGCAACAGTACCTAAGAATGAGAGAACTGCTGATAATGCGAATGCTGCGTGGTATCCGCATTTCGCTGCGATTACACCTGCAAGAGCCGGAGCCGCTGCACCGATATTGGAAATTACGTAAGAAATTGTGAAGGCACTGTCACGTCTTCCATCGTTCTCATCGTAGAATTTACCGATCAGAGTTTCGATACATCTTCCTGCGAAGAGTGAACCGAATACCATACACCCCATAGCTGCTGCATATCCTACTACCCCAAGTGGAAATGCAAGTAACGTATAACCGATAAATCCGGTAACTCTGGCTACAAGCAATGACCTACGACATCCAAGGATACGGTCGCAGACATAGCTTCCGATGATGGTTGTCATTCCGACTACAGTTGCGTATAAAGAAATCAACTGTGCTGCATCCGCTTTATCGAATCCAAGACCTGCAGGTGCATTTGCATACAGGTAATAGATCATTACGGCACTCATTGCGTAACTTGAGAAAGATGAACAAAGCTGTACAAAACTGAGGGTCCCCACCCCCCTAGGCTGACCTAAAAACGCGGTCTCCTTTTTTAAGGCTTCATCATATTGATTCATTTTTATTTTTCCTCCAAATAACATATACTTCTCATTCAATAAAAAACAGTTTATATTTTCCCCGATTTTTCCTGCTGCCCTCCTTTTCCCATGATTATATTCACTTGTTTTTTATCTTGAACCTTTCTTGTATCTTACTGAATTTTTCTAAAATTGTCAACATTTTACATTTACAAAATGCATTTATGCTCATTTTTGTAACCATCCACAAAAAAAGATGAAAAGAGTTTGGTTTCCCACGACTCTTTTCATCTTAATTTCGTCATTTTTCACATATAAAAAAATGCTTAAGTCCCTTTTACAACACATGAAACTCCGGCTTTTCCTCCCCATATACGCCCCAGAGCACCACTCCTCCAAACACGATCGCCAGGCATAAAAGTCCCGAAAACATCACCACAAATGGCAGGCAGATCTGACCATACAGCTGGAATGGCTGATCCCGGTAATCCCAGATTCCGATCTTCAGCCATTTATTGCAGATAATCCCCGTCACAAATTCCAGGGATGTCAGGAAAAGCACTGCCCGGATAATCTGAATCCACATCGGCTCAGACCAGTGCATTACCTCGCCCTGAAAACTGCAAAATGTCAATGCAACTCCCCCAAGCACAAACATGGTCCAATGAGAAAATCCACGAAACCAGATCTCGATCAGATAATAGGTGCTTCCCCCTGCTGCTATCAGAAAGACTATCTCACTTACCCTCTTACTCACTCTTTTCACCATAAAAAACGCCCTCACTATGCAAATCTCTTACATAGTGTGAGCGTTTCTTTTGGATTTTATCACAAATCATTGGATTTATTTACAAAGCTCGCCCATATAATAGAAGCCTTTTGCCTCTTTTAAGTAAACCGTCACGATCTTACCGATCATGCTTTCATCTCCCGGGAAATGTACCAGGAGGTTGTTGCTCATTCGTCCTGTCACCAGTGACGAATCATGATCGTTGACACTTTCTACCAGCACATCCTGTATGGTTCCCTGATGTACAGAGCATACTTCCGCTGAAATCTGCTGCACCTCTTTTAAAAGGCGGTCAAAACGGTCTTTTACCACATCGTCAGGAACCTGATCTTCCATTGCTGCCGCAGGGGTTCCTGTTCTCTTGGAATAGATAAAAGTAAAGGCACTGTCATAACGCACCTGTCTTACAATATCCAGAGTATCCTGGAAGTCTTCCTCTGTCTCCCCAGGAAATCCGACGATAATATCCGTTGTAAGGGAAATATCCGGCACTGCTTCGCGAATCTTTCTTACCACCTCAAGATAATGCTCCTTGGTATAATGGCGGTTCATCTTCTGCAGGATCCGGCTGCTTCCTGACTGAACCGGAAGATGCAGATGCTTGCATATCTTCTTGGAATGTGCCATCACATCAATCAGTTCATCCGATAAATCCTTCGGATGGGAAGTCATAAAGCGGATTCTCTCCAGTCCTTCAATCTTCTCAATCTCCTGAAGAAGCTGTGCAAATGTCATCGGCTCTTCCAGATTCTTTCCATAAGAGTTTACGTTCTGCCCAAGGAGCATAACTTCTACCACACCATCTGCCACAAGTCCTTCAATCTCGCGAACGATATCTTTTGGATTACGGCTTCTCTCACGTCCACGCACATACGGTACGATACAGTAGCTGCAGAAATTGTTACATCCGAACATGATATTAACACCGGATTTGAAGGAAAATTTACGTTCGCTCGGAAGATCCTCCACAATCTTATCGGTATCCTTCCAGATATCGATCACCATTCTCTCAGACTCAAATCTTGTCACGATCAGTTCTGCAAATTTATAAATATTGTGAGTTCCAAAGATCAGATCGACAAACCGGTAGCTCTTCTTGATCTTCTCTACAACAGTCGGTTCCTGCATCATACATCCGCAGAGTCCGATGAACATATGCGGATTCTTTTTCTTCTTCGCAC
Source organism: Allocoprococcus comes (assembly GCF_013300725.1). Taxonomy (GTDB): domain Bacteria; phylum Bacillota; class Clostridia; order Lachnospirales; family Lachnospiraceae; genus Allocoprococcus; species Allocoprococcus comes_A. Next base: position 133,115 of record NZ_JAAIMM010000002.1, read on the forward strand.
CAAGCTGTCCCAGACGTCCGTATACTCGCAGATTTGCATTTTCACGGACGGTACAAGTGTTGTAGATAACAAAATCTGCCTTCTCTTCATCCAGCTCTTCCTTGTATCCGATCAGTTCCAGAACACCGACCAGCTTTTCCGAGTCACGAGCGTTCATCTGACAACCGAAAGTCGTCACGCAAAAAGTCAGATCTCTTCCGATCTCCTGTGCTTTTTCGCTTACATACTTCCGCGCTTTGGCAATGTAATAGTACTGTCTCTCCGGCTCAGTAACCGGAGCTTCTTTTGTAAGATCTATTGCATCAAAATCAATATTATTCATGTGTTATTAACCTCTCTATACAAACTGGTTCAACCCTGCATCATATTCATAATCAATGGATGCCAGTTTCTCTGTCAGTTCTTTTTTCTCAATCTGCATTTCCTGGCAAAGGGTATCCAGATCTGCATAAAAATCCCGTAATTTTGTATTGACCACACTCAGAAGGATCATTGGATCCTTTGGTAAATCTGCCATGTTTTTATCCTCTTTTTCTAATAATCATTCGTTTTCAACACGGTATTCCGGATATAATCAAAAGTTTTTTCTTCCCCGTCTGCCGCGAGCATATAGAGAAGTTCTTCCAGAAGTGCCCTGGTATCCTTATGCATCCAGTCTCCTGCAATACCGTGAAGATAATATTCAAGCGGTGATGCATCCGTGTATTTATCTTTCATATAAATCTTGGATGCTGCGATCCGGTCCATAAACATCTCGACCACATACTTTTTGGGCATCTTCATCCCGGTAAGCATTGGTTCCCCTTCCAGTCCGTAGTCAATCCAGTATTCATAATGATGTTTATTGCGCCCTTTATGGTGAAGCCATGCCGAAGAATAGCCCTTTTCTTCTCTTTCCGCGTTATTCGGACTCCGGTTCCCCTGGAAATACCTGCACCCAACCCAGAATTCCGCCGGAGAGTACTTCGACATATCATGCAAAAGTCCCTGCCTGTAAAGTCCTACCTTAAAGCAGTTCTTCATAACCAGATATTTGTGATGTGTTATGGTGCAAAAATGTTTCCAGATTTTCATTCTTTAGCCTGCCTTCCAACAAAAACTTTGATCGTTCGTTCCTCCAGCTGAACCTTCTTATCTTTTACCGGAACTGCTTCTTTTTCATCCAGGACCCCTTCTTTTGTCCCTGCCATGCACGCCCATTCCATTCCTTTTGGAAGGGAAGGAAGTGCAAACGAATGAGAAAGCCAGTGCATATTATATGCAATATAAAAGTTCTTCTCTGTACTTTCTTCATGATAGAATACACCAAGCTGTCTGCTTGCACGCCCTGCCGGCATCTGCCACGCATCCTCCCCATGATAGGAAATCTGAGGGATTCCGCTTCTGCCCATCGTGTCTTCTGATTTTTTCGCTATCTGCTTCATACAGGCTTTGCGAAGTGCAATCAGTCGGCATACAAATGTATATAATTCTTCCTGTCTGGAAAGCTGGTTCCAGTCAAGCCATGATATCAGATTATCCTGACAGTATGCATTATTATTCCCTTTCTGGGTATTCATAAATTCATCCCCAGAAAGGATACACGGCATTCCCTGTGCAAATAAAAGCAAAAAGAACGCATTAAATATCTGATTCTTCCGCAGCTCGTTAACCGCCTTTTTCCGGCTGTTCCCTTCTGCCCCACAGTTCCAGCTGTAATTGTAATCCGGACCATCCAGATTATTCTCACCATTTGCTTCGTTGTGCTTTCCATCATAGGAAACTACATCACAGAGCGTAAATCCGTTGTGGCTTGCAATATAATTATACAGCTGTGTATCCTGATTCTTCAGTTGCCAGATCACATCCCGGATCATGCCCTCGTCTCCCTTTAAGAAACGGCGCATCACATTCTGGAATCCGTCTTCTTTTTTGAGGATCTTACTTTTCGCAAGCACCGGATCCTTTGCAAGTTCATCCGGATTGCAGATATATGGATTTACAATAAATCCATCCACATGATACTGCATCACCCAGTAACGCAGACAATCCAAAATCAAAGAAAACGTAGTTCCCTCTGTGAAAGGCATCTCAAGAATAACCTCAATTCCTGCAAGATGCATCTGACGAACAAGTGTCTTCATCTCAGTCACCGGATCTCCTGCCGCATATGATGCTTTCGGTGCAAAGAAATACGCTTTTCCATATCCCCAGTAATTCACATGTCTCTGATTCTCATCAAATTCATAAACCGGCATCAGATGGATCTGGTTAATCCCCAATTTCTGAAGATAGGGCAGTTTCTCCGTAACTCCGTCAAACGTTCCTTTGTGTGCGACTCCGGACGAACTGTGTTTTGTAAATCCACGGACATGAAGACTGTAGGCGATCACATCTTCCTTATCCAGATGCGGAAACTGTGACTTTCCCCAGTCAAATGTATCTGCTACGATCCGGGTACGCAGTTTTCTCTTTTCCTTTTCCTTTGACACAGACCAGTGTTCTCTGCCAGAAAATGCCTTTCCATATGGATCCGGAACTATCTTTCCACCGATTTTATAACAATATTCATAAGCTTCCGGACGTTCCAGCACCACTGAGAGAAAGCGTAGATTTCCTGCCACATCAGAGTATGGCATCTCCTGTGAAAATACTGATGCCCTGGCACCTTTTTTATAAATGATCAGTTCACATGTCTGTCCTTCCGGAACTGCTACCGAAAAATTCACTGTCTGTCCTTCCACAGTACATCCCTGTGGAAACGGAAATCCCGCTGCTGTCTTCATATCCACTGTTCCCCCTGTTACTGCCATCCGTCAGCTCCATACATATCTACATTCGAGGCATCAATAAAAAATACATCCAGATACGTTGTCTTTTCATAATCATCCCCGTTTAAAATAGCAAAACCGATTTTGGCTGATTCTTTTCCAAGATTGATCGGTGACTGCGCACTTGTTCCGCGAATCAGGGAATCCGTCTTCTGAAGTTCTTTTTTCAAATCCGGAGAACCATCTACCCCGTAAATCTTTACATCAGTAAGACCAGCTGTTCTTGCTGCAACCAGTGCCCCAAGCGCAATCTGGTCGTTCCCGCACATTACTGCCGTAACATCCTTATTCTCTGCAAAAATCTTGTTAGCTGCTTCTCTTGCCTCGTTCAAATCTCCGCTGACATCTGCTCTTCCTACAATCTCAAATCCCTTTCCGGCAATTGCTTCTTCAAAGCCTGTAATCCTCTCTACAATAGAATTCTGGGTAAGAGCTTCCAGAATTACAATCTTTCCACTATCCGGGTTCTGCTGTATCAGATTTTCTCCGCAAAGCTGTCCGGCAGCTTTATTATCTGAACCAATATATGCATCAATATAATCCGTATCCTTAACTTCCGTATCAATATTGATGATCTTTACACCGGCTTCCTTAAGCTCTTCCAGAGCGGGTGTGATCGCATCTCTTGATACCGGACACAGAAAAATGGCATCCAGTCCGTCTTCGATCATCTGATGGATCTGCTCGATCTGGGTGTCTACATTCAGCGCCGGATCTTTTGTCACCAGCGTACTTCCCTGTGCTTCGATCGCTTCTCTCAGTGCCTGCTCAAGTGTAATATAGTATGGATTTTCCATGGTAATACAACTAAATCCAAAACGATAGCTTTTTGCCTCTTCCTTGCTGTCATCGTCCTCTTCTGTTATTGCATTGTCCTGGCTTGTCCCAACATTCTTCTTACAGCCTGCAGTCATGCCAATACAGAGAACCATCACAAGAAAGATGGAAAAAATCTTTTTCTTCATATAAATAAACCTCCCTGAAACCTTTCTTTTATTGTATCTTTTTTACCGCTAATGTCAATACTTTTCCCCTTGCAAATATCCCCATACTCTGTTAGAGTGATAGTATCAGATTGAAAGGAGAACTGAACAATGGAAAAGGAACATAATCTGCTTGAATCCGATGTTGTCACACTGACACTCGATGACGACGAGGAAATCGAATGCGCCATTATCACAACTTTTAATATGGATTCTACCGAATACATTGCACTTCTTCCGCTCGATGAAGACGGGGGAAATGAGGACGGAGACGTATGGATCTATCGCTTTATCCGTGATACCACAGGCGGCTCCGATCATGATCTTCAGAATATCGAAGATGATGATGAGTATGACCGCGCTGCGGATAAGTTTGATGAATGGCTTGATACACAGGAATTTGAAGGTTTTGATATTGAAGAATAATTATTTTATTCTCTGACCTAAAAGCTCTTCCACAAAACGGGACGGTTTGATACTGTTCCCGTTTTTTTGTGTAATATAGGAAATACAGAGATTATTTTTCGCACGGGTCAGTGCTACATAAAAAAGTCTTCTCTCTTCTTCGATCTCGTCTTTCTTTTCTGCCTTCTGATGCGGGATCTCACCCTCATTGGCATGGATCACAAATACATCCTCAAATTCCAGTCCTTTCGCTGAATGGATCGTCATCAGCTGTACCTTATTCTCCCGCTCTCCTTTGATCTTCCTTGCCTTTGCCTGCTGTTCTTCCAGCTCCTGCGTATATTTTGCAATATGGATTTCCCATTCATCATAGGATTTGAAGTTTTTACTCCTCTCCTCAAGCTCTGCCATCACATCCATCAGCTGCTTCCACGGAATCTGATGTTTTTCGGCATATTCCTTCAGGAAATCATCATATCCGATCTTTTTCCGGATATACTGGATTGCCGCATAAGGTGCCATATTCTTCATCATACGGACATCCACATCAAACTGATCAATAATATCCAGCATCCAGTCCTTATCACAATAAAATTTACGAAGATCCTCAAAATTCACCTGCCGGTTCTCCATACTGTTCCGTGCCAGATACCTGAGCGGCCGGTTACAGATTGTCAGAAAAAGCGACCTGTCCCGCTTTCCTGCTGCCAACTGCAGATATGCCATCATATCTTTTACAATAAAATGCCTGTAAAAATTAGTCACATAATCCCGCATTTCAAATGGGATTCGGTGTTCGCTTAATATTTCCGAAATCATTCGTGCCTGGACTGCTGTCCGAAAAAGCACCGCAATTTCTCCCGGCTTTATTCCCTGGTCCAGTTTCTTCTGGATCTCTTCCGTTACATACTGCGCCTCTTCCTGTTCATCCAGGACTTCCTGCACATGAACATTCTGCCCTCTTCCCCGGAATGACTGTACACGCTTGTAAAAACGGGTATCGTTATGCAAAATCACCCTTGCCGCTGCTCCGGTAATAAATTCGGTAGAACGATAATTCACCGTCAGTGAAATGGTCCGAAGTGCCGGAAATTCCTGCTTCATATAAAGCATCAGCTCCGGCTTTGCTCCACGGAATCCGTAAATGGACTGATCATCATCCCCAACTACAAACAAATTGTATCTCGGTGCTGCAAGCATCCGGATCACTTCATACTGCACACGGTTGATATCCTGGAATTCATCGATCAGGATATACTGAAAACGCTTCTGCCATCCTTGCAGAATCTCCGGCTTTTTCCGGAAAAGTGCATAACACTGTACCAGCATATCATCAAAATCAAATTTTTTCAGTTCTTTTTTCTGATGCTCATAACTGCGGAACACTTCTGCAAACTCATCTTGTGTAAGATACTTACTGTGAAAATCTTTCAGATGATAAAGTCCGTTCTTTACCATACCGACTTCCCGCAGAAGTTCTCTCACCAGTTCCTCTTCATCTTCTACCTCAGGTGTTGATTCAATATCGGTCTGATCTAAGACCTCCTGTAAAAGTACAGAGGACTCTTTTTCAGACATCAGATTATTCGCACCAATCCCATAGGCACATTTTAGAATTCCATAAAAAATACTGTGAAAGGTCCCAAACGTTACCGGATAATTTTTCCCGGCAGTCAGCCTTTCAAAGCGTTCCTTCATTTCACGTGCTGCATATCTTGTAAAAGTAATTACAAGGATCTGATCCGGGCGTACTTCGCTCTCCTCGATCAGATAACGGGTACGTTCTGTGACAATAAGCGTCTTTCCCGAACCCGGCGGTGCCAGCACCATACACGGTCCATTCCCGTGCTTTATCGCTTCATCCTGTCCTCTGTTTAGTTTCATGAACTCCCCTTCTCATATGTAATACAACAGAACGGATTCCCCTTCCGCATTATGCGAAAAAAGAAATCCGTCCCCCATGCATACTTTTATATCTGTATATTATCTGCTTAATAATTCAATTGCATTCTTGATTCTTTCTACAGATTCTGCCTTACCAAGAACTTCCATGATCTCAGTCGCTCCACCCGGAGTATTCTGCTTTCCTGAAACTGCAGTTCTTACCGGCCACATCACATATCCGTTCTTATAACCTTTTTCCTCTGCAAATCCCTTCAGCAGTCCGAATAATGCGTCATTACTGTAATCATCCCATGCTTCCAGTCTCGGAAGAATTTCTTTTAATACTTCCAGAGAAGTTTCTTCGTTGGTCTTCATCTTCTTATGGCAGTACATTGCAGTATCGTATTCCGGAACGGCTTCAAAGAAATCAATCTGTTCTTTGATATCCGGAAGGATTTCAATACGGCTCTTGATCAGAGATGCAATCTTCTTCAGATCATAATCCTTTGTGATCACTTTCTTGATATATGGCTCTGCAAGCTCATAGAATTTGTCGAAATCCATAGTTTTCAGGTATTCGCCATTCATCCATTTCAACTTATTGATATCAAATACAGCCGGTGATTTGCTCATATGATGATAGTCAAATGCTTCAACAAGTTCCGGCAGCGAGAAGATTTCTCTGTTATCCTGCGGACACCATCCAAGAAGTGCCACATAATTTACAATTGCTTCACTTACAAATCCCTGATCCAGAAGATCTTCGTAAGAAGAATGACCACATCTCTTGCTGAGCTTTTTGTGGTTCTCATCTGTAATCAGCGGGCAATGTACATAGACCGGTACTTCCCATCCAAATGCTTCGTAAAGACGGTTGTACTTCGGTGCTGAAGAAAGATATTCATTTCCACGGACAACGTGTGTAATATTCATCAAATGATCATCAATAACGTTCGCAAAATTATAGGTCGGATATCCGTCTGATTTGATCAGGATCATATCATCCAGTTCTGCATTCGGAACGGTAATATCTCCATAAATTTCATCATGGAAAGTTGTGGTTCCCTCTGTCGGCATATTGATACGGATAACGTATGGCTTTCCGGCTGCAAGATTTGCTTCTATCTCTTCTTTACTCAGATGCAGACAATGCTTGTCGTAATTTACAATCTGTGTTCCATCCTCTGATACAGAAGTCTTCAAGGATTCCAGACGTTCTTTATCACAGAAACAATAGTATGCATCTCCCTGTTCAATTAACTGCTTGGCATACTTCATGTAAATTCCTGAAGCCTGTCTTTCACTCTGAACGTATGGTCCGACACCGCCATCTTTATCTGGTCCTTCATCATGAACAAGGCCTGTCTTCTCCAGTGTTCTGTAAATAATATCCAATGCACCTTCTACATATCTTTCCTGATCTGTATCTTCAATACGGAGCATAAAATCTCCGCCTTCATGTTTTGCGATCAGGTATGCATATAATGCAGTACGCAAATTACCGACATGCATTCTACCTGTCGGACTCGGTGCAAATCTTGTTCTGACTTTTTTCATTTTAGTGTTCCTCTCTTTAACTTCTGTTTTATTTTCACTGTGAAAATAAACTCTTCACAGTTCTCTATGACATTCAAATATATGTTCATCTTTATAATACTAACACATTCCCTTTTTTACTTCAAGCATTCCGAAGCCACTATTTTTCCCATTTTTCTGTATTTTGCGGTTCCTCAGCTCCAGGAACGATCTTTCGTACATACTTCATGGAATTCTGCTTCCACTCACTCTTCTGAAAAGCCTGGAAAAAGGTATCCACGACAAAAATTGCAAGAGAGATTACGCCTGCGATCTCTAATGTCTGGATCAGATAAAATTCGGACATCGCCTCGTTCCCGTCGATCAGATAATGAACCGTCTGGTACATCCCGTTTCCGGGAACAGTCGGAAGGACCCCGGCAATCAGGAACAAAGTAACCGGTGTCTTATAAACTCTCGCAAAAATATGCGAAACAACCGCAGCTGCAACTGCTGAATATAAAGATGCCATCACATCTCCCCTGCCAAAATGTATTGCAAGCAGATAAACAAATCCGCCAATTGCTCCTACGATACCAGCCTGAAGAACAAAGCGGCGCGGAACCTGAAGGAGAACCGCAAAACTGTAAATAGATAAAAACGCTCCAAATACCCGGATGATCATTTCCAAAACAGTACTGTTCATTTTTGTACTCTCCTTCCTGTTAAAAAATTTTTGCGCAAAGCGCCAGCCCAATACCAATTCCAATTGCAATCCCAAGTGCTTTTAAGAAAGCTTCCATCACTCTTGCACCACCGGAAAGATAATCCCCCCGCAAGGTATCCCTGACAGCATTAGTGATTGCCATTCCCGGTACAAGAGGCATGAAACTTCCTATCATAACAGTATCCATATTCATCTGATCACCCAGACCTTCTTTCAGAAGGCAGCAGGCAAATGCAACACCAAATCCTGCGAAAATATCCTGAATAAATGGGTGAAATTTCAGATCCTGTCCCGCTGATACAAAAGCCACAAGGAAAAGACCTACAACAATCGCTGCCCCGGTATCCGCAATGGATCCGCCAAAAAAAATTGTAAATCCCACACCAACCCCCATCATTGCCAGGTTGGTTGTCTTGCGGCTGAACTCGAACTGTTTTAACGTCGAAAGCTTCTCATATGCCTGCTCTAGTGTCAGATCATCTCCACAATACTGCCTGGAAATCTCATTAACATCTACGACAAGCTTTAGATTGGTATCCCGTTCTTCTACTCTCTTTGTAACACTAACTGCCTTTTCATTCTCCAGTTTGATCGTCGCGGAAATTCCGGTCATGATCACCAGAACTTCTGCCATCTCGATGTGATCCGCCGTCTTCAGTATATGATGCATGGTATCTTCCACACGATACGTTTCCGCTCCGCTTCGCAGCATCATTTCACCGGCAAGCATCGCCGTTTTCAGTAATAATTGCGTATCCATGACTTGCTCCCTCTCACTTTCTCGGATTTATAACTGTCATGATACTATTTCCTATTCTAAAAATCAACCAAAAATTTTTTCGTACACAAAACAGTACAATCATTACTGTTCACAGTATCTGTGACAAACAACGTACAATCTTTCTGCATAAACAGTTTTTCGCAAGGAAAAAGGCTTCCCGGTCTTACGACCGGAAAGCCCATCTTCCTGAATTAGAGTGAGAGTGTTTATAAAAAGGCAGATTTTATTAGTTAATATATCCGCTCTTTTTCAGTTCTTCCTCAGCTTTTGCGAGGTTTGCGTCTGATACACGGATGATTGGTCCTGTGCATCCCATTCCGCTTTCTGCGTAAATGCCGAGTTTCCACAGTACTTTGACTGCGTCTTCCAGATCCATAACTTCAATTCCAGGGATCTGTGCTGTAACGATTTCCTTCGGTGGCTCTTTTACTTCTTCTTCAGCCGCTGCCGGTTTCTGAGAAGCTTTGTGCTCATCGAGGATTTCTTTTAATCCAGCTTTCTTAACAGCTGCAAATTCTTCTTTTGCTACTTCAAATACTTTTCCTCTTACCAGCTGTGCTGCGTAGCGGATAGCATTTGCGATAACCGGTGCTCCGGATGCTCTGGATACGATCATAACGAGCTGTTCATATCCTTCTCCGATTCCTGGTCCATATCCAAATCCTGTAGCTTCAAAGCTTCCGCCTGTTGTGAAAGAAGAAAGCATTTTTACCATGATATTTCCGGTCAGGGAATCAGTTACCATGATATCCGGTGATGCCTGGAGAACGTCATTTCCTCTCATAACGCATCCGCCGTCTGCTCTTCCTGATTCTGCAAATTCGATCGGATATCCGTTCTCCTGCAGTTTCTTCAGAGCTTTTTCTGTCTGACGTGCACCGTCTACATTCAGGATACCAACTGTCGGATTCTTTTTGCCGCAAGCTTTTGCAGCGATGATTCCGTAGATCGCATTTTTGATCATTCCTTCAATACGGTCTGTGCTGGATGTTCCTGTTGTATTAGCGATGAACATTTCTTTTGCAGTTGCCGGTGTTACACAACGTCCTACTGTAGATACACCGATCGGGAATGGGAAGTGCATGGTTACTGCTGCATCTACTTCCCCATTCTTCAGCATTTCTTCCATCTTGTCATGACCTTCTTCATCGTTAGCCACTTTGACAGTTGTTACGCCTTCTGCTTCTAATGTTCCGATATAATATACATCAATTCCGTCTTTTGCCGCTTCAATTGCCGCTGCCATAGAGTTTTCTTCTCCATGTTCGCTTCCCATTCCGGTCAGTGCAACTTTCGGGCGCTTTCCGAAGCTTCCTGTCTCCAGTCCCTGCGCCATCTCCATAAAGGTGTCGGCAATCATTCTTTCAATTCCATTTGCCATTTTGTTTGTCCACCTTTCTTATTCTTCTGTTGCCATTAATGATGCTGCAAAATCTTTCATTGCTTTTGCGATCAGTCCTTTTACTTCTTCTTCTGATACACCGCTGTTATCTTCTGCTCCAGTGTTTGCCTGGATTACGAAAGATACACCGTCGAAGAGGTTGGTCATACGTCCAAGGAACAGACTTCCTTTTCCGATGATCATGGCTTTATTGATCTTTCCTGCAAGGATATCTTCTCTTGCAAATCCGATGTACGGTACACCTGAAGGAATATGTCCCTGAGTCGGTGCCCATCCTGTCAGTCCGTGTTCTCCTGCGAAGCTTGCAAGTTCTTTTCTGTCAAGTTCGCCTCTCTTAACTGCAAGAGCTGCGATCATCTTGTAGTTAGCAAGCGGTACATCTCCGGCTCCTGCCGGTTTTGTGATATCCGGATTCTGCATTTCCGGAGAGAATTTATCGATATCTGTGATCTTAAGTCCTGCTCTTTCCAGTGGATCAGCTACAAGGCTTCCGATTACGTTCTGCGGAGCACTTCCTGTTCCTACTGTATGGCGTCCAAGGATATCCAGGTTGATTTCCGGGTTTACGCCATCGTTTTCTGCGATGATTACACAGAATCCGCCAAGGCAGTCTTCCAGGATCGGAAGACCTTTCTTTACATGGTCTTTACCGTTCATACCAAGTTTTGCTGTACAACCACCAGCTGTTACAGCTACACATTTGTATGCGCCTGATTTTACGAGAGCTGCTGCTTCGATCAGTGCGTGAGATGGTCCGGCACAGAATCCACGTGAGTCAGAACCTGTTGCGTTCAGAAGTCCTGCAACTTCAGCTGCTGCTTTTGCGAAGTTACCACCACCACGCTGGTTCATATCACCACAAGCTTCTTCTGCACAGTCGATGACATACTCAACGTCTGTCTTTTCGATTCCTGCATTTCTTACACCATAGAGGAGGGCGAGCACGCTGGATGCCTTACTCATAATGTTTTCATGCATAACATGAGCTGAAAGGTTTGCATCAATGTCATGCGCTCTCTTTACACAGCCTACCAGTTTGTTTTCATGATACAGACCTTCAGCATGCTCTTCATTAACAAAGTGTTCGATTTCTGAGATTTCGAATCCTTCGATTACTTTTTCTACGATATCGTCTGTGATGATCGGATCTGCTGCAAATTTTTCTTTTGTAGCTGCTACAAATCCTTTCTCAAGCATAACAACTTCGAACATGTCGCAAGCCTGAGCTAAAAGAAGGAATTCGTCTTCCGGCATGATCTCACCGTATTTTCCGTAACGCTCTGCGCCTTCTTTTACTTTATCGTAGTAAGGAAATTCAACCTGGGTAAGGTCGTCCGGTGTTGCATTTCCAATATATACCTGATTCGGCCAATAATTTACACATGTTTCATATGACCGAAGATGATCTCTAAGTTCTTTTAAATATTCTGATTCCGGATTAACAACTCTTTCTGTTGTCTGTGTTGTTCCGTTGTAAACTACCATTTCCGGGGTATGTACGAGTACATATCCTGCTCCTTTAATTACACTGTTCATCGCTGGTTTCCACCTTTCCTGACATTCTTTTCTGCGAATGTCACCATCATTCATTTCTCCGTGATATGCGCGTATAATCTACCTGTCCTGAATTCAAAAGAATTTTGGCAGAATGCGCTAAACAAGCTTTCATCAGAAATGTATCACTGGCACATTTCTGATCTGCTAGGCAATTCACTAATGCAATACCAGCATGTTCCCAATATGCCTGGCAATAAAACAGGCGGCAGGAAGAATCCTGCCGCCTGTACCTCTATCTCAGATATTCCGCTTTGAAGGTATACCCCTCTTTATCTTAGAGGTATTTGCAATATTCGTCGCGGATTGCTGACATTTCGTCTACGATATCATCAACATCAAGCACCATTTCCATCATGCCTACCTGTTCATCGTAAACAGCCGGGTCAAATTCTTCTTTTAACTCTGGTTCACATACATGATAAGTCGTGAGTCCAAGCTGGACCCCTGTCAACGGACCTGCGAATGTCGGGTCTCCTGCTGTAACGGTTTCTGCAGCAAGTCCTGCTGCTTCTCCCTCAGCTGCGCCTACGATTACGACTACGTTTTCCGGGCCGTACTCCTCAGCAAATTCTTTTACCCTTTTCTGATTCTCCAGATCCATTGCGCCTGCGCTAGTTCAGACGAAACATTCTGTTGAAGAAAAAACTACATCTCCGCCAGCTGTCTTAACGCATTCTGCGATTGCTGGTCCCGGTACACCGTCACGGTCACCGATGATAACAACTTTTTTATCTTTTAAAATTGCCATGATGTCTTTTCCTCCTTCCTTTCTTTTAAAATTTTGTTTTGTTAATAGTTTTACACGCTTTACGCGATTATATATTGTGAGCACACAGACAGCTCTTGCCGCCTGTGCGCGGCTCACCAAATTTAAATAATGATTAAATATATTTCTTAATCATTGCTTCGATGCTTTCCTGTGTAGCATCGTCTTTTACTACTTCTTCTACTTTTTCGCCATCTTTGTAAATAGCCATAACCGGAAGACCAAGGATCTTCTGTCCGATAGCAAGACGACGAGCTTTTGTTGTATTCAGAGATGTAAATTTGATCTTATCTCCGTATTTGTCTGCCATTTCATGTACGAACGGCATCAGAGCCTGGCATGGAACGCATCCATCACCAAAGAAATCTACGAATACATAACCTTCTGCTTTTAAGACTTCGTCTTCAAATGTTTTCTTATCTACTTCTAACATGTCAAATGTCCTCCTCACTCTATTAAATAGTGTGTTCTTATAATTCGTTAATGTACTTTTCTGCCTGTGTAGCTGCAATAGCTCCATCAGCAGCGGCTGTAACAACCTGTCTTAAGCTCTTAACGCGGATATCGCCTGCTGCGAATACACCTGGGATATTGGTATGCATATCTGCATCTGTCGGGATATATCCTCTCTCATCCATCTCAAGACCTGTTCCTTCATAGATCTTAGAGTTTGGAAGTGTTCCGATAAATCCGAATACACCGAACATTCCGTCATCTTCATCAGCTACGATCTTAGTGAGTTCACCTGTTTTAACATTCTTAACAGTCATCTCAGAAAGGATTCCGTCACCGCCGACTTCTTCTACAACTGTATCCCACATAAAGTGAAGTTTTTCGTTCTTGAATGCTTTCTCCTGAATGGATTTTGCTGCACGAAGTTCATCACGTCTGTGAATAATTGTAACTTTTCTTGCGAATTTTGTAAGGTACATAGCTTCTTCTACTGCAGAGTCTCCTCCACCTACTACGTATACTTCAAAATCTTCGAAGAAGTTTGCATCACAGGTAGCGCAGTAAGAAACGCCCTTACCCATGAATTCTTTTTCTCCTTTGCATCCGATCGGTCTTGCAAAAGCTCCGGTTGCGATGATAACCGTTTTTGCCTGATATTCGGCTTTCGCACTCTTCAGTACTTTGATATCGCCTTCCAGATGTGCTTCATTAATTACGTCTGATGCTCTCTCAACGCCGAATTTTTCACACTGCTGTGTCATTCTTGCGATAAGAGAAGGACCGCTTTCCCCTTCTACGATCTGTCCAGGATAATTTTCGATTTCATCTGTGATTGCGATCTGTCCACCATCTTTTCCTTTTTCAATTACCAGTGTTGAAAGACGGCTTCTTCCTGCGTACAGACCTGCAGATAAACCTGCAGGTCCGCCACCCAGGACGATCACGTCATAAACTTTGCTCATAACGTTCTCTCCTTTTTTAATAAAATTACATGACCTTCTAACTTATGTTTAGTTGTCAAAAATTGTCTGTCCGTCTACTTCTGTTGTCAGAGCTTTCAGAGCTTTTTCAACAAGTCCCTTACGAAGAGCGTACTCTTCATCTTTTTCAAGGGCCGGATTTCCAAGTGGATGCGGAATAGCGATCGTAGGAACGATTCTGTTCGCACCAACTGTCATGGAAATCGGAGTTACTGTACACATATGAACTACCGGGAGTCCAGCTGCTTCAATTGCTTTTACCATTGTTGCACCGCAACGTGTACAGGTACCTCAAGTAGAGGTCATGATAACTGCGTCAACACCGTCTGCGATAAGTTTCTGAGCATATTCCTCAGCGAAAGCTTTTGCAGAAGCTACGGCTGTACCGTTACCAACTGTTGTATAGAATTTGTTGTGAAGTTTTCCGATAACGCCTTCTTTTTCGAATTCACGCATAACATCTACCGGAAGTACACGGTCTGCATCTTCGTTAGCATATACCGGGTCATATCCACCATGAGCTGTTTCGTATGTTTCTTCTGTAAGATCCATAACACCTGTGATGTCATATTCTCCGTAGTGAGAAGCATTTGAACTTTCAATGTGGTCCGGATTTCCTTTCGGAACGATTCCGCCTGAAGTACAAAGTGCGATTGTAGCCTTGCTAAGATCTTTGATAGCCGGCTGTGGATCAACACGGTCGAATGATGGCATTGGATACTCTGTCTCGAATGGCTTGTCTGCCAGTTTCTTAAGGAGCATCTTAACAGCTCTCTTAGATCCACGTTCTTTTTCGAAGAAGTTTACACGAACTCCGTTCGGCATGTAACCTTCCTCACAAGAAGCACCGATTTTTTCGCCTTTAGCGATCTTAAGAGCAAGAGGAGCAAGTTTCTTAACTGCATCTCTCATACCAGCTGCGCTGTTCTTAGTAGATACTGTATAAACTTTGTTCTTGAACATATCAGCACCTGGGTTTTCTACATACATACCAGTTACTGCAGGGATTCCGAGTTCTTCCTGTACTGCATCACAGATAGTTCCGCAAGCAACACCATAACGTCCGGCATTGAAAGCAGGTCCTGCGATGAAGATATCAGGATTCTGGCTCTTAACCATTTCAAGAATATCAGCTTTTGCTTTGTCAAGGTTTTCATTGAAGTAAGAGTCACCACAAACGATTGTAGCTACAATCTCTGCTTCTTCTCCAAACTGCTGTGTCAGAGCCTGTCCAGGTCCAACGATTTCGCCTACGCGAAGTTCAGCAGGATAATCAGCTTTTTCTTCTCCACCGATCTGAGCGAAGAACTGATTGATATAATGTACAACTTTAATTTTACTCATTATCTTTACGTCCTCCATTCCTAGCGTGCACTCAGATATCCAAATCCGGTTTCATTTGTAGCACCGGTAATGGCCTGAATTTCAACTTCGATTGTTCCATCTTCACGATGAGAATGTTCATTACCACCAGCAATGATTGTAACGAATTCTTCTGTTCCGATTACTTTATCCATCTTAGGAAGTACGATTACCTGGTTAGCATTTCCACCAGTTACAACTGCATCTGCAGCTGGATCAGCATCTGCGAGTGACTGAGATTTTCCGTCACGTCCGGCATATTCGTCTGTAATGATTACAGTCTTAACACCTTCAGCTTCGATCTTCTTGCAGTTCATGATAAGGTCAGTATCCGGGTTACCGAATCCTTCCTGAGATACGATAACTGCATCAAGGTCTAACAGACGGCACATCTTAGCTGTCCAGTCAGATGAACGCATCTTATCAGCAAGGTATACGTTTTCGTTTGTAAGAATCTGGCAAACGAAGTTGATTGTTTTTCCGTGTTCTTCGAACAGGTCATGTACAACCGGGTTGTTTTCATGAACGTATGTCGGGTTCTTATCACAAGCGGATACGCAGTTACCAGATACGATAGCTCCGTCCATAACTTCTGTTGGGTTCATGATTGTAGAAAGTGTTCTCTTTGCATCAACACCGTATACATATGTGTCATGAAGAAGTCCCTGACTCTGAAGCATCTGTACATAAGCAACTCTCGGAAGATTCGGGAATTTTTCTTTTCCTTCCATGATTCCGTATGTTTCATATGTCTTTGTCTCGTCTGGTGTGAGTTCACGAGCAAGTTCCCCAAGATAAACTGCTACTCTGAATCCAGCAAGACGAACAGCTTTTTCATATTCATGCTGTTTGATTCCGTCAACTGGTTCACAAACAACTACTAAGTTGTTCAGTTTAGAGAATGGTGTGTATTCTGCACCCGGGCCAGACATATCGATGATACCTTCCTGGAATCCAACGATCTTACCAGCTGTTACAACAGCCATTCCTTTTAATGCATATGTCTTACCACTTCCTACAGTGTCAACTTTTGCGATAACGCCTGGGAAGACTCCCCCTCTTCCTTCAACTTTAACACGTGGTTCAATAACATCTTTAACCGGAGTGATACGAACGCTTTCACCTGGTTTTGCGATATCAAATTTAACACCTTTGATTTTTTCGTCCTCAAGAACGATTGCCTTTACAGCTTCTTCGTCAACATAAAGAACACCATTTTCGATCTTTGATTCAGATGCGAACTGAATGTCGTTAATAAAAATGTGACCTACTTCTAATTTCACTGTAAATTCCCTCCTTTTTTGAATGTGTTTGTTATATGCTCAAAAGTACACCAAACCGCATGTACTTCTACAGCCTTTTTTCTATCGCCAGCTTTCTGCTGACGGCAGTGCGCTTGAGATCAGTGTATAATCTACAAGCTGGAAGTCTGCATAAACCTGAGGTTTATAAAGATCAGACTTAAACTGAAATTTGCCACACGCCTGAATGGCACTTGCGATGATCTGCATTGCCTGCGCATCCAGACCTTCCGGCGATTCCGAGAGCATAACCGACTTATATGGAGTCTCATTCGGTTTTACGCTTCCGGACAGTGGATGTGTCAGAAGTTTGTATCCCTGGAAGATCATCTTCTGAACTTTTTTAAGTGTGTCCTCATAAGAAAGTTCTTCATATTCCACATGATAATCTTCCCCGAGTTTTTCTTTTACCAGTGGATTATTTGTGATAATCATAAATCCAGTATTCATAGCCGCTTCTTCCTTTCGTCCCCTGTCCGTTTATGCGGTCTTTTTTGACTCCCTGTGTCTGAAATACTCCAGATAATTTTTTAACATATATCTGGTATCAAAAAAGGACGTCAAAACAACCTCTCTGTTTTAAACGCCCTTTCTGTTTCCTTGTAAATTCGGTAATTCCGGATTCAGAGTGTAGTACCTTTCCCGATCCTTTTGCCTGAAAGTTTCACCATTCAACGAGCTTTACTGCTCTACGGTTTGCATCTTCGGCGACCATTTATCAAATATCTTTATAAATGATTCTCTCGCAGGAAATATCAACCTACTATCTAATTGACTGCATCTTTTATTCATTTTGCATCAGCTCTCTTGCTGGCATGATTACTATAACACACATTTATACAAAATGCTAGTCTTTTTATAGATTTTTTTGTATATTTCTTATTGTTTTTTTCTATAACTATTTCTCAGCTATTATACAAATTATCTATTTTCCCTTTTTCTGATTTGGCAGGAAATTATTATAGTAATCATCGTGCGTCTTCTTAACAAGACCGCTGAGTGCTACCAGTGCAATCGCATTCGGGATAACCATCATACTGTTGAAGCAGTCTGCCATATTCCATACAAGATCTACTTCCTGAAGTGATCCGAGCGCTACGCAGATACATACAATGATTGAGTAAATTTTAACAGCTTTTGCTCCAAACAGGTAACGGATGTTTGCTTCACCGAAGAAATACCATCCGATGATCGTTGAGAATGCGAAGAATAACATACAGATCGCGATAAAGATCTCACCGAACTTACCATATAATGTAGAGAATGCATACTGGCTCAGCTGTGCGCCTGTAAGACCAGATGTTCTTGAACCGGTTGTGATGATTACAAGAGCTGTCAGGTTCAGGATTACAAATGTATCGATAAATACACCAATCATTGCTACAAAGCCCTGTTCTACCGGATGATTAACTTTTGCTACTGCATGTGCATGCGGTGTAGAACCCATACCAGCTTCATTTGAGAAGAGACCTCTTGCCACACCTTTCTGTACTGCAAGCTTCAAGGTTGCGCCCATTGCACCACCTGCTACTGCTGCTGGTTTAAACGCACCGACAATAATGTCATGGAATGCTGACGGGATTGCTGTAACGTTTGCAAAAATTACGATCAAAGAACCTACTATGTAAAACGCTGCCATGATCGGCACGATCAGTTCAGTAACTTTTGCGATTCGCTTCATACCACCTGTGAATACAAACAGAGAAACAACTGCTACAAAAATACCCATTGCAATCTTCGGAATTCCGAATGCAGTGTTCCATGATGCTGCAATTGAGTTAGACTGAACCGCATTGCCCATGAATCCAAGTGCAAAGATGATCAGGACTGCAAAAATAGCTGCCAGAACTTTTCCGAACGCTCCTTTAAATGCTCCTCGTATGTAATATACCGGACCACCGGTTACGGTTCCGTCATCACTGACTTGCTTGAACTTCTGAGCCATAACCGCTTCTGCGAAGATCGTTGACATTCCGAGAAATGCACTGATCCACATCCAGAAGATTGCTCCCGGACCACCGACTGCAATTGCGGTTGCAGCTCCGGCGATATTTCCGGTACCAACCTGAGCAGCGATCGCTGTTGCAAGTGCCTGGAAAGAAGACATTCCGTCTTTTCCGGCATCCCCTTTCTTGCCAAAAAGTCCGCCAAAGGTTCTGTTCCATCCATCTTTAAAGCCACGGATCTGGATAAATCCAAGCTTAAATGTGAACAGCAAGCCAATACCTACAAGTGCTATGATCAGCACCGATCCTGTTAGGACATCATTTACCTTTAATACTAAATCGTTAATGTTCATACAATAACCCTCCTTTTTAATAGACATCCCTTATAGTTTTTATCTGTTGAATCTATAATAACTTATTTATAGTTTTTATGCAATATTTTCAGTTAACTTATTTATTTTTTGTATATTATCACCATGTTACTGCGATAACATAATAAATTCACTCTAAATAAGTGCGTTTTTTCGCGCTTTTCTATGTTTGTCAAAAATGCTGTTTTTATGTTTTTCGTCAAATTGTCTAATTAATGACGATTTAATATCTATACATTTCCATGGGATTTATAGATTCTTTCACATGAACACGTTAATTCTTTACTATATTGATATTTCAAAGAAGTTATTTTCAGACCATGAAACATAAATAAAAAGCAGGAAACATTCTTCCGTCTTACCCGGAAATCTGCTTCCTGCTCTTCTATTTTTGTTTATTCAGATATTCTATACATTAATCTCTGCTTTTACACCAAGCAGCTCTTTATTTTCATCCAGGATCGGCCGGATCACATTCTTAAGGAATGCTTCGACCTGTTCTTTGGAACGTCCTACATATTTGGATGGATCCATTGTTTTCTTAAGATCCTCCAGGCTCAGATTAAATGCATCATCTGCCGCGATCAGTTCAAGAAGGTTGTTGTCCAGACCTTTTTCTTTAACATTCTTTCCTGCTTCCATCGAAAGTTCACGGATTCTTTCATGCAGTTCCTGACGGTCTCCACCAGCTTTCACTGCATCCATCATAATATTCTCTGTTGCCATGAACGGAAGTTCAGACATCAGACGTTTTTCAATTACTTTCGGATATACAACCAGTCCGTCAACGACATTCAGGCACAGATCCAGAATACCGTCAATCGCGAGGAAACCTTCCGGTACACTCAGGCGCTTGTTTGCAGAGTCATCCAGAGTACGTTCAAACCACTGTGTAGCAGAAGTGATCGCCGGGTTCAGTGCATCAATCATCACGTAGCGGGACAGAGATGCGATTCGTTCGCTTCTCATTGGATTTCTCTTATATGCCATTGCAGAAGATCCGATCTGCGTCTTTTCAAACGGCTCTTCCACTTCTTTCAGATGCTGGAGAAGACGGATGTCATTGGAGAATTTGTGTGCACTTGCTGCAATTCCGGCAAGAACATTCACAACTCTTGTATCCACTTTACGGGAATAGGTCTGTCCGGATACCGGATAGCATGCTTCAAATCCCATCTTCTTAGCAATCATCGGATCAATCTTATCAATGGTTTCCTGATCCCCCTCAAACAGTTCCAGGAAACTTGCCTGTGTACCGGTTGTTCCTTTTGATCCAAGAAGCTTCAGGCTCCCAAGTACATAATCAAGATCCGCAAGATCCATGGAAAATTCCTGCATCCACAGAGTTGCTCTCTTTCCAACCGTTGTCGGCTGTGCTGGCTGAAAATGAGTAAATGCAAGTGTCGGAAGATCTTTATACTGATCTGCGAACTTTGAAAGTTCATCCAGAACATTAACCAGCTTTTTCTTAACAAGTTTCAGGGCCTCTGCCATAACAATGATATCGGTATTATCACCTACATAGCAGGAAGTTGCTCCCAGATGGATGATTCCTTTTGCTTTCGGACACTGCTGTCCATATGCATAGACATGAGACATCACATCATGACGCACTACTTTTTCACGTGCTTTTGCGACATCGTAATTGATATCCTCTGCATGCTCTTTCAGTTCTGCGATCTGTTCATCTGTAATATTGAGCCCCAGCTCTTTTTCCGTCTCTGCAAGTGCGATCCAGAGTTTTCTCCATGTCTTAAATTTCATGTCCGGAGAAAAAATATACTGCATCTCCTTGCTGGCATACCGCTCTGAAAGCGGACTTACATACTTGTCGTATCCCATAGTCTTATCCTCCCTATTCTTCTGACTCAAACGCGTGGGAAATATCTTTTCCCGGAACGCGCATCGGGTAATTTCCTGTAAAACATGCATCGCAGTATCCAAGATCTCCAACCATGTCTTTCAGCTTATCTATTTCCATATATCCAAGAGAATCTGCTCCGATCATTTCACGGATCTGCTCCGTTGTATGTGAATGAGCAATGAGCTGATCATTCGACGGTACATCCGTACCAAAATAGCAAGGATGTAAAAACGGTGGCGAACTGATTCTTACATGAACTTCTTTTGCTCCTGCTTTCTTGAGCATCTTGATGATATTTGCACAGGTCGTTCCACGGACGATGGAATCATCTACCATAACAATACGCTTGCCCCGTACAACCTCTTCAATGACATTCAGTTTGATCTTCACACTGGACTCTCTCTGGCTCTGCTTCGGCTTGATAAAGGTTCTTCCTACATAACTGTTCTTATGAAACGCCATGCCATAAGGAATTCCGGAATATTCCGAATATCCTTTTGCCGCAACAAGTCCGGAATCCGGTACACCGACTACCAGATCAGCCTCTACCGGATAAGACTGTGCAAGAGCTTTTCCCGCAACAATCCTTGCATGATATACATTGATGCTGTCGATCACACTGTCCATACGTGCGAAATAAATATACTCAAAAATACAACGCGCCTGCTTTTCAGGTGGAATCTGCATACTCTTGTCCGAAGACACACCATGCTTTGTAAAACTGACAATCTCTCCCGGCTCTACATCACGGACAAAATCTGCTCCAACAGCCGCAAGCGCACAGCTTTCTGATGCCAGAAACCAGGTATTATCACGCTTACCGATACAGAGTGGTTTGAGGCCAAACGGATCTCTCGCTCCGATCATCTTACGCGGGCTTGATACAACCAGTGCATATGCACCCTCAATCTTCTTCATCGCATTCTTGACCGCATCCTCTGCCTTCGAAACCTTCAAACGCTCTCTTGCAATGTGATAGGCAATCACTTCTGAATCAATGGTTGTCTGGAAGATAGCTCCTGTATATTCCAGCTCATGACGAAGCTCAATTGCATTTGTCAGATTACCATTGTGGGCAATTACCAATGTACCTTTCACATAATTCAGAACCAGTGGCTGTGCATTTTCCGCACGCGTTCCTCCTGCTGTCGAATACCGCACATGTCCGACGCCGAGGTTTCCCTTTAATTTGTCAAGCTCTTCCTCATTGAATACTTCGTTGACAAGTCCAAGCCCTTTCCTGAAATGGACTTTCCGCTTGCCATAGGTATCTGTCACTGCAATTCCGCAGCTTTCCTGCCCTCTGTGCTGAAGGGCAAACAAACCATAGTACACCGACGGTGCAACATCGCCGCCATCCATATCATAGGCTCCGAATACACCACATTCTTCACCTAACCCAGTCTCTACTCTTTCAAGTTCGCTCATCGTTTTGTCTTCTCCTATTTGTTGTATCCGCTTATTTTTTACATAGAGAGTATAATACATGATTTTCCGAAAATCAATACACAGCCTTGAACTTTCTCCCGAACACTATGCTCTTCTGTACTCTTTTTTCCATTCTTCAAACAATTCCCTTGACGGTTCGATGTTGATATTTTCTCTCACATTTTCTATCTTTTCTGTAAGTTTATTGTCAATTTCCAAAAGGATTTCATTGCCCATAACCATCTTCTGATATTCATCCTGCGGCATGTATCTGGAACTTGCATACAGATAACCTTCCAGCATTTTATTATCTTCACAGATCTTATACGCCTTCTCATACATTCTCGCCGACTCTTCATACAGAAATGCTCTCCCATATGCTCCGGCAAGGCACGCATACACGCGGCCATAAAAACGCTTATCTACCGAATCATCCTTTTCTCCGTTGATAATCGACATGTAAACCAGGATTGCCGATTCCAGTTCTCCGCTTTCCATCAGCGTATCTGCTTTGTATTTCTGGCGTTCTACTTCTTTCTGGTTCTTGAGTTTTTCCAGAACATTCTGGATGTGTGCCATTTCACCCGGTGTGTAGATTCTGGATTCATGCAGCACAAGAACCACAAATTTCTCCACGGAACCATGATTCCGGATCAATTCCACCAGCTTTACTGCAAGATCCTGCATTTCCAGTTCATCTGCAATCCATCTGCAGAGCTGCTCATTCATGATCGTATAATCGATCAGATACAGATTGTTGCACAGATAATAACACAGTTCTTCAAGTGTACTGATCCTTGTATGGATCCTCGAAATTTCATATGGATGTTTTGCCTTTTTCTTATGACAAAGAATTAAACTGCCCATTGCTGCCTCCTAATTCAATGATCTTCTCCACCCGGAATCCTGATGGCGCAAAAAATTCACCAAATCCCATATCTTCAAAAATAATATGACAGGTCTTTTCATCCGAGAAAAATGTATTAATCTTCAGACGAAGCGCATAATTTTTCCGGTCCGGCATACCTTTCAGGGAAACCGGCTCCACAAGATGCCTGCCGGTCACCAGAGAATCTACATGGATTTCAATATTCTCTGTATCACCAAGAAGCACCTCGAACTGTCTGTCTGATTCGTACCAGTGATTGCCCCAGGATACCAGTGGATACCAGCCTTCTTCTCCATTCACGCGCATCCGCACAGAAATCTGCTCGGTCAGCTTTGTCTCATCCAGGTAGACCGGTGCATCTGACTGTTCCTCTTTTCTGCGCTGCGCCGTATAACACGCCCCTTTACTGTACAGATTATTTCCCATAAACGCACGGCGTCCGTTACAAAGAACGCGCAGAGAATTCGGATACCAGTTATTTTCAAACCCATCCCCTGTCAAAAAGACAGAAGAGATCATCTTCTTGTTGAATACACTCTGGATAAAACGTTTAAAATGCTCATCTGCCGCTTTTGCCTTCTCAACATGCAGCACCGGATAAACTGCTTCCAGTTCTTCCATACGCGCATCCGCCACCTTGTCCACTGTCACAAAGCTTTCCCTGCTTTTCTGCGAACTGTTCTTCAGTTCCCGCAGCATATATGCCCGGATCACATCCTCGTCACAGTAGAAAAGTGCCGCTTCATACTGCCATAATTCTTTCGGCTGGTTAAACATATAATGACAGAAGCTTTCCTTGTAGTCCTGAACATAAATATTTTCCTTTGCCACTCCGAGCTTCTGTCCGATTCCCTTCAGCAGGACGCGGATGTCTTCGTTTTTCTCCGGGACTGTAAACGTGATGCTTTCAATTTCTTCAAATCCATTCAACGTGTACTTTACAAAATCTGCCAGAAGCTGGACACCTTCATATTCCTGTCCGTCTACCTCGATTTTCCTATTGCCAAGCGCACATTCCCAGATTCCTTCCACGCAGATACTGTCCCTTACCGTAGACATTCTTCTTGCCTGTCTTCCGTAAGTCCAGGTCTCTTTGTAATAGTTCATCACCAGAGGGATCTGATTGTTTTCCTTTTCAATCCCTGTATCTACCGTCTCCGGTTCCTGTGTTTGTTCATTATAATAACTGATCTGACACATCTTTGCATTGATGTCATATCCTATGATACTTCCATGTGCCATGAAGTATTTCCTCCTTTAGTAAGCAACAAAAATATCATCAGCAAGCTGTTTTTCTGTTGCAAATTCCTTCATTGCGATTGCCAGCGCTTCATCCTTCAGCGATGTCATATCATTCAGTCTTCCAAATCTTCCGATCGGCCTTACCTCCCGCGGTTTATAATCACGTTTTTCCGTGACTGTCACCTTATCTTTATTCGTCTCTGTAAAATAATAACGAAGAGATTCATCACCGAACAAAATAAAGCTCTTGATATAAGTATCTTCATACGCTGGAAGCAGTATTTCTTCCTGGTAGTTCATATTGTCGCTTTCACCCTTACGTATCTGATAAGAAATCGCCACCTTGCTACCAGGCTTTGCGTGATATTCAATCATCGTCTTATCATAAAGCTGCACCTCTCTCAGCCAGCTCTCCGGATATTTTAAATAGAAAGAAAAATACAGCTGTTTCTCACACATTTCACGCAAAAATTCACGCAGCATCGGTTCCAGTTCCTGATGCACTTCCCTGCTGGAATAATATTTCAGCAGAGCAATCTTGCAGATATCCGGAAGATCCTCCTCTTTGCGGTATTCATTTGCAATGATCACAAAAATACATCCTTTTACCTGGCGTCCATTTACCACATACTCTCTTGAAACATAGGCAAGATATGCTCTCTTCAAGCGGAAATACGTTCTTCCTTCATAATAATCCGCAAAAATCTCTTCCTCACCAAACATCGTTTCCGAGAAAAGCATCTGCGTAATGATCCTCTCTGAAAGCTTGTAAGTCGTAATATCATAATCTCTCGCCACATGCCAGAGCCTCTTCATGTTACGGGTAGAGCCACAATAATACTCAGCAAGATAAGAAAGTGTCTGCTTATCATACTGGTCTTTCAGGAACAGTTCAAAACAAAGTGCCAGAAGGAAATCATCCTCCTCCGCACCTTCTTCGCGCAGGCGCATGCTGCACATTTTAAATACTTCTTTTTCATCTGCCGTCTCAAGTCCGTGCTTTCTAAGCATATCCCAGGTCAGTTCTTTTTTCTCTTTTTTTCGTTCCTCTTCCTCATGCTCTTCCTGATATTTTCTGCAGATTTCCATATACCGGTTCTCATAGAACATCCGCATAGTTTCATATGGAATGGAATCAATATAATGACGGCCGTCTTTTGATTCCCAGACGATCCGCGCGTCCTTACTGTACAGATATACAATCACACCATCTGCACTGTACTGTACTTTCTGACTGATTGTTCCATCCGGTTCGATCACCATGACAAACGCCATGTTCTTTGCCGTTGTCTTAATCTCATAAGCATGACAGATATCATAAACCGCCCGGATCCTTTCCGGTGTCATATCCCGCTCGGTGCAGCAGCGTTTGTAAATGATATGTAAGATATCATTGATTCTGCGGTTCTCAAGCTGTGTCCATGCAAACCGTTCCATCTGCTCTCTGTAAGCACTGTAAAGCTCACTGCTTTCTTCTTCGCAGTTGATCAGATTCGCATAAAGTACTGCTGCTTTTTTATATTCCAGTGTATTTCCATGCCGGAAGTAAAGCAGTACCGATTTCGGAAACTGTCTGTCCAGATATTTATCATCTACAGTCATCATATAATATTCAAAAAGCTGCGCGATCTTCAGATCTTCTTTTACTGCTGATGCATACCACTCAAAGCAGTCAGGCGTTGTGCGATTGCCACGGATCAGGTGAGTACAGATCGCTGTCAGGATCTGTGGATCCTGGAAAATCCGATACACTTTCCGCATCACTTTGTCCAGATTCTTATCATAGGTCCGCTGCTGGGATGCCAGGTTTGCCATGTAAAGTGCAATTTCCTTTGTCAGGACTCCGTGTTTCTGTGCAAAATTAAGAATCTGCACTTCAAATGCTGATAGTTTTTTCAGACAGGTTGGTTTCTCCAGAAAACACCGGTATGCCTGCCAGTACAGGATCACCTGATTCGCACCGTTGCTGCAATGGCGTTCCAGAACCTGTAATTTTTTGCTGTAGTTTTTATATTCCGGATCAATGTCAATCAGCATACACACAAGCTGCCATGACGTCGGTTCTTTCATATATGCCTTATTCAGTTCTTCTATCGCTTTGTTGACCTGGCTGCCTGATTTTCTTAAAAGCGCAGTCAGATACAGATAATACGATGAAATGACGGAATCCTTATTCACCGAGAAACGGCTGTAATTGTAATCATCCAGAATATCACTTGCCTTGTCCGGCTCCTTGCAGAGCAGGTTAAGATGCGCATCAAACAGTGGATAAACATCTCCGTCTTCTGAATATATATCCAGTCCCTTCAGTTTTTCTCTTGTCGCATCCGCCCAGGCTGTCAGATTTTTTCCGTCTGCCTTGTACGCAAGAAATTCCTTTATGATCGATGCGATCGTCTTATCTGCCACACGTCTGTTCTCCGCATGATCCTTGTGATTAGCCAGCATTACCTCATAGGTCAGCGATTCATACGGACTTTCAAAAACAATCTGTCCATAATTATTTCCCGCATGAGCCTTTTCCGGATGAATGATATAACTGAAATCAAACAGATTTCCCACAAAATCATCCGTTGTAAAGTTATCTCTTCCAATCTGGATAAAGTCACCACTCACATGTACCTTTACCGGCATAAACCCCCAGGTATTCTTTGTGAAGTGAATAATCTCGCGGGTTGCTTCTTTTAAATTGCGGAATGTTCTCTGATTCCGTCCCATCGTCAGGAAAATACATTCTTTCTGTTTGATTCCGACCAGAAATTCTTCCATCGCCTGTTCACCGAGAGACCATTTCCTAATATTATCATAAAGTGCCTTTATCCTTGGCTCTTCATACTTTATCACATCATAAAAATCGCGTGATCTGAAAAGACGGTGTGCCTCAATAAAGTTTTCCATCGCCAGCCTTTTAAAATCACGGATATTCTGTACTCTTCCACAGGAAGTCTCGATTGATGGTTTTTCAATGATCGCAGTAAAGTTTACCTCAAATTCTCCACCGTTACATACGATCGTAAACTTTCCCTGTTCAACATGCCCGGGAGCAAGTCCGCTTCCATCATAAGTAAAACGGATTTCCACCGGGTTTCCCTCAAATCCCTGTTCTTCTAAATGTACACGAAAAGAAGAAGAATATACAAGTCCTCTGATATCTCCTTCTTTCCTGTTCTTCATAATGAAACTTCCCTGGCAGGACTCTCCTTCCCCGATCGTCATCTCAAGATTCGTTACCGGCAGTACAATCTCCGGATGAATGGTTCGGAAATCTCCTTTGGAAAATTTTTTTATTTTATTCTTCAAGCTTGCCACCTACTTCTGCATTGCATTTTTTCAAAAAGACATTATAATAAATTATAACATTATTCTGCATATCAGGCAATGCGGAATACCCGATTTTTTTAATTCACAGTTTTTTGTTATACACAAAGGAGAATACTATTTATGAAAGCGAAACCGCAGTTTCATGGAAGCGACACCTCTGCTGTCGCCGCATTTTATCATGTACCGGCGGACGAGATCGTCTGCTTTGGAGCCAATGTCAACCCACTTGGTTTATCCGAAAAGCTCAAAGAAGATCTCTCAGCACATCTGGATCTTCTAAGCAGCTATCCGGACCGTAACTACACTGCTCTGAAGAAAGTAATCGCCGGTTATTGCCAGATTTTACCGGAACACGTGATCGTCGGAAACGGTTCTACTGAACTGATCTCTCTTCTGATCCAGACACGGAAACCTCAGAAAACACTGGTACTGGGTCCGACCTATTCCGAATACGGCCGGGAACTGGATCTGATTGGGAGTTCGGTCCACACTTATTTATTAAAGGAGGCAGATCAGTTCCATCTTGATATCGATGATTTCTGTGCCGAAATCAAAAAAGGCTATGAGTTGGTGATCTTATGCAATCCGAACAATCCAACTTCCTCTGCCCTTAGAGCTTCTGAGGTCCAGACCATTCTGGACTGCTGCCGGGAAACCGGTTCTTTCCTGATGATTGACGAGACTTACGTTGAATTTGCACCGGATATCGATGCAATTTCTTCCATGTCGCTGATCGAAAGTTATGACAATCTGATGATCCTGCGTGGGGTATCCAAATTCTATGCAGCTCCGGGTCTCCGGCTTGGCTACGGCGCAACCAGCAACCGGCAGTTTCTTCAGGATCTTCTGCTGATGCAGAATCCATGGAGTCTCAACAGCCTCGGCGCTTATGCCGGTGAGAAAATGCTTCAGGATCAGGACTATATTCAGAAAACGCGGGAGCTGATCCTCTCCGAAAGAGAGAAAATGTGCGATCAGATTTCCAGGATTGATGGACTGACCGTCTATCCGGCCTATGCAAATTTTGTTCTGGTGAAGATTGAAAAAGAAGGAGTTACTTCTGCGGATGTATTTGAATTTCTGATCAAGCAGGGTCTGATGGTGAGAGACTGCTCCAGCTTTCAAGAACTGGGGGGAGAATACTTCCGGTTCTGCATTATGGCTCCGGAAGATAATAAGAGACTGCTTCAAGGAATACAGGATTTCTTTGCATAATGTTCTCCACAAAAATAGGGATGGTGTCCGTGTTCACACGAACATCATCCCCTTTTTGTACGAACTTCGGAGTTGCCATGCATCCGTATGAAACTGCCAGTGACAGTTTCATAGGTGACGATCAATATCATTTGCGCCGGGCTCCGTCCCTCTTCACACTATTCTTTCAAAATAAGCGCCACAAACACAAGGTCTTCTTCCCCCGCATTTTTGATGCCGTGACCATTTCCATCTGCACAGAAGGTCACATCTCCGACTTCTACCGGATACTCTTTTCCGTTATCATTATAAATGCCGGCTCCTTTTGTCAGATAATAAGTTTCCGTCTCTCCGTGATGCTCATGATATCCAATCTCACATCCCGGCTTTAAGGTAACTTCATTGAACATCTTGCAGTGTGCGCCCAGCTGTTCATCTTTGATCAGTTCTTCCTTCAGGATATAGCCTGCGCCGCCTGCTACATTTTCTGCTTTGATTGGTTGTCTTTCTGCTTTCTTTGTCATGACTCTTTTCCTCCTGTCTGATCAGATTTCTTTATCTGTCATTGTGACAAAATTATTGAATTGCGTCAAGTGCCGCAGAAATATCTGCGATCAGATCCTCTTTATCTTCAAGTCCCAGGCTGATACGGATCAGTTCTGCCGGAACTCCTGCTTCTTTTAACTGCTCATCATTCATCTGGCGATGTGTGGATGTTGCCGGGTTCAGACAACAGGTTCTCGCATCTGCCACATGGGTTTCAATCGCTCCAAGCTTCAGATTCTGCATGAATACGGAAGCAGCTTCTCTTCCACCTTTCAGTCCGAAAGATACTACTCCACAGCCTCCGTCTGGCATGTATTTCTTTGCTCTTTCATAGTATTTGCTGGATGGAAGTCCCGGATAATTGACATAAGCAACCTTTGGGTGCTGCTCCAGAAATTCTGCCACAGCCTGTCCGTTCTCCACGTGTCTTGGCATACGCACATGAAGAGATTCCAGTCCGAGATTCAGGATAAATGCATTCTGTGGTGCCTGGATCGATCCGAGATCACGCATCAGCTGGGAAGTACATTTTGTGATAAATGCGCCTTCTTTTCCGAATTTCTCAGCATAGGTGATTCCATGATAGCTTTCATCCGGTGTGCAAAGTCCGGGATATTTATCTGCATAAGCCATCCAGTCAAATTTACCACTGTCTACGATTGCTCCACCGACTGCTGCTCCATGTCCATCCATATATTTTGTAGTCGAATGTGTCACAATATCTGCTCCCCATTCGATCGGACGACAGTTGACCGGTGTCGGGAAGGTATTATCCACGATCAGCGGTACACCATGTGCATGTGCAACCTTTGCAAAAAGCTCAATATCCAGAACAGTAAGAGCCGGATTGGCAATCGTCTCACCAAACATCAGCTTTGTATTTGGCTGGAATGCCGCATTTAACTCTTCTTCTGTTGCATCCGGCGAAACAAATGTTGCGTTAATTCCCATTTTCTTCATTGTCACACTGATCAGATTGAAGGTTCCACCATAAATCGAGGAGGAAGCCACAATATGATCTCCTGCTTCACAGATATTGAACATAGCAAAGAAATTCGCTGCCTGTCCGGAAGAAGTCAACATTGCAGCTGTTCCGCCTTCCATCGCCGCGATCTTTGCCGCTACGTGGTCGTTAGTTGGATTCTGCAGACGGGTGTAGAAATATCCGGATGCCTCCAGATCAAATAATTTTCCCATATCTTCACTTGTATTGTATTTGAATGTCGTAGACTGAATGATCGGAACCTGTCTCGGCTCTCCATTTCCAGGTGTATAACCTCCCTGTACGCATTTTGTTCCCATATGATAAGTATTCATGAGAAAGTTCCTCCTTTTTCTTTTATACATTTCCTCTAATGTATAGTCATTAAGTATGTTTTCTATTATAGCAGAAAACAGGAGATTTTGTTTAAAAATCTCCCATTTGTTTTATATTTTTCGTAGAATATGCAGTTTTTCTTTTGTTTTCCTCTTACGGTTTACATCTCCCACACGGGCTATACCCCTCTTTGATCAGTTCTTCTCTTGAACCTGTAAATGTTTTTTTATTTCCTTCTTTGATATCTTTTACTCCTGAGCACTCCGGCGTATGGAACTTCTTTGTATTTTCATTCAACACATACGTCTTTTCCTCTGTATTTACACTGGTTTTTCCCGTACCCGCTGACGTATCCGCATCGGAAAGTGCTGCCTTTCCCGTTGCATAATCAATCGTAATTCCCGGCTGTACATTATAGACATACACATTAAATTTCACACCTTCTCCTTGATCCTCCACTGATTCTGCTTCCATTAAAACTCCGGATGCAACCAGGTTCTCCCCTTCAAATACCGGTGTAACACGATACATTACATGATTATCTGTCTCTTTGATGTAATCGGCAACCATATTTTCAAATGGCAGCATCCCATCCACGTTCATATAGCGGGTTCCTGTAATCAGATTCTTTTCGTTCGCATTTTCTGCTGTCAGCTGATAGCCAATCAGATGACAGCGGTTGTAAAGATATTTTCCATCCACATTGTCAAATTTTATTGTCTGCCACCCGGACGGTTTCACCTGTCCAATCTTTCCTCTTTTCCCGGTCGGCATCAGTTCTGTCCCAATGCTGGACTCGGCAACACCGCACCGCCCCAGTTCATCCAGATCACTGTAGCTTTCATAAGACTGATCTGTCAGCTCATCTTCGGTAAAATCCGGTTCATTATCGTCGATCACTACATACGGCGTTCCGCTGTATGCCGGAATATTATCTAATGTAGCGCTCACCGGCTCCTGGCTGCCACCTGCTGCCGATTCATTTTCTCCGCTACCTGACTGCCTTTCAATTACTGTTGCCTGACTGTCGCCATACGATACGCTTTGTGCATCTGTTCCACCTGCACCACAAGCTGTCAGAAACAATGCACACACCAGAAGCAGCGCACCTCTCATTTTTCCAATTTTCTTCTTCATAGCACTCCCTGCCTGTTGTAAATTTCTTTTGTAATCTTCTCATGGGAGTAACCGGAAAATTCTTTTCTCTCTTCCAGTCTCCACTTGCTTAAATCTACCTCAAAAAATACATCTGCCGGATAATCCCGGTTCCATTTATACAGAACAATCTCTGTAATCTTCCCCTCATATCCAGCCAGATTCTCCCCCTCAACAAAACAGAAATCCTCTTCTTCTGCCTTTTCCAGAAAATCCCGGTCAACCTTCCACATTTTTTCATTCTCCGGTCGTCCTGCGTCCTGCATTTTCTTCCCAATTCCAGGCTCCCGGCATACCTCTTCTTTTGCTTTAAAGACTTCTTCAAAAAGCTTATCTGCCCCCGGCGCCATCCAGAGCACATTCCCTCTCGTCATCTCAAGAATATCCCCCGACACCATCCGATCCCGGCTCACTCTCCTGCCATTAAAACACACACCCATCCGGTTATCCACACACACAATAATTCTCACACCACTAAACTCCTTCCCTACAATTTCCACCAGTTTGCACAACTTGAATTTGAACACATTCTTTTGCCACAGTAGCGTCCGTCTTACTATTACACATTTTCATAACACAAACAGGCAGAGAATCCAATCCCTGCCTGTCCGCATTCATAACATCTTATTCAACTTTCGCAATATCAATCAGTGTAAGCTGACGGATATCTGTATTTTCCAGACTTGTTACAAGTGCTCTTGCGGTATCCATAGCTGTCAGTACATTGACACCTGTCTCGATCGCATTACGACGGATCACAAATCCATCTCGTGCATGATCTGCTCCCTGCGGAGGAGTATCGATGACAAGATCGATCTCATGTCCAAGGATCAGATCCATCAGATTCGGTGATTCCTGCTCAATCTTATTGACCGGAATTGCTTTTACGCCGCCTTCTTTTAATGCATCAGCTGTACCGCGTGTTGCAAAGATACGGTAGCCGAGCGCCTCAAATCTGCGTCCGATCTCAACAGCCTCTCCCTTATCCTCATCACGAACAGTCATGATCATGTTCTTGTATTTCGGAAGGTTGATTCCAGCTCCAAGGAACGCTTTGTAAAGTGCCTCGTTAAATGTAGTTGCAATTCCCAGACACTCACCTGTAGACTTCATTTCCGGTCCAAGGCTGATATCTGCACCACGGATCTTCTCAAATGAGAATACCGGCATCTTGATTGCAATATAATCAGCTTCTTTCTGAAGTCCCGGTGTGTAACCCATCTCTTTGATCTTGTGTCCGATGATCGCTCTTGTAGCAAGCGGAACGATCGGGATACCTGTTACCTTACTGATATAAGGAACGGTACGGCTTGAACGTGGGTTTACTTCGATGACATAAACATCTTCGCCACATACGATAAACTGGATGTTGATCATACCAATTACATGAAGGGCTTTTGCAAGACGCTTTGTATATTCTTCAATTTTACGCTTTGTCACTTCGGAAATGCTCTGTGCAGGGTATACGGAAATACTGTCACCAGAATGGATTCCGGCACGCTCGATATGTTCCATGATACCAGGGATCAGGATGTCTGTTCCGTCACATACTGCATCGACCTCGATCTCTTTACCAACTAGGTATTTATCAACCAGAATCGGGTGATCCTGTGCAATACGGTTGATGATTCCGATGAATTCATCGATATCATGATCGTTGATCGCAATCTGCATTCCCTGTCCGCCAAGTACATAAGAAGGACGAACCAGTACCGGATAGCCGAGACGGTTGGCAACTTCTTTTGCTTCTTCAGCGGTAAATACGGTATCTCCCTTCGGACGCGGAATGTTGCACTGTGCAAGGATCTCATCAAAGAGCTCTCTGTCTTCTGCTGCATCTACGTTTTCTGCGGAAGTTCCAAGGATCGGCACTCCCATCTTCATCAGGGATTCAGTTAATTTGATCGCAGTCTGTCCACCAAACTGAACAACAGCTCCGTCCGGTTTTTCCAGATTTACAATGCTCTCTACATCTTCCGGAGTCAGCGGCTCGAAATACAGCTTATCTGCAATATCGAAGTCCGTACTTACAGTTTCCGGGTTGTTATTTACGATAATCGTCTCGTATCCTTCTTTTGCGAATGCCCATGTACAGTGTACAGAACAGAAGTCGAACTCGATACCCTGTCCGATACGGATCGGACCAGATCCAAGTACGAGGACTTTCTTCTTGCCGGAAGTCTCTTCTACTTCGTTCTGGCTTCCGAATACAGAGTAATAGTATGGTGTCTCTGCTGCGAACTCAGCTGCACAGGTATCAACCATCTTGTATGCTGCAACGATTCCGTTTGCATGACGCATATCGTGGATTTCTCTCTCATCTTTTCCGGTCAGTCGTGCGATGACATTATCCGGGAACTCGATACGTTTTGCTTCTTTCAGAAGTTCCGGTGTCAGTTCCTGTGTCTTCAGAGCCTGTTCCATCTCAACAAGGATTGCAATCTTGTCGATGAACCATTTGTCGATCTTTGTGATCGCATGGATCTCGTCATAAGAAATTCCTTTGCGGAGTGCTTCGGCGATCATCCAGATTCTGCGGTCATCTACGATTTCCAGTTTTTCCAGAATTTCTTCTTTGGAAAGTGCTGAAAAATCATAAGAAAGCAGGCAGTCTACATGCTGTTCCAGAGAACGGATCGCTTTCATAAGCGCTCCTTCAAAGTTATCGCAAATACTCATAACTTCTCCGGTAGCTTTCATCTGTGTCGTCAACGTTCTCTTTGCACTGATAAATTTATCGAATGGAAGTCTCGGCATCTTAACAACACAGTAGTCAAGCATTGGCTCGAAGCTTGCATAAGTTTTCTTTGTAACTGCATTCTTGATCTCGTCCAATGTATATCCAAGAGCGATCTTTGCAGCAACTTTTGCGATCGGGTATCCTGTCGCTTTGGAAGCCAGTGCAGAAGAACGGCTTACACGCGGGTTTACCTCAATTACGCAATATTCAAAAGAGTCTGGATGTAATGCGTACTGTACATTACATCCACCGGTAATATTCAGTTCTGTAATGATATTCAGTGCCGAAGTACGCAGCATCTGATATTCTTTATCTCCAAGAGTCTGGGAAGGTGCAACAACGATACTGTCACCAGTATGAACTCCGACCGGATCAATATTTTCCATATTACATACAGTAATACAGTTTCCGGCACTGTCTCGCATTACTTCGTACTCGATTTCTTTCCATCCTGCAATGCAGCGCTCTACAAGAACCTGTCCTACACGTGACAGACGGAGTCCGTTCTCAAGGATTTCTTCCAATTGTTCCTGATCATGTGCGATACCACCACCGCTTCCGCCGAGGGTATATGCCGGACGAAGAACAACCGGATATCCGATCTTATCTGCAAACGCAACACCATCTTCTATATTTTCAACGACCAGTGAAGCTGCAACCGGCTCACCGATCTTTTCCATGGTATCTTTAAATTCCAGACGGTCTTCTGCTTTCTTAATGGTTTCCGCCGTTGTACCGATCAGTCTTACATTATGTTCCTTAAGGAATCCTGCTTCTTCCAGCTCCATTGCAAGATTCAGTCCGGCCTGGCCTCCAAGGGTAGGAAGTACGCTGTCCGGTTTTTCTTTAAGGATCAGCTGTTCTACAACTTCTACCGTAAGTGGTTCGATATAAACGCGGTCTGCAATATCTTTGTCTGTCATGATCGTTGCCGGGTTCGAGTTCAGAAGTACAACTTCAAGTCCTTCTTCCTTCAGTGAACGGCATGCCTGTGTTCCGGCATAGTCAAATTCTGCTGCCTGTCCGATTACGATTGGACCGGAACCAATAACTAATACTTTCTTTATGTCTTTATTTCTTGGCATTATTTTGTTCCTCCCATCATATCCATAAATCTGTCAAACAAGTAACCAGAATCCTGTGGTCCCGGGCAAGCTTCCGGATGGAACTGTACTGTGAAAATATTCTTTCCAACGTATGACATTCCTTCGTTTGTCTTGTCATTGACGTTCACAAATGCAGGTACTGCAACGCTTTCCGGAATGCTATCAGCATCTACAGCATAACCATGGTTCTGGGAAGAAATATAAACTCTTCCTGTCTGCAGATCTTTTACCGGATGATTTCCACCTCTGTGTCCGTATTTCAACTTATAGGTCTTACCACCGTTGGCGAGTGCCATCAGCTGATGGCCCAGACAGATTGCAAAGATCGGGATCTCTGAATCGTATAATTTTCTGATTTCTTTAATAATGGAAGTGCAATCCGCCGGATCGCCAGGTCCGTTCGACAGCATGATACCGTCCGGATTTGCGGAAATGATCTCTTCTGCAGGTGTATTTGCCGGGTAAACGGTAACTTCACAGCCACGATCATTTAAAGATCTTGCAATGTTGTTCTTCGCACCAAAGTCCATCAATGCAACTTTTGGTCCATTGCCTTCTAAGACATATTTTTCACTGCAGGTTACTTTGGAAACTACATCTCCTACTTTGTATGCATGAAGTTTCGGAAGTACCTCATCCAGATTGTAATTTTCATTCGTTGTGATCATACCATTCATTGTACCCTTTTCCCGGAGGATTTTGGTAAGTGCTCTGGTATCAATTCCTGCAATTCCCGGAATATCCTGTTCTTTCAGGAAATCCTGAATTGTACCTTCACAACGGAAGTTGCTTGGCATTCTGGACAATTCTCTTACAATATAACCATCCGGCCACGCCTTCTTGGACTCCATATCCGGTGTAATACCATAGTTTCCGATCAGCGGATATGTCATGACAACGGCCTGTCCGGCGTAAGAAGGGTCTGTCAGCACCTCTAAGTATCCAGTCATTGAAGTATTGAATACAATCTCACTAATCATATCTTTTGTTGAGCCGATGCTTGTGCCTTCAAACACAGTTCCGTCTTCTAAAATTAGAAACGCTTTCATATGTTCACCTTATCCCTTCGTAATACTCTTTTATTCTCAAAAAAGGGGCACTCTTGGAGTCTTTTCAATTCCAGAGCGCCCACACTTTCTCAAATTGTAAAAAGTTTACCATATCTGGTTTCAGATTTCAATACCTATTTTCTATGTTTATTTTAAAGTGTAATTTTTTTAAAAAAGAGTTGCTTTTATTCAAAAATTTGATATAATATAATTCGTGACTGCGAAAGTAGTACGAATGCTGGAATAGCTCAGTCGGTAGAGCACTTCACTCGTAATGAAGGGGTCGTCGGTTCAAGTCCGATTTCCAGCTTAGTGACCAGTGAAAAAGGGAGTGCCTGTTTATCAGACATTCCCTTTTTTGTATCCGGCAGAAATGCCTATGATACCTTCACTGACTGTCCTATCGACCGGACATCTGTTTTTCCTGTTCTTCGATCATTTTCTTGACCATATAACCTCCGACAGATCCGTTCTGTCTTGAAGTTAAGTCTCCGTTGTACCCGTCTGATAACGGTACTCCCAGTTCACTTGCAACCTCGTATTTAAATTTGTCCAGTGCACCTTTTGCTTCTGGCACGGCTGCTCTGTTTGATGAACGACTTGCCATATTCATTTCCTCCTTTTTTGTAACATTTTGTTTTGTGTTACGCTCTTAGTATATGGAGAATAATCCAGATTACACTGGGAGGTTTTGTTAATTTTAGCATTTTTTATTTTGCAGTAAACTGCGCCAGATGAGTATGAAACATTTTAAGCTGAAGCATCACACATTTGGTATTCTTTGCATAAAAGCAGACTTTGGGAGAAAATTCAGATTATAATATAAAATCCAAGTCAGGATAATTCTGCAATTCTGGATACACCCACATAAATTTCGGAAATTTTATACCATGTACGGTAATCAACAGTTCCGGTTACCGGAAGACCGAACACCGACTGGAATTTGCTGACGGACGCTGCTGTTGCCGGGCCATAAATACCGTCAACTGTGATTTTCGGAATCACCGGGTATGCACCGGCAATAACATTTAGCTGTTCCTGCATTTGCCGGACTTTTGTACCAGAAGAGCCCTGGGAAAGGGTATACCCTGGCCATGAAGACGGAATGCCTGAAATTTCTTCTGCGGTGTTGATGTAAATATCATCTCCGTAATAATAGCGGAGGATTTCCGATGGAGAATACCCCTGATCACCAAGTGCTTTAGAACCCCATTGGGTCATCCAGTTCGGACACTGAACCTGTCTTCCGTCACAGTATTGTGTCAGAATCGGCTGCCTTACATTCGGTCTGGAAAGATAATCTGCAAACAGTTCGTCCACCACTGTAGAAATGGAGTCAAAAACATTACGTTCCGGAATCCATTTGTGATCAAAAGCCGTAGAAGATGTAATTGTGAAATCATAGCCCTGATTGCGATACCATTCGGTGTAAACCCGGTTCAGCGTAAAAGACATGATTGCCAGTACATTTGCCCGGATCGTATTTTCCGGCCAGGTTGCATAGATTTCACTGGAAGCAACATTTTTGATATAATCTTTATATTTTACATAATAATTCTGTGCGGTAGAATCGCGTGGTGAGCCATTGTGCACAACGATGTATTCCGGCACGACAACTCTGCTTAGCACAATCTCACCGGTTTCGTTTACTGGTTTAATCTCATTTTCCGGGATTTTCGGCGGATACACACCGTACAGAGTATGTGCAGGAATCACAAAGATTTCCGGGGTCTGGTCTTCCGGGACAAGTGGACGCAGACGAATCTTCTGAATTGCCGTCACACCGGCCAGTATCTCCGTTCCTGCGATGCTGACCGGCTCGAATCCCGGAGCGTTTACTTCCAGGGTATATTCCGCA
The DNA here is from genome assembly GCF_013300725.1 of Allocoprococcus comes. Lineage (GTDB taxonomy): Bacteria > Bacillota > Clostridia > Lachnospirales > Lachnospiraceae > Allocoprococcus > Allocoprococcus comes_A. The sequence goes on from NZ_JAAIMM010000002.1 coordinate 172,068, forward strand.
TATGGCTGTTCTTCATTTGTCACATCCAGGCTATACTCCACAGGCGGTGCGTCAAGCTCAATGGTTTCACTTTGTCCGGAGCTGTCGGTTGTCAGTTCTTCCAGGGGGGGGTTTCCGGAATACCTGTATAGGAAATACGGATTGACGCATCTGGAACGGGAAAAGAATCAATAGACGAAGTAATCTGTATCTGCAACTTCCCCCGGTCAGAAGTCTGCATGGCTTTCAAAAATCTCATAGCTGATATCCTCAAGGCTTTTTATACTGTCAGAAACACTATATGCAAAAAATATCCTTGTTGTGCAAAAATGAAGGGTATGTTATGATGAAACATACAGATGAGTATTTGGAGGAATTGAATAGATTATGCGAAAAAAGAGGCATCAAACCGGAAAAATTTTTTCGTTCATTCTTTTGGGGCTTGGCTGTCTCTGTCTTATATCCGGAGGAATCCTGATCGGCAGACAAATGTCAGCCAATCCGAAGGCAGAGAGTTCCGCGCGGGAAAAAGTTCCTTACGAACAGGAAAAAATTACGGATGCAGAGGTCACCGGAGAATTCTACTATGAACAGCTTTCTGATGAAGAGCAAACGGTTTATCGGGAAATTCTTCAGGGTATCCAGGAAAATAAAAAAGAAATTTATCTGCATTGCAGCAACGCGGATACTGCAAATGAAGTATTTCAGAATGTGTTAAATGACAGACCGGAAATTTTCTGGTGTGATGGAAATGCAACTTCCACAGAATATTCTCAGTCTGAAGGACAGAGCCGATATGTAGTAATAGAACCCAATTATCTTTATGAGGGAGAAGAAAAAGAACAACGGAATCAGGAGATTGAATCGGCAAGAGACACCTGTCTTTCTGGCATTTCAGACCTTTCAGATGAATATGAAAAGATCAAATACATTTACACCTATCTCATAGATAACGTAGATTATGATCTTGATGCACCGGATAACCAGAACATTTACAGTGCTCTTGTCGGAAAAAGATCGGTTTGTGCCGGCTATGCAAAAAGCTGCCAGTATCTGCTGCAGCAACTGGGTATTTCCTGTATCTATGTAACCGGACAGACTACAGATCCAAATGGAGGTGTCGCAGACCATGCATGGAATATTGTTCAGTGCAATGGTCAGTATTATTATGTAGATGCAACCTGGGGAGATCCGATATTTCTCGGCGAAGCTAATGGCTATCAGATACCGAACCTGATTGCTTACGATTATCTCTGCTGCAGTGAAAAAGAGCTTAAAAAAACACATACGATCAGCACGGACTATTTATATCCGGCATGTCAGTCTGAAGATCTGAACTATTATCAGCTGAACGGCATGTATTATGATACCTATGAGCCTGATATGCTGCGGGAAGTGATCGACAGATCGATTGAGCACCAGGAGGCTTATACGATATTTAAAATGTCAGATGATGCAGTCTATCAGCAGGTTGTGGATGAAATGCACGAAAACCTCATGGAACAAGGTGCAGGATACCTGGGTGAGCTGTATGGACTTTGGCAGGTTTCTTATTCATACAGTGAAGAAGCATCCCTTAACAAATTTATTATTTACTGGTTTTATGAATAAAAAGATAGTGGGCAGAACAATTGCCCACTATCTTTTTATCTACAGCGTCGTTTCCAGATTGCTTCCCGAAATGTAAGCCGCAAGCTTTTCACCCAGCAGTTTATATTTTTCGCCTTCTAACAGTGGATCATCACTCAGGATTTCACCCGCTGCTTCCCCTGCTTTTTTCAGAAGCTCCGAATCCTGGAACACATCTCCGATCCGGAAATCCATCAGTCCGCTCTGCCGGATTCCAAAAAGGTCTCCTGGTCCCCGAAGCTTCAGATCTTCATTCGCAATAAAAAATCCATCATTGGATTTGTTCAGGATCTCAAGTCGCTTTTTTGTCTCTTTCGTCTTCGAACCACTCATAAAAATACAATAGGACTGATGTCTGCCACGTCCTACGCGCCCGCGGAGCTGATGAAGCTGTGCCAGTCCAAAACGCTCAGCATTCTCCACCATGATCACCGTGGCATTCGGCACATTGATGCCAACCTCGATAACTGTTGTTGACACCAGGATCTGAATCTCATTCTTTGCAAATGCTCCCATGATCTCGTCTTTTTCTGCCTGTTTCATCCGCCCATGAAGCGCAGCGATCCGGATCTGGTCACCCATCTCACTTTGAAGAAGCTGTGCATAGTCAAGGACATTCTCCGCATCCATTGCCTCACTCTCTTCTACCATCGGACAGATCACATAGCACTGTCTTCCTTCGGCGACCTGCTTTTGCATAAAGCGGTAGGCAGTCGGCCGGTAACTGGTATCTACCACACAGTTCTTGATTGGCAGACGGTTTGCCGGAAGTTCATCAATCACCGAAATATCCAGATCCCCATATAAAATGATTGCCAGTGTTCGAGGAATCGGTGTCGCACTCATAACAAGAATATGAGGAATTTGTCCTTTTCCTGCAAGTGCCTCTCTCTGACGGACACCAAATCGGTGCTGTTCATCGGTAACAACAAGTGCCAGATTCTGGTATTCCACCTTCTCCTGGATCAGTGCATGGGTTCCCAGAACAATCTGCACTTCTCCCGCAGCAATCCTCTGATAAGCTTCCCTTTTTTCCTTTGCTGTCATCGACCCGGTCAGAAGCTCTGTTTTCACCGGAATCTGATACTCTTCCAGCATCTCTGTGATTGATTCGTAATGCTGCTTGGCCAGAACTTCTGTCGGAGCCATCATTGCGCCCTGATAACCGTTCAGTGCCGCCAGAAGAAGAGCCAGAAGCGCTACTATTGTCTTACCTGAGCCAACATCCCCCTGGATCAGGCGTGACATCACAAGTTTTCCGCACATCTCCTCCTGGATCTGTTCCCAGACTCTCTTCTGTGCTCCGGTCAGTTCATATGGCAGATTTGCAAGAAAGCGGTCGATTTCCGACCGCCTTTTTATCACAAATCCGTTTTCTGCACGCTCATTTCGCTCTCTCGTCCTGCGAAGAGCAAGCACGAAAATTAAAAATTCTTCAAATACAAGTCTCTCTCTTGCATGGTAAAATTCTGCCTTATCCAATGGAAAATGTATCCCGCGGATCGCATAGTTATACTCAGCCAGATGATATCGAAAGCGCAGATCTTTCGGTAGATCATCGGAGACGAGATCCAGATATTCCATCGCACCTTTAACCGCTTTTGCTACTGCATTGTTCGTCATACCGGCAGTTAACGGATAAATCGGCTGAAGAGTTCCGCACTTTTTATCGTAACTCTCCGGTGGTGAAAATAACTCTGGATGCTCCATAATCAGCTGATCCTTTTTGGAAACTACCCGTCCTCTTATGATAACCGGCATTCCTGGCTTCAATGAATTGCGCAGAAATGGCATCCGAAACCAGATCACCTTCAAAGTACCAGTCAGATCTTTTACGTATGCTGTCGTAATCTGCATACGCTTTTCTCCTCCAACCTGTACTCTTCCGTATATCACGCCTTTTACCGTGCTGATCTTTCCTTCTTCCAGCTCTCCTACGCTTACCGGCTCTTCATATACATCATATCCTCTGGGATAATAACGGAGCAGATCACCGATGGTAAAAATTCCCATCTTGTGAAACAGTTCCTCGGTTTTTGCCCCGATTCCTTTCAAGTTACGGATTTCTGACTGCTCATTCATAAGCCTATTCTACCGCCAGCACATAGTAGTAAATCGGCTGTCCGCCCATGTGTGCATCTACGTCCATATCCGGATATAATTCTTCAATCTCTGCTGTCAGCTTTTCTGCTTCTTCTTCGGAAACTTCTTCTCCATAATAGAGACTGATCAGTTCAGAATCATCATTTACCAGCTGTGCCAGCATGTCCTTTGTAGTGCCATCGACAGACTTGCCAACTGCAAGGATACCTGCATCACCAATTCCCATGATATCACCTTCATGGATTTCTTTATCATCGATGTGGGTATCCCGGACAGCATAAGTTACCTGACCTGTCTTTACACATTTGATTGCTTCCAGCATCGTCTCTTCATTTGTATCTACATCTTCTTCTGCATTGTAATTCAGAACTGCTGTGATTCCCTGCGGAACGGTCTTTGTCGGAATTACGATAATATCCTTGTCTTCTGTCAGATCACGCGCCTGATTTGCAGCCATTACAATATTCTTATTATTCGGAAGAATGTAAATATAGTCTGCATTTACATGATCGATCGCTGTCAGCATATCCTCCGTACTCGGGTTCATGGTCTGACCACCCTCGATAATGTAGTCCACGCCAAGTTCTTTGAAGATTTCATTTAATCCTTCTCCGATCGAAACAGCAATAAATCCGACTTTTTTACGTGGCTCTTTGGCTTTTTCTTTCTCTTTCTGGGCTGCTGCAAGCTTTTCTGCATCTTTGATCAGCTTTTCCTGATGCTCTTCACGCATATTATCAATCTTCATGCGGGATAACTGTCCATAAGTAAGTGCTTTCTGGATTGCAAGTCCCGGATCGTTCGTATGAACATGGATCTTAACAACGTCTTCATCAGCTACACATACGATAGAATCACCAATCGATTCCAGATAAGCCTTAAATTCTACTTCATCCTTATCTGTAAATTCTTTGTCCAGGAGAATAATAAATTCGGTACAGTATCCAAATTTGATATCCACTGTACTCTCAGTTTCAACCTTTGTTGCATTAACAGCCGGAGAAGCCGGTGCAAGTGCACTGTAGTCAATCTCTTTGCCGAGGAATGCATCATATGCCCCGCGCAGTACTTCCAGAAGTCCCTGTCCGCCGGAATCTACAACACCTGCCTCCTTTAATACCGGAAGCATATCCGGAGTCTTTGCCAGAACAGTCTCTGCCTCTTCAATCAGCTTCGGAAGAAATTCTTCCAGATCATCTGTCTCCTCTGCAAGTGTCTGAGCCTTTTCAGCCACCCCTTTTGCAACGGTAAGAATCGTACCTTCCTTCGGCTTCATAACAGCCTTATACGCTGTCTCTTTTGCACGTACAGCTGCTCTTGCAAGTGCAGGTACATCAATTTCACTTTCCGTCTTGATGGATTTTGTGAATCCACGAAGCAGCTGGGAAAGAATAACACCGGAGTTACCTCTTGCACCACGGAGAGAACCGGATGAAATTGCCTTAGCAAGAGAAGCCATATCCATGCCTTCCAGTGCAGTTACTTCTTTCGCTGCCGCCATAATTGTCATAGACATATTGGTTCCTGTATCACCATCCGGTACAGGGAACACGTTCAGTTCATTGATATATTCCTTTTTTGCTTCTATATTCTGTGCGCCTGCAAGAAACATCTTCGCAAGCAGTTCTACATCGATACTCTTTGTTGCCACAACAAGTTCCTCCTTAATTAGTCGATCACGCGGACGCCTTCGATATAGATGTTGATCTTATCGACGCTCATACCTGTAAATTCTTCAACTTTATACTTCACGTTGCTGATCAGATTGTCTGTTACTGCTGAAATACTTACTCCGTAAGCTACGATCACATGAAAATTAAGTGTAATCTTATTCTCATCAGAGATTCCAACCTGGATTCCCTTCGTAAGGCTTTCTTTTTTCAAAAGTTTTACCAGACCATCTTTCATGCTGACAGCTGCCATACCGACAATTCCAAAACATTCAACTGCTACAGATCCTGCATATTTTGCGATCACTTCCGGATCGATCGTGATGATTCCTAAATCAGTACTCATACTTCCCTTCATATGCCATCCTCCAATTCTCAAAATTCATATCAATAAATCTATTTTTAAACGTTGAAAATATTATACTCTATTTCCAATGCTTTTACAACCAATGCATCCTGAATGTACGGCAGCTCTCTTAACAGCTCACTGTCGTACATTCGCCAAATACAAATCCGGACAGATCCTTGTGCGAGCACAAATCTGTCCGGATTTGTATTTGGCTCATCATATACGCAAAAAACCGAAGCTTAAAAGCTTCGGTTCTCATCATTCCGCTCAGATTAAGCTCTTTCAACGCGTCCGGATTTCAGGCAGCTTGTACATACGTACATTTTCTGTGTTCCGCCGTTTTCCGTTTTAACTCTAACGGATTTTACGTTAGATTTCCACATCTTAGATGATCTTCTATGAGAGTGACTTACGTTATTTCCGAAATGAGCACCCTTTTCACAAATAGCACATTTAGCCATGATTGCACCTCCTAACGATCTGAAATGTCTGCTTACATATCTTGCAGACTCACAACAATAATTATTTTAACAGAAACTTTTAACAATTGCAAGTGTTATTTTCACTTTTATGCATTTTTTGTTTCTTCATTGTGTCCATAATAGCCCTCATACTTCTGTGAGCCATAATATTTGTTATAATATCCCTTCTGGTTCTTACGCTCTACCTTGTTAAGGACAACACCAAGAACGGAAACTCCCGAATTTTCCAGCTGGTCTTTTACATTCTGCACCAGACGGTATTTTGTCTTACCTGCTTCGACAACAATAATAGCGCCATCACTCTGCCGTCCAATGATTGCCGCATCAATAACAAGACCAAGCGGCGGGCAGTCAATGATAATATAATCATAGACATTCTTCATGGACTCCAACATACCGGTAAAACGTTTGGATTCCAGAAGCTCTGTCGGATTCGGAGCCTCCGGTCCGGAAAGAAGAATATGAAATTTCGGAATATTTGTCGCCATAATCACATCTGCAAGCACACACTGTCCGGAGAGGAAGTGTGACAGCCCTTTATCTGCACCGGTAATCTGAAGTTTCGATGTCATAACAGATTTCCGGATATCCGCATCAACAAGGATCACAGATTTTCCCATGTCTGCAATTGATTCTGCCAGCGCAACAGAAACAGAGCTTTTCCCCTCTCCCGGCACACAGCTTGTTACAAGAATGACTCTTTTATCATCTCCGCAAAACTGCAGATTGGTACGCAATGTCCGGATTGCTTCACGCACCCCGTAGCTTTTCTTTTCAATCGATAAATTAACCTTTTTCACTAAAACACCTGGCTTGACACAGACGACTGTCTTGCAAGAGACGGACGTATCATGGATGGTATGTTAAGTGAACATATGTGTGAAGGATGGTTAGAGGGATATCTTCTGACAGGACGTCACGGATTCTTCGCAAGCTACGAAGCATTCATCCGTATCGTTGACTCTATGGCAGCACAGCATGCAAAATGGCTGAAAGTCTGCAACCAGCTTTCATGGAGACAGCCAATTGCTTCTCTGAACTTTATCCTGACATCCAACGTATGGCAGCAGGATCACAATGGATTTACACATCAGGATCCGGGATTCCTGGATCACATTGCCAACAAAAAGGCAGACGTTGTACGCATGTATTTACCACCGGATACGAACTGCTTACTCTCATGCTTCGACCACTGCATCAAGAGTAAGAACTATGTCAATGCAATCGTAGCATCTAAGCATCCAAGCTGCCAGTGGCTGACTATGGAACAGGCTGTTAAGCATTGTACACAGGGTATCGGTATCTGGGAATGGGCACGTAATGACTGCGGTGAAGAACCGGATGTTGTTATGGCTTGCTGCGGTGACACACCGACACTTGAAATCATGGCTGCTGTTACCATCCTTCGCGATGAAATGCCAGAACTCAAGATCCGCGTTGTCAATGTAGTCGACCTGTTCAAACTGGAATCTGACCACAAACATCCACATGGATTAAGTGATGCAGAATACGATGCAATCTTCACAAAAGACAAACCGGTTATCTTCGCATTCCACGGATATCCGACACTGATCCATGAGCTCACTTATGAACGTCATAACCACAACATTTCCGTTCATGGATATCAGGAAGAAGGTACGATCACAACACCATTCGATATGCGTGTACAGAACCAGATCGACCGTTTCAACCTGGTAAAAGATGCAATCATGCATCTGCCACAGCTTGGTAACAAGGGCTCATTCCTGATTCAGAAGATGAACGACAAACTGGTTGAACACAAACAGTACATTGCTGAATACGGACAGGATCTGGAAGAAATCAGAAACTGGGAATGGCATAAATAACACCAATCGTTTTTCAATCCAAAATTCTACTTTATACTTACAAATATAGAAATGCCCCGGAATTTTATGATCCACACATAAAATTCCGGGGCATTCTTCTTAGCGTTACCTTTCTTTACATGCTGCCACACCCACACGGCAGACATCTGCTTTGAACTCCCTTTTCTCTTAGTTCTGACTACTTAAGAACTTCTGAAACTCCTTCGATGCAATACTCTGCGGGTACTCCATATCATAGATCAGAATGATGTTTCTGGTCGGAAGCTTTTCTTCCACCTCAATCTCAAATACATTTCCCGCCCGTTTTTCTTCTTCGGCAAATTCTTCCGGAACAAAACCGATCCCAAGATTATGCCGGACTGCCGGTAAGATCAGGTCTGTCGTCGCAAGCTCCATATCCGGTGAGAACTGCAGGCCATGTTCTGCGAAATAATCATTCAGGAATTTTCTCGTAAGTGCTTCCGAAGTCAGACTGATCCAGGGATACGCCGACAATTCTTCCAAAGAAACTTTTCTCCCTTTCAGTTCTGTATAACGACTCCCTCCGATCAGAACCTCATGATATTCCCGCAGTTTCTTCATACGCAGCGGCTTATTCACCTGCAGATCCGTTGACACAAACGCCAGATCTACCTTTCCTTCTTTTACAGCGTTCACCGAATCCATGGTACTGTTATTTAAGATTTTGAAATGCACGTTCGGGTAAATGCTGTTGAACTCCCCCATTGCCCGGAACAGGAAACAATGCAGGGCTGTCTCGGTCGCACTGATATAGATCGTTCCATTCTCCAGGCTGATCAGATTGCTCAGATCACTCTCCCCTTTAAAGAACTGGGCACATCCTGCCGCCACATAGCTGTAGAAGGTTCTTCCCTCCGGTGTCAGCTTCATTCCGGATTTGCTTCTGGTAAATAACCGGCAGCCCAATTCATTTTCCAGATTGTGTATCGTTCTCGTCACCGCCGGCTGGCTTGTCTTTAATACGCTGGATGCTTTCGTAAGATTCTCATACTTTGCCACATAATAAAAAACTTTATAATATTCAAAATTCGAATTCATATGCCTCTCCTTTGCTGTCTCATTTCCTCAGTTTTGTCTGTCGTAAGTATAGCATTCATTTTTATTCTTACAATCATAAGCATCCGTCCTTTTTTACATAAAAAAATCGTTCCAGAACCTTACCGGTTCAAACCGTTTTTTCAGTTCTTTTGCCATCACATTCCGGTCTGACTTTTCAATATACACATCATTCCTACAACCGGGAATGCTTTGCAAATGGTGCCTGCGACTGTGCAGATTGGATAGGGGATATTTTATCACGTTTACAAATCTGTTGTTTTTTTCTTCGGAAGACAGAGACTTAAGATCAATGACACCACAAACACACCTGCAACTGCATTTCCATTAAAAATATCTCCTACCTCCTTCGGAAATGCGGAAAAGAAGTTTCCGGAAGTCTGTGTCAGTCCGACACCGATACAGAATGCCAGCGATACGATGATCATGGTTCTGTCATCAAACACACACTCTTTGAGCATCTTGATCCCTTCATACATGATCGATCCGAACATCATAACCGTACAGCCTCCAAGCACTGCCTGCGGAAGTGAGTTAAAAAATGCACCCAGTGGTGGGAACAAAGAGGCGAGGATCAGGATCAGCGCGCCCATCAGAATGGTAAAACGGTTAATGACTCCTGTCATCGTGACAAGCCCGATATTCTGACTGAAAGAAGTAAGCGGCAGACAGCCAAAACATCCTGAAATCGCACTGGAGAATCCATCCACGGCAAGAGACCCCTGCAGTTCTTCCATCTTGATATCCCGCCCCAGCGCACCGGTACACACTGCGGTAGTTGCACCTGTTGTCTCTGCTGCCGATACCAGGAAAACAATTGCAATGGTAAAGAATGCTCCCAGATCAAAGACCGGTTTATGGGAAGTAAAAAATACAAGCTTTGGAAGGCTGAACACACCGACCTGTTCAATCGTCTTTGTAATTCCTGAGAAATCGACCATCGGCGCAATCCCCACCACAGTAAATACAATTGACAGAAGATAACCGCAGACCAGACCAACCAGTACGTTCAGGTTCTTGTATACGCCTTTTAACAGATAACGGGCAGCCAGACACACAACCAGTGTGAAAAATCCGACCATAAGATGGTACCACGCTCCAAAATCTTCTGCCCCATTTCCACCGCCCCAGGAATCCATTCCTACCGACAGAAGGGAAAGTCCAATCGCAATTACCACACATGCCGATACTACCGGCGTCAGGAACCGTTTCCAGTATTTGGCACTCATTCCTACCAGTCCCTCAAAAATACCTCCGGCGATCACCGCACCAACCATTCCTTCATATCCAAGTTCCGGATTGGTACAGATCATCAGCAGACTCCCAAGAAAGGTAAAACTGACTCCCATAACGATCGGAAGTCTGGAACCAATCTTCCATACCGGGTAAAGCTGCAGACAGGTCCCGATCCCCGCCGCAAACATCGCGCACTGCAGAAGCTGTGTAATTTCAGCAGCACTTAAGTGATTCTCCGATCCTCTCACAAATGCCGCACTGCACACGATCAGTACCGGTGCCAGATTCGACACAAACATTGCCAGCACATGCTGGAGTCCGAACGGAATCGCCTTTTTAACCGGCACTCTTCCGTTCAGACAGTAAATATTTTCCTCTCTCACCGCTTTTGTATTTTTCTCTTTATCCATCTTCCTTTTTCCTTCATTCTCCCTTTTATTCTGTCCGAAGTGCTGTCACCGGATCACTTTTTGCCGCCTTTCTTGAAGGGATGATTCCGCCAAGCAGAGTCAGTCCGATACTTAAAAGAATCAGCACCACCGCCGGAAGTACCGGTAAAAACGCATTGACTTTGTTATTATCTGCCACCGCATGGATGATCATATTTCCAGGGATCAGAAGCAACAGTGACAGTCCAATCCCGATCAGTCCGGCACAAAGCCCGATGATAAAGGTCTCCGCATTAAATACCTGGGACACATTTCCCTTGGATGCCCCGATCGCACGCAGGATTCCGATCTCTTTCTTTCGCTCCAGTACACTGATGTAGGTGATCACTCCGATCATGATCGAAGATACGACAAGGGAAATCGCCACAAACGCAATCAGCACGTAACTGATGATATCCACAATATTCGTCACCGAGGACATCAGCGTTCCGACGATATCGGTATAGGTAATCACCTGTTCTTCTTTCCCTTCTTTTTCCATCTGACTGTTATAGGAATCCAGAATCTTTACTACTTCTTCCTTACTCTCAAAATCTGTCGGATAGATGGAAATCTGGCTTGGATTGTCAAAATCCGCATATCCCAGCTTCTGAAGATTATTGTCGTAAGAAGCAGTTGCACTCATCGTCATCGATGTCATCAGTTCTGCCAGATCATCCGTCGTCATATTCATCTGGAATGCCTTTGCAAATGCTTCCGTATCAATTTTCATCGAGCTTCCAAGCATATTCTGCAGCTGGGTTCCTACATTTCCCATTGCCGCCTGCATGGCGTTTCCGATTCCACCTGTGATCTGGGTGACAATCTGGTTCATTGCTGAAGTAATCTGCGTTTCAATCGCACCGGAAATCGCTCCGGTATAAGCTCCCATTACCTTTGACATGTAACTTCCCATCGCCGCACCAAGCTGACTCTCCAGCTGATTCAGGTCGATCACTTCGGAAAGCCCGCTCATCAGACGCTGCTTTCCATCTGCCGTGGCAAGATAATTCAGAAAATGCTCTCCCATCTTCGTCGGATCTGCCTTTCCATTTGCCGCAGCATATGCCGAATAACCGCCGGCAAGTTCTCTTGCCAGCTTTGTCAGCTGATCCGAAGTAATATTTACCACCGTATCCCCGAACGTCTCCTGCTGCCATGCATCCATAATCGCTTTGGCTTCTGGTGTCTGCAGATATTCCATCAGATGCTCTGCAAAGGTATCCGGATCCGTATAGCCGTTCGCTTTCGCATATTCCTGATAACCAGCCATTACCTGCCGTACCAGCTCCTGCATCTGATCAGTCGTAATCTGAAAACCACCAGCATTTTCAATGATTTCTCTTAAATTTTCTTTCAGGATCTTCTGTGCATCATCTGTGGTCAGATAATCCATAAAATCCCCTGCCAGATTGGAATAATCTGCCTCCGGATGGGATTTTACATACTCCTGATACCCTTCCAGAACGCTTGCGGACAGCTTCTGCATCCCGCCCGGTTTCACGGTAAGATCCAGACTACCGATCATATCTCCCAGATTCATCTGCGGCATCCCGGACACATCCAGATCGATCTGATCCAGATTCACCATACCGGACAGATCCAGGGAATTTCCGCCCATCTGGAATGCATTTCCCAGATTCAGGGAGTCTGCCGCTAAAAGATTACCAGAAAATCCATCTGAAAGCGCACTGTCATCAAATCCAAAGGCTTTCTGAAGTGCATCCTCATCGACCGTAAACAGGCTGTTCTCATCCAGTCCGTTCTTCTCTTCTGTACTTCCAAACTGCTCTCCGGTAAAGACATTCTTTGACGGATTTTTCAGCTGGTCTTTGACAATCTCACTTTTTGCCGCCTCTTTTGCCACATGCTCTGTCAGACTCTGTGGATAACCAATCCCCGGTGTCAGGGCAGACGCATTTGCATCCTCCGATGCCTGCACGATACCGACAATTTTCAGGGCTTCCCCGTTATCAACCAGCTTTTTCATATAATCCGTATTATCGGATTTGTCCTTCCAGACCTTATACTGGCTGTCATATTCGTAGCAATCCGATACGTTGACCAGCTTGAAGGTCTTCCCTAAAATATCCTCATATGTGTAATCGCCAATATCCGCCGGCGTATTTACATCTTCCTCGTTGATAAACTCCTGGATCATCTCGTCCAGTTCCATCTGATCCCTGAGTCCCAGTGTATAGAGGAGGAAATCACTCATGCCTCCATTTGGAGTCAGCACCAGCACACATTCGTTATAACTTTGTGGCCAGCGTCCCTCTTTCACATCATACTGATTCTCGTACAGGCTTTCTGTCTTCGGCATCTCATAGAACACATTGGTGCTCATCATAGACGACATCAGACTGCTGGTGCTTGCACCGGAACCGATTCCCAGTGCTTCAAAGGATTTGTCCGGATTCACCTGCCGGACTGAACCATCTTTATTCTGCCGGAAGATCCGCGGGGAAATGCTATAGGAATATTCCACTGCACTGGTGTAATCCTCAATCCCGCTTTTGCCGTCATCCAGGTATTCTTTCAGGGATTTCAGATCATTGGAATCCATCGTGGAAAACATATTGGTCATCACCTGCATGACCTTGACTTCCCCGTCTTTTTTTGTCTCCTTTTTATCAGTACTGCCCGAACCGCTGTCCATATTCCCCACCATCATGGAAGTCATGTCAAATCCGGTGCTCTGGATCTGAAGCGGATACTCGGAAAGGGTCTCTTCCTCGATCGACTTAATATAGGCATTCACTCCATTGGAAAGTGCCAGGATCAGTGCAATTCCTATGATTCCGATGGATCCGGCAAACGAAGTCAAAAGGGTTCTTGCTTTCTTTGTCTTTAAGTTATTAAAACTTAAGGAAAGTGCCGTCAGAAAGGACATCGATGATTTCCCCATGTTCTTATGCTCCGGCTCCTTCATGACCGCTTCATTGACATAAAATTCGTCCGTATCCGAGCGGATCTTTCCGTCCTTGAGTGTGACAATACGGGTTGCATATTCTTCGGCAAGCTCCGGGTTATGTGTGACCATCACAACCAGCCGGTCCTTTGCCACCTCTTTTAAAAGTTCCATAACCTGCACACTGGTCGCCGTGTCCAGTGCCCCGGTCGGCTCATCAGCAAGCAGGATATCCGGATCGTTGACCAGTGCACGGGCGATTGCCACCCTCTGCATCTGTCCGCCTGACATCTGGCTCGGTCTCTTATGCAACTGCTCTCCAAGACCAACTTTTTTCAGAGCCTCGATCGCTCTCTTTTTCCGTTCTTCCTTCCCGATCCCGGAAATAGTCAGTGCCAGCTCCACGTTGGCAAGCACTGTCTGATGCGGAATCAGATTATAACTCTGAAATACAAAACCAATGGTATGATTCCGATAGGAATCCCAATCTCTGTCTTTATATTTTTTCGTGGAAATCCCGTTGATGATCAGATCACCACTATCGTACCGATCCAGTCCACCGATGATGTTAAGAAGCGTCGTCTTTCCCGAACCACTCGGTCCCAGGATCGCAACAAATTCATTGTCCCTGAGATTCAGGCTTACATCATCCAGTGCCTTCTGTACCAGCGTACCTGTACGGTATTCTTTGCAGATATGTTGAATTTGAAGCATAAAAATTCTCCTTTTAAGTTGTAACTCATGAAACACGTATGTTTCATTGTACACCCTTAAAAGGAGAAAATCATGTCTTTTAGAAAAATTTAATTCTTTTTAGTCTTTATTTTCTGAGAAGTTCTTTTCCTGAAATACCTGGCTCTGTCATATTGACCGGATCCAGAACGGTTTCCATCTCTTTTTCACTTAAAAGCCCTTCTCTGAGGATCAGATTACGGATGGATTCTCCGGTCTTCATTGCTTTTTTCGCAATCTCCGCTGCTTTCTCATAGCCTACATGCGGACAGATTGCAGTAATTACGCCAATGCTGTTCTCTACCAGCTGACGGCATCTCTCTTCATTGGCTGTGATTCCTGTCACACAGTTATCTACGAAAGTCTGGACTGCATAAGCCAGGGTATCGATGGACTGGAACAGGCAGTAGAATACGATTGGTTCAAACGCATTCAGTTCCAGCTGTCCGCCCTCTGCTGCCATCGTGATCGTCACATCATTTCCAATGATGTTAAATGCGACCTGGTTCACTACTTCCGGGATGACCGGATTCACCTTTCCCGGCATGATCGAAGAACCATTCTGCTTTGCCGGAAGGTTGATCTCGCCAAATCCGGCTCTTGGTCCGGATGACATCAGACGCAGGTCATTGGCGATCTTGGAAAGTGTGACTGCACATGCTTTCACTGCACCGGATACTGCCACAAACGGATCCAGGTTCTGGGTTGCATCAATCAGATCAAAGGCCTGGACAAACTGAATATCAGATATTTTTGAAAGATTCGGAACAATGCGGCTTACATAGGCTTCATCTGCATTGATTCCGGTTCCGACTGCCGTTCCACCCATGTTGACAGTACGCATCTCATCCATCGCCTTATCCATACGGTGGATATCACGCATGATGGCATCGGAATACGCCTGAAATTCCTGACCCAGACGAATCGGAACTGCATCCTGCATCTGGGTGCGTCCCATTTTGATCACATGGTCGAATTCTTCTGCCTTTTTGCAGAGTGCTCCGTGAAGTCTGAGCAGTTCTTTTTTCAGATTCTGAAGAAGTCTGAGTGAAGTCATCTTGCCGGCTGTCGGAATAACATCATTTGTGGACTGTCCGCAGTTTACATCATCATTCGGATTTACTGCTGAATAATCTCCTTTTTTTCCGCCAAGAATCTCAATCGCACGGTTGGCAATGACTTCGTTTGCATTCATGTTCAGAGAAGTTCCCGCACCTCCCTGGATCGGATCTACGATAAAGTACTCATGCAACTTTCCTGCAAGGATCTCATCACATGCCTGTACGATTGCTTTTGCCTTTTTCTTTTCCAGAATCCCACTCTCGCAGTTGGTGATCGCAGATGCTTTCTTTATGTACGCAAGACTGTTGATGATCTCCGGATGCATATTCAGCCCGGTAATGCGGAAATTCTCCGCAGCACGCAGGGACTGTACCCCGTAATATACATCTCCCGGAATATCCTTTGCCCCTATTGAATCCTGTTCTACACGATAACCTGTCTTGTTTTCTTTTCCTTTTTCCATCTCAAAAATCCCTCAATTTTTCATTTTTCTCTGGCGTATTGCCTTTGTTGTTCTCATTATAGCTCTGTGTTATAATATAATCTAATACATATATTTTTATAGTAACTATAATTTTAAAACTATATCAAAGGAGAATACCTATGTTTCAGGGAATGGAATATGTCTATGAAGTTTATCTGGAAAAAAGCTTTTCCAAGGCGGCTGAGAAGTTATTTATCTCACAGCCTTCACTCAGTGCCAACGTAAAGCGTGTCGAGCACCACATCGGATATCCGATCTTTGACCGGAGTACCAAACCACTGTCCCTTACCGAATGTGGGGTACAGTATATCAAAGCGATAGAAAAAATAAAAAGTATCCAGAATGAATTTGAAGGATTTGTAAACGACTGGGGCGATCTGAGAAAAGGAACACTCATCCTCGGAGGAAGCAACCTGTTTTCCTCCTGGATCCTGCCTCCGCTGATTGCGGATTTTGCCCGCAGATATCCTCTGATCCAGATCAGCCTGATTGAAGAAACCACTGCCAATCTTGCCCGTATGCTGCGACACGGGCAACTGGATCTGATGCTGGACAGCAGCGTTCTGGATGCCGCCATCTACAGCTGCCGTAAATTTCAGGAAGAGCACCTGATCCTTGCTGTTCCGGGAGCATTCCCGATCAATAATAGGCTGCGCTCCTATCAGCTTCCTGTAGAAGATATCCTGAGCAAAAAATTTCTGGAAGAATCCTGTCCTCCCGTTCCTCTGACACGCTTTAAAAGTGAGCCATTTATTATGCTGAAACCGGAAAACGACACAGGGAAACGTGCCCGTATGATCTGTCAGAACAATCTCTTTGAACCAAATATCATCCTGAAAATGGATCAGCAGATGACTTCTTACAACATCACCTGCTCCGGCATGGGGATCTCTTTTATCGGAGATATCATGCTCTCAAAAGTACCTCTTACCTCTGATGTGGTGTACTATAAGCTTCCTGCAGGCGAAAGCAGCCGTGACATCCGGTTCTACTGGAAAAATGGTCGCTACCAGACAAGAGCAATGGAAGAATTTTTAAAAATGGCGTGCCAGTAAGGCACGCCACTTGACTGTAGAACAGATACTTTGTATTCATCTGCAATCTTGGATCCGACAAATATTTCTACTCTACATAAACCTACTCACTTCTGAGTGCATCGATCGGATTCATGTTCGCCGCCTTCACCGACGGAAGAAGTCCGAAAATAATTCCGATCAGTGTGGAAAATACTACTCCGACCAGAATAGACACTCCGCTGATTGCCACCGGAACTGCCGAGACTGCGGAAATAATATAGGCAAGCGCAATCCCTCCTGCCACACCGATCAGACCTCCGAGAAGGGTAAGCACTGCCGCTTCCGTCAGAAACTGCGTCAGGATCCTTCTTTTTCTCGCGCCAAGCGCCTTCTTCAGTCCGATCTCCCTAGTTCTTTCTGTTACGGATACCAGCATAATATTCATGACACCGATTCCGCCAACCAACAGGGAAATACTTGCGATCCATATCAGCTGCTGATTCGTAGAATTACTGATCTCCTGGATCTGGTTTGCCTGTTCCAGAAGATCCTCCCCTTTATATTTGATCGTATCATCGGACACCGTCAGATAACTGTTCAGGATATCTGCCGCCTTTTCTCCTGCCGCTGTCATCTCATCTGTGCTTGTCGCGCGGACAACCAGATTCTGCGGTTCATCATACTGATAAATAATCGGCCACAGTGTATCCGGAATACAGATCGTTCCGCTTCCATCCGTGGATACATAACGGTAATAGTCTTCCATCGAATTAATCATCGGCTGCGAATTTTCTTTTCTCGCCATCATACCGATCACAGTAAATGGCTCCCCTTTAACCTCAATAATCTTTCCGATCACATTTCCATCCGGGAATAGAGCTGTGGCTGTCGTTTTATCAAGCAGCACAACTTTCCGGTTTGCAGTAAAATCTTTTTCGGAAAAGCCACGCCCTTTTGTGATCTGAAATCCATAGGCATTCAGATAATTGGAATCTATCCCAAGAATATTACAGCTTGCCAGCTTCTGACTGCCTGCATATACAGCATCATATTCATTCCGTTTGTGATAAAGGGCTGCACTTTCCACCTCATCCAGTGCCTGGATCTCACCAAGTGCCTGATCTGAAATCTCCGGTATTCCATCTGGAACCTCCTGATAAGACAGATCCAGTGTCCAGTCTCCCTGATAAAGCTGGATATTGACCGCATTATTTCCCGCGCCAACCAGATTTTTCTTGATCTGCTCATTGGTTCCTTTGATTGTCGAAACAATTGCAATGATTGATCCGATTCCGATAATAATACCAAGCATCGTCAGCGCAGACCGCAGCTTATGGCTCCAGATTCCCTGAAATGCCAGCCTGATATCTTCAAGCATCTCCTCACCCCCTCATTAATTATAATCATACAGTGACTCCACTGTCTTTGTCTTCGCACCCTCTTTTACATTTCTTCCATACGGAAATGCAATCTCATCCTCCATGGTAAGTCCGGAAACAATTTCAATGGAACCGTACATATTTTTCCCAACCTCTACATACTGCTTCTCCAGCCTTCCATTTTTTCCTTTCTTGTATACATAGGAGCGGTTTCCGTCTTCTCTTATGAACATCTGTTCCAGGTAAATCAAATCTCCACTGTCACCCGAAAGTCCGTCTACGGAAATACTGACACCCTCACCAGATGAAAGGTCTGCATCTTTCTCAACCACTGCAGTAAACGGATAGTAGGACATATTAGGATTCTCGCTGCTCTTCATACTTTCAACCGGTGAATTACCGACACTGGTGATCGTTGCCTCATAAAAGTTCCCCGTATTCCAGGAAGTCACCATCACAGTCATACCCTCTTTTAATTTATCATAACTGCTTTCGGCAATCCCTCCGATTACATAATAACCGGTTTTTCCGGTCACAGATATAACCGGTTTATTCTCCAGCTTTGCCTCTTCTTCGTCAAGTACAGCTTTTACCGTTCCCTCCACTGTACTCTTTACAACACCATTATTTACTTTTTTATCCAGCTTTTTCAATTCCAGTTGTGCTGTTCGCTTCTCCAGATCCAGATCTTTGATCTTCTGTTCTTTTTCCTGGATCTGCTTTGCCTGCTCTTCCCTGGTCATTCCATCTGAATCTCCCGGATCCGGCTCTTCATCTCCACCAGGGTTATCCGGTTCGTCCGGAATTTTCGGCTCTTCCGGTGTCACCGGCTGTTCCGGATTTTCGGGCTTTATCACCTGTCCGGTCTTTCCGTCCAGCGTCCAGGAATATAAAAGAAGCGTCGGTTCCTTCTCCTGATCCACTACATCAAATACGCAGACAGCCCTCTCTTCCAGCATTTTCAGCATGAACTCCGCATTCACCGTTGCCCCCGGCGCACAAAGATAGCGATACGGCTTTTCTTTTGTTCCATCCCCATCCTCATTATAAGGAGCTGCGTCCTTTGTAATCTCTTTATAAATAATCTTGTCCTTCAGTTCTTCAGGAAACGGTTTCCCGATTGATGGTTTTTCCGGTCCTTCCGGATTCTCTGGTGTCTCCGGCTGCTCCGGATTTTCGGAAGTATCCGGATTTTCCCCTTCATTTTTCTTTGCATCCGCAGTCCACATTATTCCAGGTCTGGTTCCTTTTGCAGTCATTTTTCGTAGCTCATCCTGGCTTCTTTCAACAGACGCAACAATCTTTGCATTTTTCAGCTGCTCTAATTCTGCCTTTTGATTCTGAATATTCAGTTCAATCCCCTGAATCTCCATCTGCTTCATTTCCCGCTCAAGTCCTGCAAGCGTGGTATCATAAGCAACCAGACGATCACCGATCTTCACTGTATCCCCTGCCCTGACATAAATCTCTTTAATCGTAAGGGTATCATCATGGTAAATGTCCTGGCTCGCACCTGCCTGCACCTTCGCATAATCATAAATATCCGATTCTGAATACCATCCACCATTACTCATACTGGCTACCGGTGCAACCTTGACCGCTTTTTCGCTTTTTTTCATTGCAAATAAAGTGCCGCCTCCAATGACACATACACAGACAGCCACAGCAATCCCGATCTGAAGAATTTTTTTCTTATTTCTTTTTTGAAAAGCCATCCTTTATTCCCCCTCTTCCGTGCCTCCTGCCTGTACATTTTCGTTCTTCTGAACGGCTGCTCCTTCTTTACATTCTCCATCCGGCCAGACAATGTAATCCGTCTCTTTCAGTCCTTCCGTGATCTCCCATGTATCCTGCTCCTCATCATAAGCACCAAGCTTTACATTTCTCTTTTCCAGTCTGTCCTTTTCATTTGCTACCCAGACATAAGGCTCTTTCCCATCTGCATCTACAATATAAGCAGTCATCAGATGTAATCCCTCTGTATTTACGCCGGTTCCAGGTTCGATATATACATGCTGTCCCAGCATCAGACCATCACTGGTTTCAAGCGTTACATAAAATGGATACTTAGTTGCCCGGGCAGAAGAATCTGAACCGGAATACATCTCGCTTTGTGAACTGCTCTCCGGTTTTTCCGTGTCAATCACATCCACAGATCCTTTCCAGATCTCCTCCTGGTTATTCCTTGCCCGCACCGTCACATCCATTCCCGGCTGAAGCTCACCGATATTCTGTTCACTGATTTTTCCCTTAATTCGGTATTTTCCAGTAGAAAGAATGCTCATAAATGCCTGCTTTTCTCCACTGTAATCATCATAACCAGGATCTGGATTGATCTCCTGGATGATTCCTGCAATCGTGGATGTCACCGTGGATGATTCCAGACTCTTCTTCGTCCGGTTCACTTCCAGTTCTTTTACTTTATAATTATATTCTTCCTGTTTTACATTCGTCTGCAGCTCCTGGATCTGCGTTGTATAAGAAAGCTGCTCACCTGCCGGTGCATTCTTTTTCTCTGTCGTTAAAGCCGCAATCTGTGAATTCAGATTGGAAATACTGTTCCCTATCTTCTCCAGCTCCAGATTCCCCTGCTCCAGTGTCATTGCAAGCTCCTCTGTATCATATTCAAAGAGTTTCGTCCCAGGCTCCACTTCCTGCCCTTTTTCCACGAAAATCTCTTTCACTTTCTGTCCTTCTGAAAGTGAGATTTTCAAAGTATCCTGCGCCTCCACAACACCTGCAAAGCGGTTCACGGTTCCGCTTCCGTTGCCGGTGATCACGCTGACCTTATCCGCGTAGAGGATGTTCTTCGCGGAATCCTTTCCCCCTCCCGAAACCATGTGCAGGATTGCGGCAATCAGAGCGACTGCTAAAATAAAGCATACAATAAAAATCACCTTTTTCTTCCCCGTCAGATTTTCTTTGAAATTCATTCTCATTCCCTCCTCATCATTCTACTTTTAAGGTGTAAAAGTTTGTTGAAGTTAGTCCGACAAAGTGTATATAGAAAGTGCTGCGGCTTCCCTTCGGCAAACCATTCCGAGGAACCTCTGAAAGCGGGAATCGTGTTCAGCAAAGGCTTCCACGATTCCTGAGTTTCCTCTCCATTGCCTCAATAAGGAAGCCGCAGCACTTTCTATATACACTTTGTCCCTCCAAGTTATCGCACTATACCATCGCCCCATAACTTCTTTCTGATATTCAATCATATATTCAGTATACTGGAAAACAATGTTGAATACTATTTATTTTTTCTTAATTTTCATTCATTTTTTGTATCATTTTGTTTTTGACTGAATTTTCATTCTTTATATATACATCCCTTATCCAAACACATTAGACCAGTAACTAGATACATCTTCCATTCCTCTAAACTTCACCCATCCCCTCCAACTCGCCACAGCATCCCCTTCCCCCAAAAAAGTACACCGCTCACTTCCCCTCAAGGAATCCCTGTCTTTTTTGAACACACAGAAGGGCAACGCCAGCAAAGTAGAATGGTCGACCGGGCGAAAAGAATTGTCGTAGATTCACTTATTACGCAATGGAGATGAAACCCAGGAATCGTGGAAGCCTCTGCTGAACACGATTCCCGCCCTAAGGGGTTCATCAGAATGGTTTGCGTAATGGAATCTATGAAAATTCTTTTCGTCCGGTCGACCTCACAACCTTCTCCTACTTGCCCTTCGTCCCCTTGCATAAAAAACACCGCAGGATTCCCCATCTCCCGCGGTGTACTCTTTTACATACCTCTATTCTTCTACCATATGACAAGCTACTTTATGTCCCGGTTTCACCTCTCTGAAGACCGGTGCTTCCTGTCTGCATTTTTCTGTCGCATGCGGACAACGTGTAGAGAACGCACAACCCTTAAAATCTTCGGTTCTGACCGGCTGTTCTCCGGAAAGCTCTGAAAATCCATCCCTCTCAATATACGGATCCGGCACAGAAGCAAAAAGTCCTTTAGTGTACGGATGGAGTGGATTTGCAAACAATTCTTCGGTATCGGTTTCTTCTACCAGTGTCCCCAGATACATAACCCCAATACGGTCTGAGATAAAACGGATAACACCGATATCGTGTGAAATAAATAAAAGGCTGAGTCCCAGTTCCTTCTGAAGCTGCATCAGCATATTCAGGATCTGTGCCTGAATGGATACGTCAAGTGCAGATACCGGTTCGTCACAGACGATCAGTTTTGGCCCGATAACAAGGGCACTTGCAATACCGAGACGCTGTACCTGCCCACCGGAAAGCTCGTGCGGGAAACGGAAATAATGGTCTTCGGAAAGCCCTACTTTCCCCAATTCCATGCATAAATAGCGGTAATTTACGATAAGTCAAAATTTATTCCCCAACACGCAAAAAAACCTTGAATTATCCCATTTTCATAGGAAATTCAAGGTTTTTCGTTGATTTACATGATAATAATACGGTTCAAATTCTTATGCGAACTGTAAGATTATGCGTTCATCTGAGCTGCAACTTCAGCTGCAAAATCTTCATTTTTCTTTTCAAGACCTTCACCTGTCTCGAAACGAACGAATTTCTTCAGAGTGATAGTTGTTCCGTTAGCTTTTCCAACTTCGTCAAGGTATTTAGCTACAGACTGTTTTCCGTCTTCAGCTTTTACATATACCTGATCTAACAGACAGATTTCTTTCATCTCTTTGTTGATACGTCCGGAAATCATTCCCTGGATAACCTTTTCCGGTTTCTGAGATTCTTTCGGATCGTTCATGATCTGAGCAAGAAGAATTTCTTTCTCATGTGCGATGTAATCAGCATCTACGTCTGCCTGGCTTACATATTTAGCATTTAAAGCTGCTACCTGCATAGCTACGTTTTTCAGCGCTTCTTTAACAGCGTCGTTAACAACTGCTGTATCAGCTTCTACAAGAACACCGATACGTCCGCCACCGTGGATGTAAGATACTACACAACCGTCTGTAACGATCTTTTCGAATCTTCTGATGCTGAGCTTTTCTCCGATTACAGAAATCTTTTCTGTAAGTGCATCGTTAACTGTCTTAGATGCATCTTCGTTCCAGGCTTCAGCCATGAATCCTTCCATATCTGTAGCTTTTGTAGTAAGTGCCTGATTAACAACTGCTTTTACGAATGCCTGGAAATCAGCGTTCTTAGCAACGAAGTCTGTCTCAGAGTTAACTTCTACGATAGCTGCTGTCTTATCTTCTTTAACGTCTGCCATAACGATACCTTCAGCTGCGATACGTCCGGCTTTCTTAACAGCCTTAGCTTCGCCGTTCTTTCTGAGGTATTCGATTGCTGCATCCATATCTCCGTTAGATTCGTTCAGAGCTTTTTTGCAGTCCATCATACCAGCGCCTGTCATTTCTCTTAATTCTTTTACCATGCTTGCTGTGATTGCCATGATTTTTTCCTCCATCTTTTAATATGATCTTTCGGATTGTTCGAATTATTCTTCTGTTGTTTCTTCAGCTGTTTCTACGTCTTCGCCTTCGTAAACTTCTTCAGCTTCGCCCTGGTTTGCTTCGATTACAGCATCAGCCATCTTAGATACGATAAGTTTTACTGCTCTGATCGCGTCATCGTTTCCTGGAATTACATAGTCAAGTTCTTCCGGATCACAGTTTGTATCAGCAATACCGATCAGCGGGATTCCAAGTGTGTGAGCTTCCTGAACACAGATTCTTTCCTTCTTAGGATCTACTACGAAGATAGCGTCCGGGATTCTCTTCATTTCTTTGATTCCGCCAAGGTTCTTTTCAAGCTTTTCCCATTCTTTCTTGATTTCAATAACTTCTTTCTTCGGCAGTACATCGAATGTTCCGTCTTCTGACATAGCTTCGATTTCTTTCAGACGAGCGATTCTGCTCTGGATTGTCTTGAAGTTTGTAAGCATTCCTCCAAGCCATCTTTCGTTAACATAGTACATTCCACAACGTTCTGCTTCTGTCTTGATAGCGTCCTGAGCCTGTTTCTTTGTTCCTACGAAGAGGATCTTTCCACCTTCTGCTGCGATGTCAGATACTGCCTGGTAAGCTTCATCTACTTTACCTACAGATTTCTGAAGGTCGATGATGTAGATACCATTTCTCTCTGTGTAGATGTACTCTGCCATCTTAGGGTTCCATCTTCTTGTCTGATGTCCGAAATGAACACCTGCTTCTAAAAGTTGTTTCATTGAAATAACGCTCATGTTTCTTTCCTCCATTGGTTTTTTACTTCCGTGTGCTTATGTCCGCGAACCATGCTTTTCAGCTTTGGCACCACCGGGATAAACCACACACGTGATTTTTTTGCAACGTTAGCATTGTATCATAAAAGCCCTGCATACGCAAGGCTTTTTTCAGGGTTTTCCCTGCAATTCTCATATTTTTTCAGAATCAGCAGCAAAAAAGCTGATATCCTACAAGGAGGCACAGCAGAACGATCAGGATTCCGATAAATATGCTCGGAATAAACATCATGATCACCATACCTAGTGCCACAAAAAACAGCGCAAATCCACATACCCGTTTCATCTTCGTTCCTGCTTTTTCCTCTTCTTTACAATAAATATATGCCAGAAACTTACGCCTATTCCTGATTTTCCGGAGTATCTGCTTCATTTAACAGATCTGCCACATCCTCCTCCGTCATCTTATCCTCAGAAGGAGATTTAAAACGGTCGATCACATCCGGAACCATATCAAGTATCTTCGTCATGGTATCCTGATTCTTGATATTGACCAGTTTTGTTGTCCCGTTCTGGATCACAAGCACTGCACTTGGAATCATCTTGCCGCCAAGTCCGCCTGCTCCTCTGTCCTTCTTATCTGCATGAAATGCACCTGCACCAATTGCAAAGGATACATCCACCAGTGGAAGAATGATCGTATTCCCGATGTGGATCGGATCCCCCACAACGGTCTTGGATGAAACCACTCCGTTCATCCCTTTAAATAATGCATCTACTGTCTCTTTAAACTGATTGTCTGCTGCCATCTTTTCGATTCCTCCTGTTATTCTCTATCGAAACATTTACCACTTAAACGCCCTGATATCATGATAGGTGCTGCGGATATTCTTATCCAGAAGCAATTTCACTGCAAATATTGCCATATGAACTGCCCTGATCCTGCCTTTTATATAAACTGTACCATCAAGTACCCGTTTTTCAAAATCCGGTTCCAGATCCATATTTTCTCCAACAAACGCGTAAAGCATTCCGCAAAGCGCAAGTACCTGTCCGGTATGATAAGGATCTTCAAAACCGAAATGCAGTTTTACGCGAAGCTTTTTCGGCTTTAGAAAACGTTTCACCCATACCAGCTCTTTTTTGCCATGCGCAAAAGCTGCCTTATGGTTTTCTTTTTCCAGAAACTCCAGAATTTTATCTTTTTTCTCTGCGATATTCTTCATTTTATCACATAAATTCTTCCATGTACATTTGATCTTTTCCAGGATCTGCCGAAACTTCTGACTGAGCTTCCGAATCAGTTTTCCGAATGCTTTGACTGGTTTTTTCCGCTTTCGTGGAGTTTTGTGAGCCTTTTCGGATTCTCTCTCGTCATGAACATCCTTTTTTTCTCTGGATTCACTTTCCTTTTCCGGTGTAGCATTCTCTTCTTTTTTTTCTAAAAATGTTTTCACCTTCGTGTCAGGATTTCCTTGTGTTTCTGTTTTGGACTTCTCATCTTTCACGTCCGCATGCTCTGGCTTTGCATACGTTCCGCTTTCGGCTTTCTTTTCCGGCAGCGTCTGCGGCTTCTTTACATCTACCGCATCATTTCTTTCCGCCGTTCTCTCACTGGCATTCTCCGCACCGGCTTTTTTTCCGCCATCCGGCTTTTTCTCCCTCTTTCTCACCGATTTATCTTCCGCTTCCAGAACATCTCCCAACTTCTTCCAGACAATCCGCCCCTGCCATTTCACATCGCCGTTCCGATACTCCACTCTTCCTGCAATCAGATAAAGCAACCATGAAATCTTAAGATTCCCCTCCGCATCTTCCAGCTTTCCCGGAAACTCGGCACGCAGTTCATACCTCAGCGGTACAAAGAGAAGGACACCGATCACAAGTAGCAGAATTCCAAGAATCACCAGAAGAAGAATCCCGATAATCTTCAAAATCAATCCAACGATATGTAGAATCATTCTTCTTTCCTCTCCCGCTCTCTGATGTAGGACCGGATATCCAGATCCCCTGTTTTTTCATAAACTTCCTTCGCGATCTCTTCTACCAGATACAGCGCATCATCATATCCACCCGCTATGCCGACAACGAAAATGTCATCATCGATCACACTTCCCTGGCGGAACATCAACGTCGAATAAAATTCCAGCTGATTTTCCCCTTCTTCGATCAGCGTGATCACATAAGTATTCAACGGATACTTTTTTTTATTCAGTTTTGCAATCACTTTTTCTTTCTTTTTTGTCATGCTCTCGCTGACATAAAGATTTTTGTAAAACCTCATGTGCGCTGTCACCTTGACCTTTAATTATTATAGTAAGAATCAAACACCTGCTTTGCGACACTGACACCAGTAATGGTCGCCGTATCCGCATCCTCGACACAGACGCTGATCGCCAGCTCCGGATTATCCACATTGGAAAATCCGACAAACCAGGAATGTACTGTATTTCCATCTTCACTGACCTCGGCAGTTCCGGTTTTTCCTGCCACAGTATAAGACGCACCTGAAAGCGCAGCTCCTGTACCATAATCCACAACCGCCTTCATATATTCGGTAAGCTGTGCAGCCTCAGAAGATGTCATCAGCTCTTTGCAGCTTTCCGGCATGTATTTCTTCACAGTCGTTCCGGCATAGTTGGTGATCTTGTCTACCAGATACGGCTTCATCAGCTTTCCACCATTTGCGATCGCCGATACGATCATCGCCATATGGTACGGGCTGACCTGTGTCTCTCCCTGACCAATTGCAGTCATCATCGTATCTGCATCTCCTGCATCTGTTTTCAGGCGAAAACTGCTTTCATTATATTTCACATCACCCGGAAGCTTGCTGTTAAACAGCATCTGTTTGGCAGTCTTTCTCCATTCTGCCTTATCCAGCTGCAGCCCGATATTCGAAAACGAAGAGTTGCAGGAATTTGCAACCGAATCCGTCAGATTCTCTTCCCCATGGGCAGTACTGTTATAACAGTGGATCGTCGCCCCATTCTGTGAAAATTCTCCGTTACATTCAAACGAATAATTGTTATAATCTGGATTCTGCCGCATAAAAGCAAGTGTTGTCACCAGCTTGAATGTCGACCCCGGTGTATACTGTCCAAGTGTAGCCCTGTTAAGAAGCGAACTGTTCTCGTCATTGTTCAGTGCATCCCAATTTTCCGAAACATTATTCGGATCAAAAGACGGCTTCGATACCATTGCCAGGATCTTCCCTGTACTTGGCTCCATCACGACAACTGCACCTTTGTTATCTCCCAGTGCATTATATGCTGCATTCTGCAGGTTCGCATCCAGGGTTGTGACCACCGTATCTCCCGTATTCTTCTGGTCTTTAAATTCATTCGCCAGCTTTTCCAGGAAAAAGGCATTTGAAGTCAGAAGATTGAAATTCTGTGAGGATTCCAGTCCGGATTTTCCTTTTGCGGCATATCCGACAACATGTGCAAACACTTCTCCGTCCGGATACTCCCGGGTCTCCGAGCCATCATCATTCGTCACAGTCTGTGCAAGCACTTCTCCATTTTTATCCGTAATACTGCCGCGCAGCACACGATCCGCAAGAAGATCCTGACGGATATTGTAAGTGCTGTTGACAACCTCTTTGCTTTTTACCACATTGAAATAAACCAGATATCCCATCAGCACAAGAAACAGTGTCACGAAAATATAAGTAACCCTCGTCAGTTCTTTGTTGGTCATCCGTTTTTCTTTTTTCTTACTGGCTCCGCTTCTTTCTGCCTGTGCTTCCTTCTGACGCCCCTGTCCGTCTCTTTGACTGCTGCGTGCGGCCTTTCTCTTCGGTTCGCCGTCCGGTCGTCTGGTGCGGCTTTTTCCTTGTTCCTTCTTCTTTTGGTCGCGATGTCCGCTCTCGTCGGGCAGACTCTCCAGCTGCTGATCCAGATCTGGAAGTTCGCCGTTTCTGTAATTTCTTTCTTTCAATGTCCTCTTCCTCGTCTTCTCTTAATACATACAGTCCCTGAATAATCGCAAACATAATGATCGTACTGAGGACGGACGTTCCGCCGTAGCTTACCAGCGGAAGTGTCACTCCGGTAGACGGAATGAATTTGGTCACGCCTCCGACCGTCAGAAATGTCTGGAAAATATAACAGGTTCCAAGTCCCAGTGCCACCAGTTTATAGAAGCTGTCCCGAAGCTGCATCGCAATATTCAGGAACATCATATAAACGCTGACACATACCAGAATCAGACAGAGTGCAAAGATCAGTCCCATCTCTTCCGCGATTGCCGAAAAGATAAAATCCGACTCTGCAACCGGTATCTGATCTGCCGCCCCCTGAAAAAGTCCCATTCCAAACCAGCTTCCCGTGCCGATCGCCATCAGAGACTGCGCCACCTGATAGCCACCCTCGTTGTAAATGGCAAATGGATCCTTCCATACCAGTACACGCACACGGACGTGGTTAAATAGCTTGTACGCCACAACCGATGCCCCGCTTCCTGCAAGCAGTCCCGCAAGCACGTAAAGGGGCTGTCTGCTCGCCACGTAAAGCATCACCAGATATACGGCAAAGATGATCAGCGCCGCACCCAGATCCTTGGATACGACCAGGATCAGTACATGCATGGCTGCAACTGCCGTTGTGATCACAATATTTTTAAAGGAAGTATCTTCCTTAAGACTCGCTGCAACAAAAAATACAAAAATGATCTTTACCAGCTCGGATGGCTGAAGGGTAAATCCTCCAATCGCCACGTTCAGCATTGCGCCTCCGGTCACACGTCCTACCACGATAACAACCCCCAGCATGACAACACCGGCGATCGCATAAAATAATTTCCATTCTGACAGAACCTTCACTTTCCGGATAATCACCGGAATCACAAGGCTCAGTGCAACCGATATACTGACAATGATAAACTGCTTCACTGCAAGCGAATACGAAAGCCTTGTGATCATAATAAAACCGACCGCCATCAGCATACACATATTATTCACGACCAGCCGTGATACACGCGGGTAAATTTTTGTGTACAGCAAAATGACCGCCAGGAACAGAACCACCTGCATCCCGTAAAAGCCAACCATCTTTGTCTCATTTGTCTGCAGATACATCACCAGAAATGCGATCATATGAAGCAGAAACATCAGCACATTCTGCTTCCGGAAAATACTTCTCTGTGTATACTCATCTGCATAATTAAACACCGCAAAACATTCAAATGTATAGACCAGCATCAGGGCTATCATCAGATATTTTGACAGTTCTACAATTATATTGACCAAAATTCCACCTACTTTATTCCTCTTTTCCAGTGTCCCCTGGTATACGTTCCCTCCGGAAGCTCTTTTCCTTCAAAGTACGCACTTAAAATCTGTCTTACCTCCTGCTGTCTTTCGGTAGTAAACATCAGACGGATCCGTCCCGGACCAGTCCGGTATACCTCCTCCATCCGGTCACCCAGATACAGCGGCACATAATTGTAAAGGATATTATAACAGTAATCACATTCATTTTTTACCACAAACGGATTACGATATCTGTCAGTTATTGTCGTCTGTCCGGATTTTTGCTGACATCCCTTTATTGTCTTCTGGATGCAGCCTGCGGAAACCATCATCGGAAGATAACCGTACACGATGACTTCCCCGTCTTTCACCCGGAGATCCTGAAGTTCTCTTTCATTCAGTTCCACCGGAGCTGTGAATTCAGAAACACCTTTTTCCTTCCAGAATTTCCGGCTCTCCTGGTTAAATTCATAAAGATTATAATCCGTCATGATCTTTCCGGTATAGCCATGCGCTTTCAGAAAGGCATAGCTTTCATAATTTGCGATCAGGACGCCATCCCATCCGGCTCCGAAGATCCGGTCATACGCACCTTCGTACTGCTTCCTGGTTCTCTCCCGGAAAATATAAGGCATTACCAGATAAAGTTCTTTTCCTGCTGCATGTGCTTTTGCAATCCATTCCAAATAGCTGTCCTTCTCCCAGATCCGTGGGAACATGGTACAGTCCGCATAGATTCTTCCGATTGCTTCTTCTTCCACAAGCACTTTCATCTGCTCTGCCGTTCTTACCGATGCTGTCCATCCCAAAAGAGATGGCTCCTCTTTTGCGAATACATTCTGGTCTTCTTCCGGATCTTCCACTTCTCTGCCTCTTCGGTATTTCTCACAGATCGCATTCTCCAACACTTCCAGAGCCTCCCTGCGAAGCTCATTCAGGCTCTGCATCGGAAGAAATACTTTCTCTCCGATCTCCACTTTTAAAAAAGAGAATTCAAACTCTGTATTGCCTGTCTTGCGGAGCTGCTTCTCGATCCGTTCTCTGCTCATCGGCTGACTTAAGGCTTCCTGTGCTTTCTCGCCCGTAACCGTAATTTCTGTGTCACGGCACCGTACAGTAAGCTCTGCCGTCTCCTGCGGATACAGCCGGAAAGTTCCCCGGATCCGCTCTTTTACTTTTGCATCCACAAATTCTTCATGCAGTCTTCCGATCAGCGCACTGTTCCTTGTACGCATCCAGATCTCATCCTTCTTGAATGGCGTGTCTGCAAATACCGGGATCTGCACATTCATTCCTTTTCTGACTGCATCCTTACAGGTATAATTATCTGCCTTTTCCCTGCCTCTGCGCATCGGGAGCTCAATGATATCCTGTGGATACAGATCCGTCAGTGCTTTTGCCGTCACAGTTCTGCCTTTTTTAGCAAGTACCTTTACTGCCGGCACTCCTGCATGGTTCGGACGGTTTAAGGAAACCATCTCCCGTCCATTCTGTGTATGATAATAACCCGTATGGAAACCGCCACGGTTGTAGAGATCCAGAAGCATCTGCCTGTCTTCCTCACGGACACGGTACCTCTTTTTCGCATACTCAGCCGGATCTTCTCCCTCCGGGCATTCTTCATAATATTTCAGATAAAGATCTGCATACTTCCGGTACTGGAACGCAACTGCCGCCGCATACTCCGGCTTCTTCATCCGTCCTTCAATCTTGAAGGAATAAATCCCGCTCTCGATCATCTCCGGGATCAGTTCCAGAGTACAGATATCCTTAAGACTCAGCAGATACTGCGGTTTCTTGGCGTCCGGTGTCTGATAGAGCAGTCTGCACGGCTGCGCACACTGTCCCCGGTTACCGCTTCTGCCACCGATAAAGCTGCTGAACAGGCACTGTCCCGAATAACAGTAGCAGAGTGCCCCATGGACAAAGCTTTCGATCTCAAGCTCCGTCTCACCGGCAATCTTCTTCACCTCTGCCATACTCAGTTCTCTGGAAGTAACAATGCGCTGTGCGCCTTCTTTTTCAAGAAACTTTGCTCCATCAACTCCCGCAAGTGTCATCTGGGTACTTGCGTGGATCGGAAGATCCGGGAAATGCTTCCGGATAAACCGGAAAAGTCCGATATCCTGTACAATCACCGCATCCAGTCCCTGTCTGTAATAAGGAAGCAGATAATCATACATTTGTCTTTCCATCTCCCGGTCCTTGATCAGTGTATTTACCGTCAGATACAGTCTTCTCCCGTGCAGATGCACATAATCAATTGCTTCTAAAAGTTCTTCCTCCGTCAGGTTATGGGCATAGGCACGTGCCCCGAAATGAGCGCCGCCAGTGTATACCGCGTCCGCTCCTGCCGCGACCGCTGCTTTCAGACACTCCATACTTCCCGCCGGTGCAAGAATCTCAACTCTGTCTTTCATATAACTCCTTTATTCCAAACCGGCATGCATATCCGAGGGCTGCCACCTGCAGCTTCATCAAATACTCCGGTATCAAAAATAGACTGCCTCAGGACAGTCTATTTTTTGTGGTGATTTTTCATTTCTGTTTCAAGCTGTACGATCTTCATCTGCAGTTCCTGGTTCTCTGCTTTTAACTTATCCAGTGCTTTCTCTGCATTCTCATACTTGATCTGTACTGAGATCAGTTCATGCTTTAAATCGTACATCTCTTTGTCTTTTGCCTCGATATCGCTTTCTAATGCGCCGCCCTGTTTCTTGGCTTTAAAATAATCATCTGCTATATTTAAAGCAAGAAGCACACTTCTGGCTTCCGCACTCTGCTTGCGGTATCCATCGCTGCTTGTACATTCCTCGATTTTATGGTTCAGATAAGTGGATACCTTCTGCAGATAATCTTCACTCTCAAATCCGCTCAGGGTGAATACTTTGCCGCCTATCAAAACTTCTGTATAATTTTTTGACGATGCCATAAAGAACCTCCTTGCCGCCTAATCCTTTTTTCATTATAAACTATATTCTGATAAAAACCAACCACTTTTCGATATTTTCAGCAGAAATTCTGTTTTATTCTTTATCAGCCAGCTCAAAATGATTCTTTCTGACCTTCAAAATCCCTTCTTTTTCCATTTTTTTCAACTCATGTGACAGTACACTCCGGTTGATCCCCAGATAATTTGCCATCTGTTCTCTGTTAAATTCAATATCAAAGGCATTGCTTTTATGGCGGCTTTGCTGAATTTTCAGATACTGCTCGATTCTTTCACGGATTCCTCTGATCGACAGCAGTTCAATCTTCCTGTACTTGCGGATATCTTCATTTGCAAGGAAATAAACCGTTTTCTTGTAAAACTCAATCCTCTCACGCAGATCCAGAACACCCTCTTCTTCCATCGCCCGTACAGGAAACCAGAAAATGTGTGCCTGTTCCGATGCATAAACATCATAAGGACTCGTCTTTTTTTCACTGACCGCAATCTCCACTCCCACAACAAACGAGCTGACCAGCTTCTGGACCAGCTGTTCGGTTCCATCCCGGTAATACTGCACTTTACAGAGCACCCCGTCAAGCAGGATTCCGATATTGTTCAGTTTTTCTCTTTCTCTTATGATGATTTCGCCCTTGTCATAGGTTACGGTTCTGCCGCCTAACCGGTTAATGATCTCATCCGCCTTCTTCCGATCCATATCACAGAAGAAAATGCTCCGGTAAATCGCTTCCCTGTCTCGTTCTTTCTGCATTTATGCTGTCACCTTCTGCCCGTTTTCTCTATTTGTCCATTATAGCATCTGCCACGCTATCCTTCAAGGAACAGCACTTTTTCTTCCGGAAATGCGAGTGCATCCGGCATTCCTTTTTCTTCCAGAGTGGCAGAAACCTCTCTTTGGACAAACCAGCAGAAGTCCTCACATCCCGACTCGCATTGGATAAAATATTTTCGTTCAAATGGATAATCCACACTTTTCCATTCTTTGACTTTCAGCATAGCCCCGGATATCGTTCCATACACCGGAATCAGATCATGAGCTCGGATCCCGATTGCCTTCACATTTTCCGGCACAGTGCGTTCTTTAAAAGTCAGCTGCACATCCCAATCTTTCACATACACCGTCTGCGCATCCATCCGGCAAACATCTGCAATATTTTTACAGCCGGTAAGTCTTGCCGCTGTCTTATAGCGCGGTGCATTAAATACTTCTTTTACCGAGCCCAGGCAGATTCCATGTCCATCTTCAATTACCAGAACATCTTCACTGAAGCTGTAGATTTCATCCCTGCTGTGGGACACCATGATCACCGTACCTTCATAATCACTCAGCATTTCCATCAGCTCGGTCAGCATCCGCTCCCGAAGGTACGCATCCAGTGCCGAAAATGGTTCATCCAGAAGGATCACATCCGGTTCATATGCCATGATCCGTGCCAGTGCCGTTCTCTGCTGCTGTCCGCCGGAAAGCTTTGACGGATAAAGCTTTTCCAGTCCATCCAGCTGGAAATGATGAATCAGCTGTTCTACTATTTTCTGCTTGTCTTCTTTGTTCCCGGTAAATCCAATCCCGATATTCTGCTCCACAGTCATGTTCGGAAACAGCGCATAGTTCTGAAAAAGATAACCGACTTTCCTTTTTTGCGGCTTCAGAAAAATATTTTTTCCGGCATCAAAAAGAGTAACTCCATCGATCACGATCCGCCCTTTTTCCGGTCTTTCGATCCCGGCAATACTTTTCAAGGTCAGGCTTTTCCCACATCCGGAAGCACCCAGAATGCCGATCCGCTTTTTTTCACTTTTAAAGGCAACATCCAGCCTGAATTTTCCATACTGTTTTTTTATCTCAAGTTCTACCATTGCTTTGTATGTTTCATTCCCTTTCCAAATGCCAGATTCATAAGTACTACTATTCCGAATGCGATCAGGATTACAATTCCGACCCACACGCCTGCCGTCTGATAATCACCGTCCTGGATGACCATTGCAATCCTCTGGGAAATGGTTGCCGTCTTTCCGGGAATATTACCCGCAAGCATGGAGGTCGCACCGTATTCTCCAAGTGCTCTTGCAAATGCAAGAATTGTACCGGATGCAACTCCAGGACCTGCCGCCGGCATGATCACTCTCCAGAAAATCTTCCATTCCGGCATACCGAGCGTCTGCGCCGCATAGATCAGATTCACATCCATCTGTTCAAATGCTGCTCTTGCATTCCGGTACATCAGTGGAAATGCAATCACCGTTGCCGCGATCACGCATCCTGCCCAGGACTGTACGATCTTGATATCAAATGTCGTATAAAGATACGATCCAACGGTTCTTCTCGTACTGAAAATGAGCAGCAGGAAAAATCCTGCAACCGTCGGCGGGAGCACCAGCGGCAGTGTCAGAATTCCATCCAGCACTGCCCTGAGGCCCGTCTTCGCTTTCAGCACCTTTCTTGCTGCCCATATTCCCAGGAAGAATGACACGATCGTTGCTGCGATTCCTGTTTTGATTGAAATGAAAAGCGGACTCCAGTCAAGCCCTGCAAGGATCTGTCTTATTTCTTCCATATCGTTCCTCTTTTACTCTACGTTTGTATCGAAATAGTAGCTGTCAAAGATCTTCTTTGTGTCATCGGATGTTACATATGCAAGGAAATCATCGGCTGCTTTTTTCTTTGCATCATCTGCCTCTTTATTTTCTACACGGCAGATCGGGTAAATCACGTTACCTGTCAGATCATAGCTTACTGTCTGAAGGATCTTGATCTGATCCTCGTATCCGTATATATCTGAATAATAAGTTGTTCCAACTTCGCATGCACCCTCTGTAACTGCGATCAACACCTTGCTTACATTTGCCTGCTCACTGATCTCTGCTCCACCAAGAGCTTCAGAAACCTGTTCTGTTGTAATGGTAGACGCATCGTCTGCTTTGTCCAGAATTCCGAGATTCATCAACGCCTGACGGGTGTATTTTCCAACTGGTACACTTCCGCCTGCAAGTGCAATGCTCTTTGCCTCATTTAAGTTTTCAAGCCCGGTTACTGCTGTACCACTGTCCTTTAATGTGATAACAACTACCTGATTGTTCACTACATTATGGCGGGTTCCTTCTACTACCAGTCCATCGGCCTCAAGCTGATCCATCTGTTTCTGTGCTGCGGAAAAGAACAGATCACACTCATATCCTTCTTCGATCTGTGTCAGCAGAGTTCCTGAACTGTCTGCATTATAGACGATCTTCACATTCGGATGCTCTTTTTCATAACGCTCTGCAATATCTGTCATTGCTGTATTCAGGCTGGCTGCGATAAATACCTGAAGCTCTACATCCTCTTCTTTATCAGCCTTTGTTTCTGTCTTTTTGTCTTCTGTTTTTGTGTCGGTCTTTTTACCGCCACATGCAGCAAGTGATGCTGTCATCAGCAGAACCAGACCTGCTGCCACTGTTTTCTTAAATAAATTATTCTTTCTCATAATTTTAATATCCTCCTTTTCCAAATCCACAGTTTGGAAACGTACACACCGGACAGGACAGACAAAGTCCTCCCTGTCCAAGAATCTGGAAATCTACTACAATATATTTATGGTTAATATCCCTTACAGCCAGTAAGGATTTATCCATCTCGTTGCTTAAGCTGTATAATGATGGAGCAATTGGTATATCGGATTCTTTCTTGGACTTCGCGTCCGTAATTAAGACTGATAACCAGTTCCTCATTCGCAGCGTTCGTTTTATGCAGGTTGAATCGCT
>NZ_JAAIMM010000030.1 GCF_013300725.1 Allocoprococcus comes
ACCATTACTTTAGGATACCTACTATTTTATTCCAATTTTAGCTAACTGGCATTACCCAGAACGGGATTCCCTTCTGACCTGTTCATATTCCTTCTGAGCATAAGAAGCCTTGTAAAGACGTTTTTCGAGAGAACACCTGGTACGCTGCTGACAGCCATTACAGACATAGGGAGGTTTGGAAAGCTTAGGGCAAATATATTTTTCGTAAGAGATGCAGGAGGAAGTACACCTGCCGCAAGTCCAGCACGGTTTGTTATTCGAGTAGGCGCAGTGCTGGCAAAACTTCTGCAGAGAACACTGATGCAGGAAAGCGACACGGCAGTCGTTAAAAGATCTGCCTAAAGTGCCGGTTTTCTCAAAGCAGATATGCGCTTTAATCTCCTTTGAAATCGTAGTGCAGTCTTTGCCGAGTTCTCGGGCAATAGACTTAAAACTATGGTGTTCATTGAGCATGGTTTCAATGAGGATTCTTGCTTCCAGATTTAAATGTTTTTGTTTATTCATAATGGTCTCCTTACCGCTGGGAGGAATCACCATGTTTGTATAAAGAATTATAAGGGAAAAATAGGAAGAATTAAATTCCACCTTTAGAAATGCAACGTTTTGCAGGATTAAATTCCATAGAGGGGTGGAATTTAACTTTGCAATTAAGTTGAGGACAAAAAGTGATCAAAAAATTGAAAAAAAGACTTGCATTTTTTCTGAGATGTGATATTATATTATTTGTCTTTAAGACGCGGGTGTAGTTCAATGGTAGAACACCAGCCTTCCAAGCTGGATACGTGGGTTCGATTCCCATCACCCGCTTTTGTTATGCGTAAAAAGAAGAACCTCAAATGGTTGAAACGACCAGAGCGGTTCTTCTGAAGTTGAGACATAATGACAAAATCTGGTTGATAAACCAGATAAAAGTGATATACTGAATGCATAAGAAAAGAAACCGTGTGGAATTAAAGTTTTGTTTTCACACGGTTTTTTAGAAGATGCGAGTTAGTTACTGCTAACGATAGCGCTACAGGACTATTTGCAAATGAAAAAGAGGGCAGATTTCTATGAGAATATTGATTTATGGTGCAGGTGTGATCGGATCCTTGTATGCGGCTTTATTCGCAGAAGCGGGTTATGATACAAGTATTTATGCCAGAGGTAAAAGACTTGAGTTTTTAAAGAAAAATGGATTGCTTTATAAGAAAAAACAGAACATAAAACGGGCAGAAATCACGATTCTTGGAGAATTGCCAGACAATGATATTTATGATTTTATCTTGCTGACTGTCCGGGAAAACCAGCTGTATGAAGCACTTTCTGAATTAAAAAATAATAAAAGCGATACAATTGTTACAATGGTAAATTCACTGGACAGTTATAAAAAATGGGAAGACATTGTTGGAACAGGAAGAATATTACCGGCTTTTCCGGGAGCCGGCGGAAGTATAAATGATGATGGCATCCTTGATGCGTCCCTTACTCCGAGGATTATCCAACCAACAACATTTGCAGAAATATCAGGAAATAAATCAGAAAGAACAAAGCAATTTTCAAAGATATTGAAGTGTGCTCATGTCCCATATCAGGAAGTAAAGGATATGCATATATGGCAGTTGTGTCATCTTGCCATGGTGGTGCCGATTGCAGATGCATATTATGAAGCTGACTGTCCGGAAAGAGCAGGAATGGACTGGAAGATCATGAAGAAAACAGCAAAAAGATTGAAAAGAAATTTTAACTTTTTGCGGAAACAGTCAGGTAGGTTGTCGCCTGGCAAAATGAATTTTTTTTGTTTTCTACCATTGTCAATTCTTGCGATTATGCTTGCTATTACATTCGAAAGTAGCTTTGGAGATAAATTTATGTATCAACATGCTATGAAAGCACCAGATGAGATGAGAGAACTGCATAAGCAATTTTATGATTATGTGAAAAGGCGGAAGGCATGATGATGCATTGTGTTGCAAGAAAACAATAGTAGAAGGCGACAGATAATGAAAGAAAAAGTGAATGTGACAGGTGTACCGGAAACAATGGTACAGACTTTGTATGCAAGAGCAAAAGAAACAAAAAAGCAAAATGCAAAGATCAAAGATGAGATCGCAGTAAAACTAGTGGAAAAGCTTGATTATGACTTTTCCAAGGCGGATAAGGATAATGCCATGACTTATGGTGTGATTGCAAGAACAATTGTATTAGACCGGATGGTTGAGCAATATTTGAAGAAGCATGAAAATACAGTTGTCGTAAATCTTGCATGCGGACTGGATACCAGATGTTATCGGATGGTGGGGAAATATATGCGCTGGTACAATGTGGATTTGCAGGATACTATGAAGATAAGGCGGCAGTTTCTTACTGAAACAGGTCCGGTGTATCAGATTGCAAAGTCTGCAATGGATGATTCCTATGTGGACGATATCGATTATCATGGTGAAAATATTCTGGTGATAATTGAAGGACTTACTATGTATTTGTGTGAAAAGGACATCAGAAAGATGTTTTCTATTATTGAAAGATCATTTCAGAAAGTAACTGTAATGGTCGAAACCATGTCACCATTTGTTGTAAGACATGTGAAAGAAAAATCTATAGAGGGCAGCAATGCCAAATTCACATGGGGAGTTAAGAACGGAACAGAACTACAAAAGATTGTACCGAATTTTTCTATCCTGCATGAAGTCAGTCTGGTTGAAGGAATGAAGGAACTTATGTCGATTTATCATGTAATTGGGAAGATTCCAGCTGTTCGGAATATCTCGAACAAAATAGTTGTTTTAGAGAAACGCAGCTGATATTAAGGAGATGATACAGATGCAGAAAAGGCATTTTGAAATAAAAACAGACGGATTTTATGGTGCATATTGGAAATGTAAAACCGATGCAGACTGTGCAATGATTGCAATGATAGGAGATGATTCAGAAGATTATCTGGCACGGACATCCGTGAAATGGTTACATAAACTCGGTGTGAATGTGATGACGATGTCACCGGCAAAAAAGGATTATGGACATCATAATTATCCGCTGGAACGTATAGAGAAAGCAATCCGTTGGTTAAAAATACATGGCAATCAGAAGATAGGAATTGTCGGGGCATCTACTACAGGAACACTTGCTTTAACTGCCGCTTCTTATTTTAAAGATATTACATTGACAATCGGTCTGACACCGAGTGACTTTGTCTGGCAGGGATTTATGCAGGGCAAAAAAGATGGATGTAAGGAATGGCCGATTGAGGGAGAATCACTTTTCTCTTACAAAGGAGAACCGCTTCCGTATATGCCGTTTTGTTATAAACATCCAGACTACTGGCATGTGATTGAAGAAGAAACAAAGCGGACCGGTGATATGATTAATTCGAGGAAACTGTTTGATGATTCGGAAGCAGTTTATCCAATTACAGAAGAAGAAATGATTAAGATTGAAAAAATTCATGGGACATTATTGCTAATTGGCGCGGAAGATGATGTGTTATGGGATACTGCAAAATATATCTGCCGCATGAAACAGCGTATGAAAGATCATCCGCACACATGCAGATTGGAGTCTGTTATCTATGAGCATGGAACCCATTTCGTTTTTCCGGAGAGTATGTTAAAGACGATGTTGCCAATTGGTTCTGGAATCTTTATGAAACTGGCATTTCAGGCAGCAAGAAAATATCCGAAAGAATGCCAGAGAGCACGTCTGAATATTGACCAGCGGGTGAGAAATGCTGTTGCTGAATGGAAGAGTGCAGAAAGATAGATTAAAATAGTAGATAGAAGGTATAAGTATGGTATTTAAAACAATAGGAAATAAATCAAATCCAGTCATCTTGTTTTTCCATGCAATGGGAGTAATTGGGGAAAGTAGTATGCCGGTTGCAGAGAAAATGGCGGAAAAATATTATTGTATTATGCCTACATCAACCGTGTATTGCCCTGGACAGAGATATCACAGCAAAAGAGATGAGATACAGCAAATTGTACGATTTCTGGAAAATCATGGAATCAAAAAGATAGAACTTGTAGTTGCATCTTCGATTGGTGCAGATCTTGCCATGGCATTCCTGACAGAGGTAAAAATACCAGTAAAGCATGTTTTTTTTGATGGCGGGCAGTTTGCACAGATTGGAAAGACAACACGCAGAATCATGGTCCCGTTCTTATATATAGCAATGAAAAGTTTATATTGGTCAAAAGGAAAGACGCTAAAGAAAATCATGTGGTGTGACGATAATAAAATCAAGCCCTATTTTATAGAGGCAGGGAAGAACTTGACATATGGGAATCTGAGAAGACAGATGGCAGATAGCCTGGAAGATAAAATATTTCCAGAACTGTCAGAAGAATTGCAGAAACATACATTCTGGGAATTTGGAAGTAAAGAAGAACATTTTAAATATAGGAATGCATTGATGCAGACCTATATACACGGTAACTTTCCCGTTTTTGAGGGATTTAATCATATGCAATATCAAATCCAAAATCCGGAAGGGTTTGCCAGAATGTTGGAAATGATTATTGAGACTGACCGATTACCGGAATTGGCATTTGCGATGTGATATAAAGGAAAATAGCATTACAAATTGACTATCCGAATCCGAACAAATTTACATCTGCATTTCGTGCAGAGTATGGTGTGCCGCCAATGATATACCTAAAGAAAAAGACATAGGAAAGTCTGAATGAATAAAAACGTTCACAAAATCTTCACAAAAGAATTAGCACTCACCTCTTGACAGTGCTAACAATAAGTGTTATATTACAACTAGAACAAAGGAAGGGGAACAAAAAGAGATGATAAAGATTCCACCGACCGGAGGTTCAGATGACAACAACACTTCAGAGTAAATCCGAATGTGCTAAATAAATTAATAAATGTCTTTTGAAAGGAGATATGACTTATGTTAATGCCTAGTATTTTTGGAGAGGACTTATTGGATGATTTCTTTGGAGAACCATTTGGAGGATATGATTACAGCGAGTCCGGACTTATGACAACCGATGTAAAGGATAGCGATAAAGGCTATGAAGTAACGATGAATATGCCTGGAGTTAAAAAGGAAGATGTAAAAGCAGAACTGAAAGATGGTTATCTGACAGTCAGTGCTGAGACGAACACGAGGAAAGATGAAAAAGATGAAGATGGCAAGTACATCCGCCGTGAACGTTACAGTGGATCCTGTAGCAGAAGCTTTTATGTAGGCGATGGTGTCAAACAGGAAGACATCAAAGCCAAATTTGAAGATGGTACGTTGAAACTGTTCGTACCGAAAGAAGCAGCAAAACCTGCTGTAGAGCAGAAAAAATACATTTCCATTGAGGGATAATGAAGAATGCGGATTATAAATGTCCGCGAACATGGCTGCCAGTCAGGGCAGCCGCTTAAAAAGAAAATTCGTAAAGTTCAGATAGATTTTTAAGGAGGAACGACTTATGTTAATGCCTAGTATTTTTAATGATAACTTATTTGATGATTTCTTTAATTTACCATTTTATGATGATAAAGCAGATCGTAAGATCCAGAGAAAACTGTATGGACATCATGCAGGCAATCTGATGAAGACAGATATCAAAGAGAAAAAAGATGGATATGAACTAGAGATTGATCTTCCGGGATTCAAGAAAGATGAAGTTACAGCAGAACTGAATGACGGATATCTGACCGTGAGCGCTGCCAAAGGACTTGATCAGGATGAACAGGAGAAAGAAACTGGTAAGTACATCCGCCGTGAACGTTACGCAGGAGCCTGCCAGCGAAGCTACTATGTAGGTGAAGATATCACGGAAGAAGATATCAAGGCTGAGTTTAAGCATGGTATCCTGAAACTCTTTGTCCCGAAGAAAGAAGTAAAACCGGCAGTAGAAGAGAAGAAATATATCAGTATCGAAGGATAATGACAACACGCTAAAAACTTTCAAATACACCATATAATGAGGGCAGCATACAGGAGCAAAATTCTGTATGCTGCCCTTTTTCTACTATAAATGGGATTTTGAGGAAGTCTGGATAGCATAATGAGTTAGAATTTGATTTGAAAGTGTGAAATTCAAAAACAAGTCAACGCTTTTTGTCATATGCATATATCATGTAGTATGCTTCTTCAGGTAGGAAAGAAAGAGGAGGCAGTTACGAGTGGAAAAAAGATATGGATACATCAGGGTATCGTCAAGAGATCAGAATCCGGACAGGCAGTATCTTGCACTTGAAAATGCTGAGGTCAACCGGAAAAATATTTTTATCGATAAGATCTCGGGGCATGATTTTTCAAGACCATCTTACAGGAAAATGATCCGAAAACTAAAAAAAGGAGATGTACTGGTCGTGAAAAGCATCGACCGTCTCGGGAGAAATTACGGTGAGATTCTGGAACAATGGAGATACCTGACAAAGGAAATAGGAGTGGATATTGAGGTTCTCGATATGCCACTCCTTAATACTGACCTGCACAGAGAAAACCTGATTGGAGTGTTTATCTCAGATCTGGTGCTTCAGATCCTTGCATATGTTGCTGAGACCGAGCGGGATTTTATCAGACAGAGGCAGGCAGAAGGAATCGCGATCGCAAAGGCAAATGGGATTCGGTTTGGACGCAGGAAGAACGAACTTCCTGAAGAATTTAATCTGTATTTTGAGATGTGGAAAAAGGGAGAAATCTCCATCAGAAAAGCAGCAAAGATTTTGGAAATCAGTCCGGCTACTTTTTATCGCAGATGTAAGGAGTTAGATGAAACAAAGCGTAACAAATAGTAGACTTTTTGCGACATGACGAATACGACTATTTTCTCCTGAAAAACTTGGTAAAAACTACTAATTCTAATATACCGCAAATGTTTCTTTATGTATAAAATGGAATACGATGAAAATGGAAATAACATTAAGTCAACGCTTTGTGATGGAACGGGGAAGGTAGAAAGTTATCGTATTTCAGAATATGACTCCGACAATAATCAGGTTAAAAATACGGTGTATGATGAAAAAGGAAATGTTTTGGAATATAGTATTTATGAAAAAGCTGAAGATGGTAAATTTCCTGATTATACAATATATGATGCACAAGGAAATGTTAAAGAATATGGGAAATATGAAGAGGTAGAAACGGAAAGTGGTGCAACAGGACAACAACTTAGAGTATATGATGCGAATGGAAAGTTAATTGAAAGATAAAGATTTCCAATGAAACAGGAGAAACTAAAACGATGAATAATTATGAAAACCAGATTCCATGGAAAGACTGGAAGATCGTGCGCAGGTTAGGCGGAGGCGGTTTTGGAACCGTCTATGAGATTGAGCGGGATTTCTTTGGAGAAGAAGAACTTGCCGCAATGAAGGTTATCCGGATTCCGAAAGAGGAGTCTGATCTGGATGATGATTACAACAGTGGCATGACGGAAGAAGAGGTTCGGGAAAAATATACCTATATCCAGAACTATTTTTCAAAGGAATATCAGCTGATGCTGGAATTTAAGGGGCACAGCAATATTGTAAATTGTCACGATTTTTCGGTTGTACCAAATCCGGACGGGCCGGGATGTGCACTTTATATCCGGATGGAGCTTCTGAAACCACTGAAAGAAGTCCTGAAAACGGAAACATTTTCAGAGGCAAGAATCGTGCAGCTCGGAATCGATATCTGCCGTGCGTTGGAAATCTGTGAGCGGAGAGATGTTATCCACCGTGATATCAAGCCGGACAACATTATGATGTCGGATTTCGGGAATTTCAAGC
The DNA here is from genome assembly GCF_013300725.1 of Allocoprococcus comes. Classification (GTDB taxonomy): domain Bacteria; phylum Bacillota; class Clostridia; order Lachnospirales; family Lachnospiraceae; genus Allocoprococcus; species Allocoprococcus comes_A. Next base: position 7,705 of record NZ_JAAIMM010000030.1, read on the forward strand.
TGGGGGATTTTGGAATCGCGCGGACGATGGAGAAGACCATGAGTGCGTCCATGGCTGGAACGGACTGGTATATGGCGCCGGAAGTGGCGAAGAAGATGAAATACGGGAAAAGTGTGGATACCTATTCCCTTGGTCTGGTGCTTTACTGGCTGCTGAACGACGGACGCCTGCCATTTGTGCCGGAAAAGGACCGGATTTCAGCAAAGGATATGCAGGCGGCATACAGACTTAGAATGCAGGGTAAAGAGATTCCGGAGCCGAAGAGAGGAAGCAGGCAGCTCAAAGCGGTTGTGTTAAAGGCACTTTCATTTGAACGGGAGAAGCGTTATCATTCCGGAAAAGAAATGCTAGAGGCACTTTTAGAAATCGAAAAGTTGACAAAGGCGGAAAATGCGCGGGCGCAGAAAGTGCAGACACAGAAAAGACAGACTCAGAATGTACAAGTTCAGAATGGACAGGATCAGAAGACGCAGGGGCAGGAGAGTCTGGCAGGAAGAGCGGCAGCGCAAGGACAGAAGACGCAGGGGCAGGAGAGCCTGGCAGGAAGAGCGGCAGCGCAAGGACAGAAGAAAGCACAGGCGCAGAACATTTCGCAAGAACAGGAAATGCAAAGAGGACCGCAGCCGGAGAATCAGATTACGGCAGAGGAAAATGCATGGAGAATTGCATATGCGGAGAATCTTCTGCGACAGTCGGAATGGTACAGACGTTCAGAATTTTCCATACCGCCTGACAGTGTTCTTGGCATTTACCTGGATACGGATATGATTCATGTGCGGATCTGGCTGGATGGAAAGAGCAGACCGGTTCTTTCCATGCCGGCATATTATATCCTGGATGATCTGGGAGAGGTTCTGGTTGGAAGTCGTGCACTTGTCCATGCGAAAATGAATCAGGCGAAAAATCTGCATTCGGTACTTGCGTTTATGCAGGAGGCGGACAGGCTTGTTGATTCGACATTGGAGCCTTGTGGAATACGATACTGCATTGATCTGATGAAGGAACTGAGAAAAGAGCTTGAAAAAACTGCATTTGCACAGATAAAAGACTGTGTGGTGACAATTTCTGTACCGGAAATCGTGACGCAGAAGAATGTAAGAACTGCGATGGAAAAGGCAGGTTTTCAGGTGATGCGGTGCATGAGTATCGTGGAAGCATGTGCATTTTCAAAAGCGCAATTGATGAACTATGACCAGCAATTTCTGGTGCGGGTGATCGCAAATCATGAGAGGCAGAATCTGAAGATTGAATATTCGGACCATTCGGATAAAATCAAGATGCTTGAAGGGTTGGAATATACTTTGGGAGAGAAGTACCCAAAGATGACTGATAAGGCATGTTATGATCTGAGTGATGAGAAATCCAGGAGAGAGCTTGGGCAGGAATCGTCCGGGTATGAAGAACTTTCTGTTGTGGCAGCGGACGGAGCAGCGGCGCAGGGAGCAACTTTCAGGGGAAAGGCATCAAAGCATATCACGTTACTTGCAATTTCGCCGTGGAAGCTTGGGATTGAAATTGAAACGATCAGAGGCGGACGGGAATGTTTTCCTCTGACTTGGTTTAGCGAGGAGCAGGAGCTGATTCCGATTAAAACGGATGAGATAAATATTTCGCTGGATTCTGGAATCGAGGGAAAAAGACTGAATCTGTATCTGGAAAGTGCCGGTTCCAGAAGAAGAGTCCGGACCTGGAAAATGGAAGAGGCATGTCCTGAACTTCCGAAAGACGTAAGCTGGCTGGTGGCATGGATTGATGTGGGACTGGAAGGCGGAGCAGTCACAATTGTATTGCAGGCAGGAGAGAAGACTGCAGAAATTAATCTGAATCGATATCATGAAGAGAAACTGAATCGTTTCTCTAATATGCCGACTTTTGTGCCGGAATCGATTGTGGAAAATGTGCTTCGTGCCGGAAATGAATTTTGCCGGGGCGCAGAACATCTGGATGATGCAAAGACCGATTTGGCACTCGGAAAGGGAATCCGGATGATCGCCGGACAGACGGAAGAAGTATTTGCGGACTGCCAGAGAGGAAATACGTCGATCCGGGTCAGTACATTGATCGAAAAGATGCTGACTGTGAAGGATAACATAGAGTATGGAATTGCCAGTGCAGAAAGAACGACGAAGCGCATGGAGTATATGAAAGAGAAGTTGCTTTTGATTGATTTTCGGAATGCACTGGAGCGGAGTTTGTATCAGCTGAATGTTGTGCCGGTTGAAGCGAATGGGGCGGTATTTGATCCATATATTCATGAGGCGGTACATATAGAGGAGACTGATCTGGTAGAAGAAAACCGGGTTGTCAGTGTAGTGCAGAAAGGGTATTTCTTTGGAGAAAAGCTGTACCGGCCGGCGAGAGTTGTGGTTTCAAAAGAGCCTGTCTTAAGAGAGGTCTGTGAGGACGAGGGATGGGATAGTTATGATGGGGAGACGATTGGCGGTAGGTGATAAAAAATAAAAGAGTTTCGGACTGATGTATAAGTAATGCAATCAGCAGAAAAATCGGCAGAAAGATTGTTAGAATCGGCAGAAAAGTTAGCTGAGCATTATAAACAAATTTTATCTTTCATAGATGAATAGTTGAAGTACATTGCGGAACTCTTTTTTACATAAAGAAATAGTATATATGTTAAATTTCGATATTTTTCGAGATTGTAGATTCAGTGGAATTGTGCTACCGTATTCTCACGCAACAAAAATCTATTTGTTTGCAACCAAGTATCTATTTTAGCCAAATCTCATTTTCGGAGCCAGTTTCAGGCATGAACCCGATGATGAAGCAGAAACGGAAGATAAGTCGGAAAGAGATTTTCTCTTTTACATGATCGGATGGTATGATAATATAATCATAGGTAATCTCTTTTCGGAATATTTTCAAAGTACGAAAGGAGAATTATATGGGAAGAAAACAATTAGCAGAACTGAATCTATTAGACCGATTTCTATTTAATGAGGCAATGGAAGATCCGGAGAATATGAAGGCGGTGCTGGATATTATTTTTGAGCAGGATATATCTTTAAAATCGGCACCTCAATCGGAAAAAGAGGTACGGACGCTTCCGGATAACCGCCAGATTAGGCTGGATGTGTATGCATGGGATGAAGAGAAAAATGTATATGACACAGAGGCACAGAAAGAGGACACGAAAAATCTTTCGAAACGCAGCCGTTTTTATCAGGCATTGTTGGACTGTAATCTGATGGAGCCGGGAAGCATTGATTTTAATGCGTTAAATAATGTGTTTATTATTACAATTGCACCGTTTGATATATTCGGGAAGGGATTGTATAAGTATACGTTTCGGATGAAATGCGAGGAAGATGAAAGTATCAGATTAGAAGATGGAGCGACGCGTATATTTTTAAATTGTCATGGAACACATCCGGAAAGTGTAAATCCAGAACTGATTGAATTGCTCAAATATATGGAGCATTCGACAAATGAAACTGCCAGAAGGTGTCACAGTGAGAAGATTCAGTTACTTCATCAAAAGGTCTGTCAGATCAGGTCAAGTGAAAGAGTGGAGGCAAAATTCATGAAGGCATGGGAAGAAAAGGAAATGGAGCGGCAGAAGGGGATAAAGCTTGGAGAAGAAAAATTGTCGAAATTGATTGTCAAGCTGACAGAAGCCGGGCGAGAGTCGGATGTGATTAAAGCAGCATCTGATGAGAAGTATAGAGAGCAGTTGTTTGAGGAGTTTGAAATTGAGTAACCAGTAAAAATATGGAGAAAGCGAAAGGAGGATTCCTCATGCCGAAGCGATTTTGTGTTACAGGAACCTGTATTCCGGAAAAAAATTATATGGTAGATATCAGCGAAAGGCTTGAACGGATCGTAAAAGATTATATTGAGCAGGGAAACTATTTTACGATGAATCGTGCACGGCAGTACGGGAAGACGACAACGCTTTATTTACTGGAGCGCTGTTTGCAGAAAGACTATCTGGTGTTAAGTCTTAGCTTTGAGGCGGCGGATGAATATTTTCAGTCTCTTGAAAGTCTGGCAGAAGGACTGGTAATGGATATTGGAGAATGTCTGAGAGCACAGAATGTATCGGAAGAAATCATTGCAATGTGGAACAGTCCATTGTCAGAAAAGTTTCCGATGCGCTCATTTGGAGCGAAGATTACGGCTTTATGTAGCGCATGTCAGAAGAAAGTGATTCTGATGATTGATGAGGTGGATAAGAGCTCAGATAATCAGATTTTCCTGTCTTTCTTAGGACTTTTAAGAGAAAAATATTTAAAATGGCAGCAGGGAAAAGATCAGACATTCCAGTCGGTTATTCTTGCCGGAGTTTATGATATTAAGACGCTGAAATTAAAATTACATCCACAGGAAGAGTCAAAATATAACAGCCCATGGAATATAGCGGTTGATTTTCTGGTAGATATGAGTTTCAGTGCAGAGCAGATAGCAGCGATGTTGGATGAATACGAAGAAGATTATCATACAGGGATGAATGTAAATGATGTTGCAGAATTGCTGTACGATTATACATCTGGATATCCATATCTTGTTTCAAGAATCTGTCAGCTGGTAGATGAAAGAGTGGCAGGAACAGAAGAATATCCGACCGGAGCAGAAGCATGGACAAAAGAAGGAGTTCTGTCAGCTGTTAAATTGCTTTTGAAAGAACCAAATACTTTATTCGATGATATGACAAAGAAACTTTTGGATTACCCGCAGTTAAAGGAGATGCTTCAAAATATTCTTTTCAGTGGGATTGATTTTCCATTTAAAAGAGAAACGCCGATGGTTGATCTGGGGGTGACATTTGGATTTCTGAAGGATAAGAATGGGATTGTTGCAGTAGCAAACCGGATTTTTGAGACACAGTTTTATGATATGTTTTTGGCAGAAATGGCTGTGAATAATAAGCTGTATATGGAGACAGCATCAAATCGTAATCAGTTTATTGTGTCGGGAATGCTTCAGATGGATCTGGTGATGAAGAAATTTTATGAATATTATGAAGAGATATATTCAGATAATGATCAGAAATTTATAGAGGAAAATGGAAGAAAATTATTTCTTTTATATTTAAAACCGATCATCAATGGAACCGGAAATTATTATATTGAAGCAAGAACGAGAGACAGCAGACGTACAGATATTATCATTGACTATAAAGGAAAGCAGTTTATTATTGAGCTTAAAATTTGGCGTGGAAACGAATACCATATGCGAGGGGAAGAGCAGCTGTTTGAATATCTGGAATACTATAAGCAGGACAGAGGATATTTGTTAAGCTTCAATTTTAATAAAAATAAGAAGAGCGGAATCCAGGACTTGGAGTATCATGGGAAAAGGATTTTGGAAGTAATTGTGTAAGATATAAGGATAATAAGAGGAACAGCTTGCTGGCATCGGCAAGACGTATTATAGAAAAAGCCTTGCTTTATGCAAGGCTTTTGAAGTATGAGAAAGATTTTCATTTACCAGATTCCCAGCACATGCTGCAAGGAAAGACTGGCGATCGTAATGCCGATCCAACAGCAGAAACCAAGAGCGAGTGGTTTGCCGCCGGTTTTGATCAGCTTGATGATATTTGTATTCAGACCGACTGCACTCATGGCGAGGACGATGAAGAACTTGCTGAGTGTCTTCAGCGGAGTAAATACATCTGCGGATACGCCGGCTGAAGTTGCGATCGTTGTGATCACGGAAGCGAGAACAAAGTAGAGGATGAACATTGGGAAAATCTTCTTAAATTCCACTTTCTTGCCTTCGGCTTTGGAGCTGCGTGTCCGGATAAATGCGAGAACCAGTGTGATCGGGATGATCGCGAGCGTTCTGGTAAGTTTGACCGTAACTGCCTTATCCAGTGTGGCAGAACCGAGCGCGTAGAGCGAATCCCAGGTGGAAGCCGCTGCGGTTACGGAAGAGGTATCGTTGATCGCAGTTCCGGCAAAGATCCCGAAGGCTTCTCCGCTTTTGGTTGAGAATCCAAGCAGTGCACCAAGTGACGGGAAGAACAGTGCGGCGAGCATGTTGAAAAAGAAGATAACAGAGATTGCCTGTGCAACTTCTTCATCATCCGCATCAATGACCGGTGCTGTTGCGGCAATTGCAGAGCCTCCGCAGATGGAAGATCCGACACCGACCAGTGTGGAAATATTTCCCGGTACATGCATAACTTTATGTAACAGATATGCAATGATCAGGGATGTTGAAATCGTCGTTATGATAATTGGCAGTGACTGTTTTCCGGTTTCCAGAATCACGGAGAGATTCAGTCCGAAACCGAGAAGGATTACTGCGTACTGAAGAACCTTCTTTGACACAAAAGTAATACCGTCCTGAAACATGGATTTGTCTTTTAATAATAAAGTGATGATCATTCCGGCAAGGATACCGAATACCGGTCCGCCGATGATCGGAAATGTCTGTCCGAGAAACCAGCATGGAACGGCGATGACCAGACAAAGTAAGATGCCTTTCCAGCTTTTTGTTACAAAATTCATAGAAATACCCCTTTCAAGTAAAATAAATAAGTTACTCTCATAACAATCCGTCCTATCATAGCATAAAAACAGCAGAATAAAAAGATGAAGGAAAGGAAATTCCAAAAGTAATTTGAGAATAAGGTGGAAATAACGAAAGATTCCAGATATAATAACAATATATGATTTTGGGGACAAGGAGGTAAAGTGTGATAAAACGGGGAATCCGGACATTGCACAAAAGAAAGTGATGCATACACTGAAAAAATTTGTAAAATATTATGCGCCGTACAGGACAGTATTCTTTCTGGATCTGATCTGTGCGGCGATCATCAGTCTGGTGGATCTTGCATTTCCACAGATTTTACGATCACTGACAAAGACTTTATTTATAGAGGATCCGTCACAGATTCTTGGAGCACTTTTGCCGATCGGACTGGCTTTGCTTGTGATGTATATCATACAGACGTTTTGTAAATATTATGTCAGTTATCAGGGCCATATGATGGGGGCACATATGGAACGGGATATGCGCCAGAAGTTATTTGATCATTATGAGAGACTTTCTTTTTCTTATTATGACCAGAATAATTCAGGACAGATGATGAGTAAGCTGGTATCGGATCTGTTTGACATTTCCGAGTTTGCACACCATGGACCGGAGAATTTATTTATATCTGTGATCAAAATTGTCGGATCGTTCATATTTTTGTTTCTTATCAACTGGAGGCTGGCGGTTCCGCTGCTTGTGATGGTTGTATTTATGCTGATCTTTTCTTATAAGCAGAACCGTCAGATGCAGGAGACTTTTATGGACAACCGGAGAAAGATCGGGGATGTCAATTCCAGTCTGCAGGATACGCTTGCGGGAATCCGTGTGGTGCAGTCTTTTGCAAATGAAAAGATTGAACGGGAGAAATTCAAGAAAAGCAATGAAGGATTTCTGGTATCCAAAGATGCAAACTATCATTGTATGGGAAGCTTTATGAGCGGCAATCTTTTCTTCCAGGGAATGATGTATCTGATCACATTAGTGTTCGGTGGATGGCTGATCGCACATGGGAAAATGGAAGCTGCAGATCTTGCCATGTATGCGCTTTACATCGGAATTTTTATCAGCCCGATCCAGATTCTTGTGGAGCTTACCGAGATGATGCAGAAAGGTCTTTCCGGTTTCCGGCGCTTTCTGGATGTTGTGGAGACGGAGCCGGAGATTGTAAATGCACCGGATGCGAAGCCGCTTGAAAATGTAAAGGGTGAAGTGGAATATAAAGATGTTTCTTTCCATTACAGCGACGATGATACGCCGGTACTGGATCGGGTATCCTTTAAGATCCCGGCTGGCAGATCCATTGCCCTTGTGGGACCGTCTGGAAGTGGAAAGACGACGATCTGTTCCCTGCTTCCGAGATTTTATGATGTGACCGGAGGTGTGATCACGATCGACGGGCAGGATGTAAGAAAGCTGACACTGGAAAGTCTGAGAAGCCAGATCGGGCTGGTACAGCAGGATGTCTATCTGTTCTGTGGATCGATCAGGGAAAATATTGCTTATGGAAAACCGGGGGCATCGATGGAAGAAATTATCGATGCGGCGAAGAAGGCAAATATCCATGAATTTATCATGTCCCTGCCGGATGGATATGACAGCTTTGTAGGAGAACGAGGAACCCGTCTGTCGGGTGGACAGAAGCAGAGGATTTCGATTGCAAGAGTATTTCTTAAGAACCCACCGATCCTCATTCTGGACGAGGCGACCAGTGCGCTTGACAATGAGAGTGAGCGCTGGATCCAGCAGAGCCTGGAAGAGCTTGCGAAGAACCGGACCACGATCACGATCGCTCACCGGCTTTCTACGATCCGCAATGCAGATGAGATTCTTGTGGTTGCAAATAATGGAATCGCTGAACGGGGAAATCATGATGAATTGCTTGAGCAGGGTGGAATTTATGCACATTATTATGAGATGTCATGATAGTAAGTGAGAAAATCAAAATAAGTAAACAAAAAAGCTTCTTTTCAGAAAAACAGGAGGGCCGTTTCTGAAAAAGAAGCTTTTCATTTATAAAAAGCCAAAGCTTTTTATATCGTAAAATTGCAAGCAGTGTGTGTTGGTCTATATTTGCAAAACATTACACAGCTTAATCACACATATGGCAGGCTGCGCATGCAGAAGGTGTCGTTGCGCATCCGCCGAGGGCTGTCTCGCGAAGCTCTGCCGGAAGACGCTTTCCTACAGTGTACACAGCTTCCAGCATTTCATCGAATGGAATCAGCTGGCGTACTCCGGAAAGGGCGATCTCTGCAGCGATCGTTGCATTTGCCACACCGGCAGCATTACGGTTCTGACAAGGATATTCGACCAGTCCGCCGACCGGGTCGCAGACCAGACCGAGCATGTTCATAAGAACAGTGGATGCTGCGGCAAGGGACTGTTCCGGGGATCCGCCCATCAGTTCAACGGTTGCGGATGCCGCCATTGCAGATGCGATTCCGACTTCTGCCTGACATCCGCCGACTGCTCCGGCGACAGTTGCATTGCGCATAGCAAGATAGCCGATCGCGCTGGCATTATAAAGTCCCTGCTTGATCTGTTCATCGGAAAGATCATAGGTTTCCTGGAGGGCAAGCAGAAGTCCCGGAACGATACCGGCAGATCCGGCAGTCGGGGAGGCTACGATCACACCCATGGAAGCATTGGTTTCCAGAGTTGCCATCGCGTAAATGACAGCTCTTTCCAGAAGATCCCCGCAAAGACTTTTTCCGGCATCTTTGTGATCTGAGATTTTTTTTGCTTCGCCACCGATCAGTCCACCCATGGATTTGACCGGGGTATGGATCGGAGTAGAAGCGGCTGATTTCATGATCTCAAGAACACGGTCCATTTTGCGGTCTGTCTCTTCCGGATCCTGTTCTCCTTCTGTGAGCTCTCTCTGAAGCATTACAGCAGAAATTGAAAGGTTCTGTTCCTGACAGACTTTTAATAATTCTTTTGCATTTCTAAAATCCATAATCTGTATTCTCCTTCCAATTACATCTGAACAACCATAACGTTGTATACATTTTTGTTTCTTCTAATTGTATCTGCGATATCTTCCGGTACCAGATCATCGGATTCTACGATGGTATAAGCGGTATTTCCTTTGGATTCGCGAAACAGACGCATGAATGCGATATTGATTCCAAGTTCGCTGAGGCATTTGGTAATGTAAGCAACAACGCCCGGTGCATCTTTCTGGACAACGACGATCGAGCTGTATTCTCCGGTAAAATCAACCTCTACACCGTTGATCCGGCACAGGCGGGCTTTTCCGCCGCCGAGAGATTCTCCGCGGATCGTCATCTCCTGCCCTTTTTCATTTACCATCAGGATATCAACGGTATTCGGGTGCACGTCGGTTTCTACGTTGTTCGGAATGAAAGAATATTCGATTCCGTTGTCTGTTGCGATCTGGAAGGAATCGCGGATGCGCACGTCATCGGTGGCAAACCCCATAATACCGCCGAGAAGAGCACGGTCCGTACCATGACCATGATAGGTTTTGGCAAAAGATCCATAAAGGGTAAATTCTACTTTTTTAAGAGAACCGGTGAGAAGCTTTCTTGCAAGCAGAGCGATTCTGGCAGCTCCTGCAGTATGGGAGCTGGATGGTCCGATCATATTCGGTCCCATGACATCAAAAACACTGATAAAGGACATAGTAAACCTCCTGTAAAATAATAGTTTCACGTACGTAAAAAGGATTGACGTCTTATTAGTTATATTGTACCATCAACTTATGAGTGAAACAAATTCATAGATTTTATGAAGATGTTGAAAATTTTTCATAATGGAGTTAGAAGATGGAATTACGTCAATTACAGACTTTTATACAGATCGCGCAGATGCAGAGCTTTTCCAGAACGGCAGAGATGCTGGGGTATTCGCAGTCGGCAGTGACGGTTCAGATCCGCCAGCTGGAAAACGAACTTGGGAAAAGGCTGTTCGACAGGACAGGAAAGAAAGTGGTGCTTACTCCGCAGGGGGAAGAATTTCTGGAGCATGCTAACCGGATCCTTTATGATGTTCATCAGGCAAAAGCATCCATGAATGATACGGATGAATTGAAAAATCCACTTCACATCGGGACGATCGAGTCTCTGTGTACGGTGAAATTTCCAAAGATCATAAGGAAATTCAGGGAACAGTATCCCAGGGTTTCTATCCGGATCACGGTAGATTCTCCGGAAAAGCTGATCCAGATGATGGAACATAATGAACTGGATCTGATTTATATTCTGGATACACCAAGATGGGACAGCAACTGGATCAAGGTGATGGAGAAGGCAGAACCGGTTATGTTTGTGACATCGGTCAGTCATCGATTGGCAAAAGAAAGAAATTTATTGCTTGATGATCTGCTGAAAGAGCCTTTTTATCTTACAGAGCGCAATGCCAATTACAGGCAGGCACTTGATGGTCAGCTGGCGTTAAGAAGAAAAGAGCTTTCTCCGATGCTGGAGATCAGTGATACTGCATTTATCAAAAAAATGCTGATGCGTGGGGGAGGCGTTTCATTCCTGCCGCGTTTTGCAGTGGAAGATGATATTGAGAAAAAGAAACTCACACTTTTGGATGTGAAAGATATAGAAATTACGATGTATCGTCAGATTTTCTATCATAAAAACAAGTTCAAAACAAAAGAGATGGAGAAATTTACAGAGTTTGCTCTGGAGGACAACTAAGAGAAAATACAGCTATGGATAAGAAAAAATATACTGGGAGAATCCGGAACAAGACAATACTGGTATTTATTGTTATGTTTATCGGGATAAATTGTGCGGTGCATTTGCAGATAATGAACCGCATAAATGAAGAAAAATTAAAAGCGACGTATACAGCGGAGGCTACAGTCCGGAGAATAGAGGCGCAGATTAATAAATATCTGTCAAAATCCGATCTGCTGAAACAGATCATTGAGTCCGGAAGTACGATATCCGATGAACATTTTACGGAGCTTTCCGGGTTTATGATGGCCGATGATGATGTGATCGATGTGATCGAACTGGCAAAAGGCGGCACCGTATCGTCTGTGTATCCGCTGAGTGGGAATGAAGAAGCAATGGGACTGGACATGCTTACTGACCCGGATCGGAAGACAAGTGCAACAATCGCAAAAAACAGTGGAGAATATACGATCGCAGGTCCGTTTCAGCTGGTGCAGGGCGGAGATGGCGCATTATTATTCGATCCGGTCTATGTGAAAGGAGAAAACGGGCAGGAAGAATTCTGGGGATTTACGATTCTGGTTATTGACTGGGAGAAATTTATAGATGAGGTTAAGCTGGAAAAGCTGGAGGAAGCATCTTATCATTATCAGGTATGGAAAAAGAATCCTGTCACAGGTAAAAAGCTCACGATTGCGCAATGCGAGGAACCGGTGATGGATAATGCCCTGGAAGTCGTATGTGAGGTTCCGAATGATACCTGGTATTTTGAAATATGCCCGAAAGAAGGATGGTATTCCAAATCACAGCTTTGGCTGAACAGTCTGTTAGGTGCACTCCTTGCGGTCCTGATCGCGATGCTGTACTGGCAACGTGGAATGCGGAGTTATAAGGAGGCGCGTTACGCAGAAGAAATCAAAAAGTCGGCAGAGGAAGCGAAGGCGGCGAACACTGCGAAGACAGGATTCCTTTCCCGGATGAGCCACGATATAAGGACACCGTTAAATGGAATTATCGGTTTACTTAAGATTGACGCGAAGCATCCGGACGACAGAGAACAGGTAGATAAAAACCGGGAGAAAATGCTGGTAGCAGCCAATCATCTTCTGGCACTGATCAATGATGTGCTGCAGATGAGCAAACTGGAAAGTGGAGAGATGGTTCTGGCACATGAGGTGGTAAATTTAAATGAGTTATCGCGGGATATTCTGACGATCATGGAGCAACGTGCAGCAGAAGCAGGTGTTAACATAGAGTATGACAGAACATCGGATAAGGTAGAGTTCCCGTATGTGTATGCGAGTGCATTACATGTCCGTCAGCTTTTCCTGAATGTGTATGGGAACTGTGTGAAATATAATCAGGTTGGTGGAAAAGTAAAGATCCGTCTGGAAAATTTAGGGTTAAAGGATGGAATTGTCACCTATCGATGGATCATTTCAGATACGGGAAGAGGGATGAGCCAGGAATTCCTGAAGCATATCTTTGAACCGTTTGCGCAGGAGCATACGGACGCAAGAAGTGTTTATAACGGGACCGGACTTGGAATGGCAATTGTCAATACACTTGTCCACAAAATGAATGGTACAATCGAAGTGAGCAGTACAGAGGGAAAGGGCAGTACATTTATCATCACGCTTCCTTTCGAGGTGGCACAGGAAAAGAAAAAGGTGGAGAGCCTTCCGGAAGAGGAGACTCCGAGTATCTCTGGACTCAGTCTTCTGCTTGCGGAAGACAATGAGCTGAATGCGGAGATTGCAGAGGTATTGCTGAAGGATGAAGGCGCTCACATTACTCTGGTGAAGGATGGACAGCAGGCGGTCGATGCATTTGTCGGAAGTGAACCGGGAACTTTTGATGCGATCCTGATGGATATCATGATGCCAAACATGGATGGAATCACTGCAACGAAAAGGATCCGCACGATGAACCGGCAGGATGCAAAAGATATTCCGATCATTGCAATGACGGCGAATGCATTTGAAGAGGATGCCAGAAGATGTATGGAAGCAGGAATGAATGCACATCTGCCGAAGCCATTTCAGATGAACAAAGTAATTGAGACAATTGCGGAATTTTGCAAAAATAAATAAAAAAATCAGTTGACAAATGGAAAATGTCAGCATATACTACAACTAATTAAAGCAATAAACCGATGAACAAGAGGAGTAAGTAAAGATATTTATTTCCAGAGAGCTGCCGATGGTGGAAAGGCAGTAGTAACAGTTTTTACCGAATGGACTTGTGAGGGCAGCTTGAAACTGCAGAGCAGGAGTAGACGCTGACGGGATGCTCGCCCGTTACCAAGGAGATGTGTATGTCAGTACGCAGTTGAGAGGTCGGCGCAGACCGACAATAAGGGTGGTACCGCAGAAGTAGAATTTCAAGAGCTTTTGTCCCTGTATAAGTGAAAAACTTATACGAGGACAAAGGCTCTTTTTGCGTGCTACAAAGAGGGCGTGCACGTCCGAAAAAGAATCATTTTGTGCTCGCACAAAGAATGATTCTTTACAGGACGTATAAGCAGTCTTCACACGACCGAGATGCAGCGTAGCGTAATCGAGGTGTGTAAAGACGCACGCCCGGTGTAAATCATTCAAAAACAAGCTTACTCAACATAAAAACAACAACGAAAATTCAGGAGGAAAGAATCATGTACCCAGATTGTGATGAAATTTTAAAAATGGCACCGGATTATGACATCATTCCGGTTTGCCGTGAGATTTACGCAGACGTTATTACACCGATCACACTTCTACGGAAGCTCGCAGCAGTCAGCAAACGCTATTATCTGCTGGAGAGTGTAGAGGGAGGCGAAAAGTGGGGACGTTATTCTTTCCTTGGGTTTGATCCGGTGATGCGTGTAAAATGCAGTTGTGGAAAAGTAACGATAGAAAAGGACGGCGAAGAAACGGAAAAGGTGACAGACAAACCGCTTGAAGTGCTGCGGGAGATCCTGAAAGATTATAAAGCGCCGCGGCTTGCCGGACTGCCACCATTTGCCGGAGGATTTGTCGGATATTTTGCTTATGCGATGATCGGATACGCAGAGCCGAAGCTGAAGATCAAAAAAGGAACCTTCAATGATTACGATATGATGCTTTTCGATAAAGTGATTGCCTATGACCACCTGAAACAGAAGATCAGCATTATCGTCAACATGAAAACAGATAAGGTGATGGAGAATTATGGAAAGGCAACCGCACAGATCCAGGATCTGGCAAACCTGATCCGAAGCCAGCAGACAGCAGATATCCCGGTGTCAAAAAGTAAGATTGATTTTACCTGCAACGTCAGTAAAGAAGAGTATTGCAGGCTGGTTGAAAAGACAAAAGAGTATATCGTGGACGGAGATATTTTCCAGGCAGTCATTTCCAGACAGTTTTCCAGTCCGTATGAGGGAAGTCTGATCAATCCTTACCGGGTGCTCAGAACCACGAACCCATCTCCGTACATGGTTTACATGAAGATTGATGACGAAGAGATCATGAGTACCTCGCCGGAGACGCTTGTCCGGCTGGAAAATGGCAGGCTTACCACATTCCCGGTAGCAGGATCCAGACCAAGAGGACTGACAGAAGAAGAGGATCAGGAACTGGAAGCAGATCTTCTTTCCGATGAAAAAGAGCTTTCCGAGCATAACATGCTGGTAGATCTTGGAAGAAATGATCTGGGGCGGATTTCCAAATTCGATTCGGTGGAAGTTACGAAATATATGATGATCCACAAGTATTCAAAGATCATGCACATCTGCTCACAGGTGGAAGGAGATATCCGGGATGACTGTGATGCACTCAGCGCGATCGAGTCTGTACTTCCGGCAGGAACTCTTTCCGGTGCGCCAAAGATCCGTGCATGCGAGATCATCGAGGAGCTGGAAAGCGAAGAGAGAGGTGTCTACGGAGGCGCACTCGGATATCTGGATTTCACCGGCAATATGGATACCTGTATTGCGATCCGGATGGCAGTCAAGAAAGACGGAAGAGTCTATGTACAGGCGGGCGGCGGAATTGTAGCCGACAGTATTCCGGAAAATGAATACCAGGAATCAGCAAACAAAGCAGCAGCTGTGATGAATGCGATCAAGGCAGCAAAGGAGGTACTGGAATAATGATTCTTTTAATTGATAATTACGACAGCTTTTCCTACAATCTGGTGCAGATGGCAGGAAGTATCAACCCGGATATTAAGGTCATCCGAAATGATGAGCTTACGGTAGAAGAAATTGAGAATCTGCATCCGGATAAGATCATCTTATCTCCGGGACCGGGATATCCAAAGGATGCCGGTGTGTGTGAAGAAGTAGTACAGAAGCTGCAGGGCAAGTTTCCGATCATGGGAGTCTGCCTTGGGCATCAGGCGATCTGCGAAGCCTACGGTGGTGAGATCATCCATGCAAAGGAACTGATGCATGGTAAAAAAAGCAACGTAAAAATTGACACAGCAAGTCCGATCTTTCATGGAATGCCGGAAGAAATCGATGCGGCAAGATACCATTCTCTGGCGGCGGATACCGAAAAGATACCGAGAACTTTAAAAGTGATAGCTACTGCAGATGACGGAGAAGTGATGGCAGTCCAGCACAAAGAGTATCCGGTGTACGGATTACAGTTTCATCCGGAATCGATTCTGACACCGAAGGGAAGGAAGATTCTGGAGAATTTCCTGGGGCTGTAGAGAGGAAAGGTGTTGCCTGGATCATATGGTATCGAACAGAAAGAAGAAGTAAGGATTTCAGGTACACGTGAAAATTTAACAAAATACATTTTACATAAAATAGCAGAGACAACAAGGCAGACAAGATGGAGGACAAAAATTATGATCAGAGAAGCAATTGCAAAGTTAACAAGAAAAGAAGATCTTACATACGAAGAGGCAAGAGGTGTCATGGAAGAAATGATGGATGGTACTGCAACTCAGGCGCAGATGGGAGGTCTTTTGATGGCACTTTCCATGCAGGGTGAGACCATTGATGAGATCACCGCATTTGCAGAAGTGATGCGTGAAAAGGGTGTGAAGATCAAACCGGAGAGGGAAGTCATTGATATCGTCGGAACGGGCGGAGACCAGGTGGGAACCTTCAACATTTCCACAACCTCTGCATTTGTAGTGGCAGCAGGCGGCGTGCCGGTTGCAAAGCATGGAAACCGCAGCGTGTCTAGCCGGAGCGGAGCGGCTGATGTTCTTGAAAAGCTTGGTGTGGAAGTTGCACTTACTGCGGAGCAGAATGAAAAAGTATTAAACGAGACTGGTATCTGCTTCATGTTTGCACCGGTTTACCACTCATCGATGAAATATGCGGCACCGGTCAGAAAGGAGCTGGGAGTGAGAACGGTATTCAATATTCTCGGACCTCTTTCCAATCCGGCAGCGGCAACCATGCAGCTTCTCGGTGTATATGATAAAGAGCTTGCAGGAACGATGGCAGAGGTACTTTCCAACCTGGGTGTGACCAGGGGCGTTGCCGTATGTGGCGAGGACGGGCTGGATGAAATTACACTCACCGGAGAAACGGATGTACACGAAATTCGTTTTGGAGAAATTACTTCTTATACGATCACACCGGAACAGTTCGGGCTGTCCAGATGCCCGCTTGCTGATCTGATCGGGGGAACACCGGAAGAAAATGCACAGATCACGATGGATATTTTGACCGGAAAAGAGACTGGGGCAAAGAGAGATGTGGTTCTGATGAATGCAGGTATGGCACTTTACCTTGGAATTGACGGAATCTCGCTTGCCGAAGGCGTGGAAAAAGCAAAAGAACTGATCGAGAGCGGAGCAGCACTTAAGAAGTACGAAGAGTTCCGTGAGGCAACAAAAGCAGTCGCAGCAAAATAGGAGAGGGCAATGATTTTAGAAAAGATTGCAGCAGATACGAAGCTGCGTGTGGAAAAAGCAAAAAGAAAGGTTCCGTATTCGGAAATCTGCAGAAGGGCAATGGCGATGGATGCCAATACCGGATTCCCATTTGAAAAGGCACTTGCAGAGCCGGGGATCCATTATATCTGTGAGGTGAAAAAAGCGTCCCCGTCAAAGGGTGTGATCGCGCAGGATTTCCCGTATCTGGAGATTGCGAGGGAGTATGAAAAAGCAGGGGCAGCCGCGATTTCCTGTCTGACAGAGCCAAAATATTTTCAGGGGAAGGATGCTTACCTGAAAGAGATTACGGAAAATGTATCGATCCCGGTGCTCAGAAAGGATTTTACCATTGATGAGTATATGATCTATGAGGCAAAGACACTGGGGGCTTCGGTGGTGCTTCTGATCTGTGCACTTCTGGATACCGAGACACTGAAAAGATACATAAAAGTTGCGGACCGGCTTGGCCTTTCCGCATTGGTGGAAGTCCATGATGAAGAAGAAATGCAGTCAGCGATTGAAGCGGGAGCAAGGGTAATCGGTGTAAATAACCGGAATCTGAAGGATTTCACCGTGGATATCGGTAACAGCATCCGGCTTCGCGGTCTGGCACCGAAAAATGTTCTTTTTGTGGCAGAAAGTGGGATAAAGACAGCGGAAGATATTGAAAAACTGCGCGAGGCGAAAGTGAACGGGGTATTGATCGGTGAGACACTGATGAGAAGCCCGGATAAGAAAGCGGCGCTTGAAAAACTGAATGGTGGAAGCTTATAAATGGGAAAAACTAAAATTAAAATATGTGGTCTGAAAAGACCGGAAGACATCGGGATCGTGAATCGCCTGAAGCCGGATTTTGTCGGGTTTGTATTTGCGGAAAGCAAGAGAAAAATTGACAAAAAACAGGCGGGAAAACTACGTGAAGCACTGGATCCGGATATTCCGGCAGTTGGAGTTTTTGTAAATGAACCGATTCAAAATGTCACAGAACTTTGCCGGGAAGGGATCATTCAGCTGGTGCAGCTTCACGGGAATGAGGATGACTGTTATATAGAAGAGATCAGGAAGAACCTGCCGGATACTCCGCTTATCAAGGCGGTGCGGGTGCAGTCAAAAGAGCAGATTCTGGAGGCAGAAAAGCTGGATGTGGATTATCTGCTTCTGGATACTTATGTAAAAGGGCAATATGGTGGCAGCGGAACCGGTTTTGACAAAGCACTGATCCCAAAGCTTACAAAGCCATATTTTCTTGCAGGTGGTCTGGATGCAGAAAATGTAAACGAAAATATTTCCAGATGCAATCCGTTTGCGGTGGATGTGAGCAGCGCAGTCGAAACGGATGGCGTGAAGGATGAAACAAAAATAGAGGAATTCATAGAAAGGGTACGAAATCATGAGTAAAGGAAGATATGGAGAATACGGCGGACAGTATGTGCCGGAAACACTGATGAATGCGGTGCATGAGGTAGAAGAAGCCTACGAGAAATATAAAAATGATCCGGAATTTAACCGGGAACTGGATGATCTGTTAAAGAACTATGCAGGTCGCCCGTCACTTTTATATGAGGCAAAGAAGATGACCAGAGATCTTGACGGAGCAAAGATTTATCTGAAACGTGAAGATCTCAATCATACCGGTGCACATAAGATCAACAACGTTTTAGGACAGGTGCTTCTTGCAAAGAAAATGGGAAAAACCCGTGTTATTGCAGAGACCGGAGCCGGACAGCACGGCGTGGCAACAGCAACAGCCGCAGCACTGATGGATATGGAATGTGAAATCTTTATGGGAAAAGAGGATACGGACCGTCAGGCACTGAATGTCTATCGTATGGAACTTCTTGGAGCAAAGGTACACGCAGTTACAAGCGGAACCATGACGCTCAAAGATGCGGTCAACGAAACGATGAGGGAATGGGCAAACCGTATGGATGATACTCTTTATGTATTAGGTTCTGTTATGGGACCACATCCATTTCCAATGATCGTCCGTGATTTCCAGAAGGTCATCGGAGAAGAGATCAAAGCGCAGATGCTGGAAAAAGAAGGACGTCTTCCGGATGCAGTGATTGCCTGTGTCGGAGGCGGAAGCAATGCGATGGGAACATTTTACGAATTTATTCCGGATAAGGAAGTCCGGCTCATCGGATGTGAGGCAGCGGGACTTGGTGTGGATACTGAGAAAAATGCGGCAACGATCGCAAATGGTACAACTGGAATTTTCCATGGTATGAAATCTCTGTTCTGCCAGAACAAAGACGGACAGATCGCACCGGTTTACTCGATTTCAGCAGGACTGGATTATCCGGGAATCGGACCGGAGCATGCAATGCTTGCAGCTGAAGGCAGAGCGGAGTATGTGCCGATCACCGACGAGGAAGCGGTAAATGCATTTGAATATCTGTCAAGAACGGAGGGAATCATCCCGGCAGTAGAAAGTGCACATGCGATCGCCTATGCAATGAAGCTGGCACCGACTATGGACAAGGATAAGATCATCGTTGTAACCGTATCCGGACGTGGAGATAAAGACGTAGCGGCAATTGCTAGATACAGAGGAGTGGAAATCTATGAATAAGATAAGCGAAGCATTTGAAAATAAAAAAGCATTTATCCCATTTATCACAGGAGGGGATCCGTCTCTGGATGTGACGAAAAAACTGATCCTTGCAATGCAGGAGGCAGGAGCAGACCTGATCGAGGTCGGAATCCCATTTTCTGATCCGATCGCAGAAGGACCGGTGATCCAGGAGGCTGATGAACGGGCACTTTCAGCGGGTTGTACTCTGGACAAATTATTTGATGCGATAAAAGAAGTAAAGGATGAGATCCATATTCCGATGGTATTTATGACTTATGTCAATCCAATTTTTACTTACGGAAAAGAGAAGTTCATGCAGCGATGTGTGGAATGCGGTATGGCAGGCGTGATCGTACCGGATGTTCCGTTCGAGGAAAAGGGAGAGCTTTCAGGAGTCTGTAAGGAATATGGGATCGAACTGGTATCGTTGATCGCGCCGACTTCTCATGAAAGAATCAAAATGATTGCAAAAGAAGCGGAAGGATTTCTCTATTGCGTGTCTTCACTTGGTGTTACCGGAGTCAGAAAGCAGATTACAACCAATATCGGTGAGATGATCGAGAAGGTAAGAGAAGTGACAGATATCCCTTGCGCGGTAGGTTTTGGAATTGCCGAGCCGGAGCAGGCAAAGGAGATGGCATCCCTTTCCGATGGTGCGATCGTGGGATCGGCAATCGTGAAGATCGTTGCAAAGTATGGTGAGGATTGTGTGCCGTATGTGGCTGAGTATGTGAAGAAAATGAAAGCGGCTGTAGAAGAAGCCGGAAAATAAAGAGATATGGGAAATGGCTGTCCGGGTGGCAGCCATTTTGTGTGCATATGGAAAAATACTGATTTTGGCTTGGATGTATTATGAAAATTTATTCGAAGAGCAGGGAGAGAATAATATTTTCTACGTCATCTTGCGAAGACCCAAAAAAGGATTTATACTAAAAATTAGCAGAAAATCATAAGAGGAAAGAAGGAAATAAAAGATGGAAAATTTCACATTTTATGCACCGACTTATTTTGCTTTTGGTAAGGATACTGAAAATGATACCGGAAAGTATGTAAAACGTTTTGGCGGCAACCGTGTACTGCTCCATTATGGCGGAGGTTCTGTCATTCATTCCGGACTTTTGGACCGTGTTAAAAAATCTCTGGACGGGGAAGGAATTTCTTATGTAGAATTAGGAGGCGTAAAGCCAAATCCGAGAAGTGGTCTTGTATATGAAGGAATTGATCTGTGCCGGAAAGAAAAAGTAGACTTTGTACTTGCAGTCGGAGGCGGAAGTACCATTGATTCCGCAAAGGCGATTGCGGCAGGTGCGGTTTACGATGGAGATTTCTGGGATTATTATGAAGGAAAGCTTGTCGAAGAAGCACTTCCGATCGGAACAGTTATTACGATTTCAGCAGCAGGAAGCGAAGGATCACCGGACTCTGTTATTACAAAAGAAGAAGGAATGTTCAAAAGAGGGGCAACCGGAGAAGCATTCCGTCCGAAATTCACGATCATGAACCCGGCACTTACACAGACACTTCCGGCATATCAGACAGCTTGCGGAATTACGGATATTATGGCACATCTGTATGAGCGTTATCTGACCAATACCGAAGAAGTAGAAGTGACAGACCGTATGATCGAAGGGCTTCTTCTGACGATGATCCATGAAGGACCGAGAGTCATTGCAGATCCGGATAATTATCAGGCAAGAGCAAACATTATGTGGGCAGGTATGATGGCACACAATAATTCCTGCGGAGTAGGACGTACACAGGACTGGACAAGCCACAACATTGAGCACGAATTATCTGCACTATATGACTGCGCGCACGGTGCAGGGCTTGCGGTTGTTATGCCGGCTGTATTTACTTATACACTGGAACACAATGTGATGCGTTTTGCGCAGGCTGCAGTCCGTGTCTGGGGCTGTCAGATGGATTTTGCAGATCCAAAGAGAACGGCACTGGAAGGAATTGAGGCACTTCGAAACTTTTTAATTTCGATTGGAATGCCAAAGAATTTTGCAGAGCTTGGAGCCAAAGAAGAAGATATTGAAAAGCTGGCACATACCTGTTGTTATGGAGATGTAAATACTGGTACAGTGGAAGGATTTGCAACTCTTGATCAGAAAGATGTGGAAAATATTTATAAACTGATGGTATTTTAGAAAAGAAATATCGGAAAACAGGAGATTTGGAAAAGGGAGTGCGTGACTTAAACTTAAGTCATACACTCCCTCTTTTTGAAACGTCTATTTTCCAACAGGCTATGCATTTTCATAAATCGGTTCGAAATCATCTGCGCCGTGTCCACAGAGCGGGCAGGTGAATTCTTCCGGAAGATTGCTTCCTTCGTATACATAATTGCAGATCTTACAGCGCCATCCGATAATCCTCTTATCCTCTTTTTTCTGTTCCGGTTTTGGCTTTATATGTGCCTGATAATCTGCGTAAGTCAGAGGCGGATTGTCACTTAAAAGTTTCGCATCGGTTACTTCAGCAATAAAAAGGGTATGTGTTCCAAGATCCTGTCTGGAAACTACTCTTGCGCTGAGAACAGAACATGCCTGCCATCCGAGGTAAGGAACTGCATTTTCATCTGCCGGTGCAGTAATATTTGCGAATTTATCAACATCTCTGCCGGACTGGAAACCGAAATGCCGGATCGTTTCAAAAGAGCAGGTCTGGTCAAGCAGGCTTAACGTAAAAATGCCGCTCTCTTTGATCAGATCACAGGTATAGTTGCTATTCAGCACAGAGATTGCGATCCGTACCGGATTATTCGCAACCTGGATGCAGGTGTTGGTAATACATCCGTTTATTACATTCCCAGAGCGTGTTGCGAGCATAAATACTCCATAAGATAAATTGTAAAGTGCTTTTTTATCCATATGACATTCCTCCTGACTTCTAAAACTTGATAATAAGAATAATTACTATAATTAAAATATACATGATAAAAGAAAAATTGTCAATTACAAAATCAGGATTTCCGGAAAATCAGAATCACAAAAAATGTGATGATTTCTGATCCTAAGAAGGAAAGCCAGATTCCATTCAGCCCCAGGATCTGTGAGAACAGGATCGCACAGAAAGCAATTGCGATAATGCCGCGCATGACAGAACCAAGGACGGCAGGACGTGCCCGGTCGATTGCGGAAAAATAGGCAACCAGCACAATATTGATACCGGCAACTAAAAAGCCAAGGAAATAAAGCCTGAGACCGGTATGGGCGTAAGCAAGCAGCTGGAGATTATGTTCGCTGTTAAAGATACTGATAAAGGTATCCGTAAATCCGTAGATCAGTACAACGATCACAAGCTCGATCAGAAGTGCTGCAGCAAGAGACCAGTTGAGAAATTTACGGACTAGATCATGTTTACCCTTTCCGTAACTCTGGCTGATCAGTGGCTGTGCACCCTGAGCAAGTCCGTTTAGGATCGCCATTGCGACCAGTGAAATATTTGCAACTACGCCGTAGGCTGCGATCCCGATATTTCCCGCAATGCGCAGGATCAGCATGTTAAATATAATCGTAATGACAGCGGAAGAAATTTCAGCAAAAAATGCAGAAACACCAAGCTGGCAGCATCCGATGATCCGGCGAAGAGAAGGTGTGCGCCAGTGAAATTCTACATGGTTATTCTTTCCAAGATAATGTGTCGAACATACCAGCATCGTCACAACCGGTGAAAGAGCGGTTGCAAGTGCAGCACCCAGAAATCCAAGATCCATAGGGAACATGAAAATATAGTCAAATAAAATATTAAAGAAGCTTCCGGAAATTGATCCGATCATGGCAGTTGAGGTTGCATGGTCGTTTCTTGCAAATGCCGTAAAGGTATAGTTTGACATAAAAAATGGGGTAAAGAGCAGGACGATACGCATATAATTACGTCCAAGCCGGATGAGCCCGGCATCTGCCCCTAAAAGTGCAAGTGCTTTATGCGGAATGAAGATTCCGGTGAGCATAAAAGGAATGCTGCATATGAGACACCAGAAGATGGACTGGGTAAAATAGTAGTCCGAAGATGCGCCTTTGGCGGTACTGATACTGTAGCGTGTGGCAGAACCGATCCCGATCATTGAACCGATTGCGAAAATCAGTCCGAATACCGGAAGGATCAGATTCAGGGCAGCAAGTCCGTCTGCGCCACATTTGTAAGAGATAAAAAAGGTATCTGCCAGAATGTAGATAGAGACACCGATCATTCCGGAAATACTTTGTGAGATATATTTTAAAAATTTCTTAAACATGTTTTTGAATTCCTCGTCTTTCTTAAAGCCAGATTAAATGAAATAACCATCTGTACCAGCCTGGTAATAAGCGGACTCTGATATCTCCAGATAAGAATAGCATAAACATACTGGTTTGTCGAAAAAATAATCTTGCAATTACTGCGTTAACGTGTTATAGTCTCATCTTTGACAGTTGGTTAGTTAAAAAAGTGCCACAAACCCTTTAAGGGTTTCGGGCTCTTTTTTTACTTTCGTGATACACTTTTTGTAGACAAAAGATATTGTGAAACAAATCTATGAGTAATTTCTTATATCCAAAAAGGATATTTTTATTCCGAAAATATATCCATTTTTCCAAAAAATAAAAAATTTCATAACTGATTTAGTAATACGCAATATTTTATCCCATATGTATTTTGAAAGAAAAAATACAGAACGAGGAGGATAAAAATTATGTATAAAACAGATGTATTTATTTCAGCAGAGGAAATTAAAGAGATAGTTGGTATTTCTAAATCAAAGGCCTACAGTCTTATTCAGGAATTGAATGCAGAGCTTAAAGAGAAAGGTTATTTAACTGTTACCGGAAGAGTGAGCAGAAAATATTTTGAAGAAAGATTTTATGGCTTGTAGTGATATCCGCTATACTGATCATTGCAGGAAGAAAAAAAGCAGCAGCTTTACAAAAATAGTCCGGCTGCCGCAAATATAATCGAATACAGAAAAAGATCCCGGTATGTGAAAGGACAATGAGCTGGATGCTCAAAAATGTCTGATTCACATACCGGGATTTTTTATTCATATTACATATCAATCTTACTGAGTGCTGCTTCATCAGCTACAATCGTAACATCATTATGTAACTGAAGAATAGAAGCAGGAACTTCCGGAGTAATTGGTCCGTATAAGACCTTTTTTAAGATATCTGCCTTATCTTCTCCGCTTACAACAACTAGAATTTTCTTGGCCTGCATGATATTCTTGATTCCCATTGTATAAGCCTGTCTCGGAACATCATCTTCAGATTCGAAGAAACGCTTATTGGCTTCAATTGTACTTTCTGTCAGATCTACGCAGTGTGTCTCTTTCTCAAAAGCGGCACCTGGTTCGTTGAATCCGATATGTCCGTTGTGTCCAAGACCGAGAAGCTGGAGGTCTACACCGCCCTGCTTACGGATGACTGCATTATAATCGTTGCAGGCTTTCGCGGAATCTGCTTCCAGTCCGTCCGGAACGAAAGTACGGGTTTTGTCGATGTTTACATGATCAAAGAGATTGGTATTCATGAAATATCTGTAGCTCTGATCATTTTCAGGACTGAGTCCTTTGTATTCATCGAGGTTTACACTTGTAACCTGGGAAAAATCAAGATCCCCTTTCTTATACCATTCGATCAGCTGTTTATATGTACCGACCGGTGAAGATCCGGTTGCAAGTCCAAGTACACAGTTTGGCTTCATAATAATCTGTGCAGAAATGATGTTTGCGGCCTTACGGCTCATATCCTGATAGTCTTTTGCTTTATAAATTACCATAATAAAATCTCTCCTTATTCTATTGTTTTTTTGTTTCTGAATATTAGTATATACATTATAAATGAATTTTCAAGTAAAATAGCATGAACTGAAACTACTTTCAAAAGTGGAAAGAAATTACCTGAAATTGTGCATATTGCATAAAAAACGGATTTTAAAATAGGCAAAACAGAGAGAAGTGTTGAAAAGGATAAAAGTAGTTTCAAGAACTACAAAGGTACTTGAAAATAAAATCGAACAATACTATACTGATTGCAGAACGAAGGAGGGAACAAAAAATGAATCAGAAAGTTGAAAATCTGAAGGGTAAATTAATTGTATCATGTCAGGCATTACCAGATGAACCACTACATTCTTCATTCATTATGGGAAGAATGGCACTGGCTGCAAAACAGGGAGGTGCAAGCGGAATTCGTGCAAATACAAAAGAAGATATCAAGGAGATCCAGTCACAGGTTGATCTGCCGATCATCGGAATCGTAAAAAGAGATTATGATGACAGTGATATCTACATTACACCAACGATGAAAGAAATCGAAGAACTGATGGAAGTAAAACCTGAAATCATCGCTATGGACGCTACTATTTCAAAGAGACCTGGCGGAAAGACATTAGATGAGTTCTTTAAAGAAGTAAAAGCAAAATATCCGGATCAGTTATTCATGGCAGACTGTTCTACAGTGGAAGAAGCACTGCATGCGGATGAACTTGGATTTGACTTCATCGGAACTACAATGGTTGGTTACACAGAGCAGAGCAAGGGCGATAAGATCGAGGCAAATGATTTCGAAATCTTAAGAAAGATTGTCGCAAAAGCAAAACACAGAGTAATCGCAGAAGGTAACATCAATACACCGGAAAAAGCAAAACATGTGATTGAGCTTGGTGCGTACAGTGTTGTTGTAGGATCTATTATCACAAGACCGCAGCTGATCACAAAATCATTTGTAGAAGAAATGGAAAGATAATTCTGCAAGGAACTTATTAAATTAAATTTATATAAAAAGACAAAGAAAAGGAGAAAGAAACCATGAGAAATCTTGAAAAGTACAAAGGCGTAATCCCTGCATTCTATGCATGCTATGACAACGAAGGAAATGTAAGCCCGGAAGGCGTTCAGGCACTGACAAAATACTTTGTAGAAAAAGGTGTGAAAGGTGTATATGTGAACGGTTCGTCAGGAGAATGTATTTATCAGAGCGTAGAAGACCGTAAGATCATCCTTGAGAACGTTATGAAAGCAGCAGAAGGAAAGCTTACAGTTATCGCACACGTTGCATGCAATAACACAAAAGATAGCCAGGAACTTGCAAGACATGCAGAAAGCCTTGGAGTTGATGCAATCGCAGCAATCCCACCGATCTACTTCCACCTGCCAGAGTATGCAATCGCTCAGTACTGGAATGACATCAGTGCAGCAGCACCAAACACAGACTTCGTAATCTACAACATTCCACAGCTTGCAGGAGTGGCTCTTACACAGGGACTTTTCGCAGAGATGAGAAAGAATCCTAACGTAATTGGTGTTAAGAACTCTTCTATGCCGGTACAGGATATCCAGATGTTCAAACAGGCAGCAGGCCCTGACTACATCATCTTCAACGGACCAGATGAGCAGTTCATGAGTGGACGTGTCATTGGAGCTGAAGGAGCAATCGGTGGTACATACGGAGTTATGCCGGAATTATATCTGAAATTAGACGAGTATGTAAGAGCCGGAAAGATGGAAGAAGCAAGAGAAATCCAGTATGCTTGTGATGAGATTATCTATAAGATGTGCTCTGCACACGGAAATATGTACGCAGTGATCAAAGCTATGTTAAAGATCAACGAAGGTCTGGAACTTGGCGGAGTAAGAGAGCCACTGCCAGCATTAGTAGAAGAAGACATGGCTATCGTTGAAGAAGCAGCTAAGATGGTTCGCGACGCAAAAGCTAAATATCTGTAAGATTATATAAAAAATACGTGAAAGAAAAATATCTGTAAGGAGAGAGACGATGCAAGGGTTTACCGTAGTAGATTTAGTCATTTTAGTAGTTTATCTCGCGGCTGTACTGTTCGCCGGCCTTCATTTCGCAAAGAAAGAAATGAAAGGAAAAGAGTATTTTAAAGGAGACGGAACTGTACCGTGGTGGGTAACTTCCGTATCAATTTTCGCAACACTGTTAAGTCCGATTTCATTCCTGTCATTAGCAGGAAACTCATACGCAGGAACATGGATCATGTGGTTCGCACAGCTTGGTATGCTGTTAGCTATCCCGATCACGATTAAATTCTTCCTGCCAATCTACAGCAAACTGGATATTGATACAGCATATCATTATCTGGAACTGAGATTCGGAAGCAAAGGACTTCGTGTACTTGGAGCTGTAATGTTCATCATTTACCAGATCGGACGTATGTCAATCATCATGTACCTTCCATGTATGGTACTTGGAAGTCTGACTGGAATCAGCGTAAACTTACTGATCATTATCATGGGTATCATTGCTATTATTTACTCATACACAGGAGGTCTTAAATCCGTACTTTGGACAGACTTCATCCAGGGATCTGTACTTCTGATCGGTGTTACATTTGCACTGATCTTCCTGTTAGCACACTTAGATGGTGGATTTGGAGCAATCGCACATGCACTGACAACAGAGCATAAGTTCCTTGCTGTAGATCAGCCAATCTTCAATGCTAATATTTTTAAAGACAGCGTATTCATCATGATCGTTGGTGCCGGATTCAATACAATGGCATCTTACGTATCAAGCCAGGATATTGTACAGCGTTTTACAACAACAACTGATACAAAGAAACTGAACAAAATGATGCTTGCAAACGGAGGATTATCAATCTTCATCGCAACAGTATTCTACCTGATCGGTACAGGATTATACGTATTCTATCAGCAGAATACACTTCCACCGGCAGCAGCTCAGGACCAGATCTTCGCATCTTACATCGCATTTGAGCTTCCGGTTGGTATAACAGGACTTCTGTTAGCAGCTATTTATGCAGCAGCACAGTCTACACTTTCTACAGGTCTGAACTCTGTAGCATCAAGCTGGACACTGGATATCCAGGCAAGACTTTCTAAGAAAGAATTAAGCTTTGAGAAACAGACAAAGATCGGACAGTATGTATCTCTGATTGTTGGTATCTTCGCAATCGTAGTTGCTATGGTACTGGCTAACGGCGGAGTAAAATCTGCATACGAATGGTTCAATGGATTCATGGGACTGGTACTTGGTATCCTGATCGGAACATTTATCCTTGGAGCATTTACAAAGGTTGCCAATACATTTGGTGCAGTATGTGCATTCATCGTTGCATCAGGCGTAATGGTATACATCAAATACTTCGTACCTGCTGATCACGTATCAATCTGGTCATACTCAATCATCTCAATTGTAGTATCACTGGTAATTGGTATCCCGGCAAGTATCATCTGGAGAAAGGCAAAAGGAGACAATTCCGTACCTGCTCCTAACACAACCATTTACAAAAACTAAGAAGGAGTGACGATTTTCGTGATTTTTGGAAATATCAATAATTTATCAGAATTCCCATTCTTAGAAGAACAGGTAAAAGAGTGCTTTGAATATGCAAAGACACACGACCTTGCATCTTATGAAAAGGGAAGTCATGAGATCGATGGTGACAGACTTTTTGTCAATATCGTAGAATATACAACAACAACACCGGAAGAACGTTTCTGGGAAGCACATAAGAATTATCTGGACGTCCATGTAATGATCCATGGAAATGAACAGATCGATCTGAACTTCATTCAGAATATGGAATTAAAAGATTTTGTGGAAAAAGATGATTTTCTTCCGATGGATGGAGAAAAGAATTCTTCCGTAGTCCTGACAGATGGAGATTTCCTGATCTGTTATCCAAGTGACGGACACAGAACAGCGGTTCAGGTTCAGGAACCGGAAACCATCAAAAAGGCAATATTTAAAGTAAAGATTTAATCAGAAAAAGTCGAGGGCAAACCATAAAAGAACGGTTTGCCCTTTTCTGGCTGAACGAGTATAATGAAGGAAAATGAAAGAGGCAAAGCAGAGATGAAAAAATATATTAGTATTGACATCGGCGGCACAGCAATCAAATATGGTATTGTGAGCGAAGATGCAGAAGTATTGTTAAAGAAAGAAATGAAGACAGAAGCGCAGAAAGGCGGACCGGCGATCCTTGATAAAGTCATCGGTATCGTAGAAGCATTAAAAGAAGAGGCAGACGCAGGTGTGTGTATTTCTACAGCCGGTATGGTTGACATTGAGAAAGGTGAAATCTTCTATTCGGCACCGCTGATCCCGAATTATATCGGAACGGCATTCAAAAAGACGGTAGAAGAACGATTCGGAATTCCATGTGAAGTGGAAAATGATGTGAATTGTGCGGGACTTGCTGAGTACAAAGCAGGAGCGGCGGCAGGAAGTAAGGCGACTGTGATGCTGACGATCGGAACCGGAATCGGCGGCTGTATTTTGCTGAATGGCGAGGTGTTCCACGGATTCAGTAACAGCGCATGTGAAGTCGGATATATGCATATGGATGACAGCGATTTTCAGACACTCGGAGCAGCCAGTATTCTGACGAAGAAGGTTGCGGCATGGAAGGGAGAACCGGCAGAAAATTGGAGCGGATATCGCATTTTTGAAGAGGCAAAAAAAGGTGATAAGATCTGTAACCGTGCAATTGATGAGATGACGGATGTACTTGGGAAAGGTATTGCCAATATCTGCTATGTAGTGAATCCGGAAGTTGTTGTACTTGGCGGCGGAATCATGGCGCAGGAAGCATTCCTGAAGGACAAGATTGAAAAAGCAGTGGAAAAATACCTGGTGTCCAGCATGTGGGAGCATACAAGTATCGCATTTGCCAAAAACCAGAACAATGCCGGTATGTTAGGCGCATTCTATCATTTTCAGGGAAGACATGCATAGTCTGGAGTTATAAAATAAAGAAGCAGGAATAGTAAGATATGGAATATTATGCAAAATCAGTCGTTCCGATCATAGAATCGAATTATGATAAATTTACGACAGTGGAACGGAATATCGCAGATTTTTTTATACAGAACAGAAAGAAAGTGGATTTTTCATCAAAATCCATTTCCGAGAGACTCTTCGTATCAGAAGCGTCGTTATCCAGATTTGCGAAGAAATGCGGATATCGCGGATACAGAGAATTCATCTATCAGTATGAAGAGACATTTGTAGAAAAGCAGGAATCCATTACCGGTAATACGCGAATGATCCTGAATGCGTATCAGGAACTTCTGAATAAGACTTACAGTCTGGTGGATGAGGCGCAGATTGCAAGGATCAGCAGATATCTGAATCAGGCGGAGCGTGTGTTCGTGTGCGGAACCGGAAGTTCCGGTCTGGCAGCAAGAGAGATGGAACTGCGTTTTATGCGAATTGGTGTGGATATTGATTCGCTGGTAGAAAGAGATATGATGCGTATGCAGGCGGTATTTCAGGACAGAAGAAGCCTCGTATTCGGAATCAGTATCAGCGGATCCAAGGAAGAGGTCTTGTTTCTTCTGAAAGAAGCATATCGGAAAGGTGCGAAAACGATTCTTTTTACGGCGAACAACCGGGGTGGCTTCGAGCAGTTCTGCACAGAAGTTGTTCTGATTCCATCACTCAGACACCTGAATCATGGGAATGTAATCTCACCGCAGTTCCCGATTTTGGTCATGCTTGATATTATCTATTCTTACTATTTGGAACAGGATAAATATGAAAAAGAAGTTCTGCATGATAATACACTGCGTGCACTGGAAGAAGGAGAAGGGATGCACAGGAGTTTTTAGAATGTTAAGAGGTATGTTGGGAAAAAATAAAATGGAGGATATATAAAATGATAATCAAAAATGTAATTGTCTATACAGAAGACAAAAAATTTACAGCAGGCGGCATTGTTGTTCACGATGACAAGATCGAAAGCATTTACACGACAGAAAACGTACCGGATATGCCGGGGGAAGAAGTCGTTGACGGACAGGGGGCATACGCAATTCCGGGACTGATCGATCTGCATTTCCACGGGTGTATGGGAGATGACTTCTGTGATAACAGTAAAGAGGCTATTGAAAATATTGCAAAATATGAGGCTTCTGTGGGTGTTACAACAATCGCACCAGCAACGATGACACTTCCGGTAGAAGAACTGGAAGATATCTTAAGAACAGCAGCAGAATACAAAAAAGAGCAGAATCCGAAGGGAGCGGATCTTGTAGGCGTGAACATGGAAGGCCCGTTCATCAGCCCGGTGAAAAAAGGAGCGCAGGATGAAAGAAATATCATGCCTTGTGATACGGACATTTGTCAGAGATTCCTTGATGCTTCGGAAGGCCTTGTGAAGTTTGTAGGACTTGCGCCGGAAGAAAGCGAGGACGCAGTTGCATTTGTAGAAGCAATGAAAGATAAAGTGAACATTTCGCTTGCACATACCAATGCGGATTATGCACATGCGAAAGCAGCATTCGATGCCGGAGCAAATCATGCCGTACATCTCTTTAATGCGATGCCTGCATTCACTCATCGTGAACCGGGTGTTGTAGGAGCAGTGTCCGACAGTGCACATGTAATGGCAGAGATTATCTGTGACGGTGTACATATCCATCCATCGATGGTGAGAGCAGCGTTCAAGATGATGGGAGCAGACCGTATGATCCTGATCAGCGACAGTATGCGTGCGACCGGAATGCCGGACGGACAGTATACACTTGGTGGATTGGATGTAAAAGTAGTCGGTAATCATGCAACACTGGTATCTGATGGAGCGCTTGCAGGATCTGTTACAAACCTTGCAGACTGTATGCGTACGGTAGTTAAGAAGATGGAGATCCCGCTTGAGACGGCTGTAGCATGTGCGACGATCAATCCGGCTAAGAGTCTTGGAATTGAAGATACATATGGTTCGATCGCACCGGGAAAGAAAGCGAATATCGTATTATTAGACGAGAATTTGGAGCTTAAGATGGTAATTAAGGACGGACAGGAATTATAATTCATGCAATTTATAGTATAAGGCCATTTGGTGTTAAGGACAGATGAAAAAGATTATATTTTTAGGTGACAGTATTACAGATGCCAGTCATTGCTTTTTAGAAAATCCACTGGGAAACGGTTATGTGAATATGGTGGCTGAGAAGTTGAATGACAGTGACGGCGGAAGGAAGAAGTACGACATTATGAATCGAGGACATGATGGATTCACGATTCATGGAGTGAAACGTATATTGGAGAAGAAATGCATTTTAAAACGACCGGATGTCGTAAGCATTCTGATAGGATGCAATGACGTCGGAGTTATGATGAATACAGGAAAGAGTCTGGAAGAACAGCAGTTTGAAGCCTGTTATGAAGCCATTGTGAAAGAAATTACAGAGCAATCGGATGCAAAGCTTATCTGTATGTCGCCATTTATAGTGCCATATCCCGGAATGTATGAAAACTGGATTCCGGGAATAAAACAGACAGAAAGAATCGAAAAAAAGATTGCAGAAAAATATCATGCGGACTTTCTTACGCTTCAGGACATGATAATATTGAAAGCAGAAAAAGCAGGATATGAGAGTGTTACAACGGATAAAAGCTATACAAAGTGTCAGACAAAATGATTTTTTGCACGATTGGGTTCCAGTTTTTCTGGGGTTGTGATATAATCTCATCTTTGACAGTTGATTAGTTAAAAAAGTGCCACAATCCCTGTAAATACAAGGGGTGTGGCACTTTTGTCTGCATACACGAAATATAGTAATGTTTTATCTCCGCTTACTTTTTTTCTGAATTCCTTTCATTTTACGTTTTGTTATGAATTGATAGTCCGTTCTGAATCCGCAGGTTTCATGGAGATCGTCAGTGATTTCTTGACGTTCATATACCGGCATGAAGCCCTGTTCTTCTATATCCGTAAATTTTATGTCTTTTAAAGTGTGGAGTAATTGTTCTGTGGTATAAGTCCCTTTCAAGGAGCGGTTTAATAACCGGAAATGTAACAGAGCAAGAAAACAGGTAAGGAAATGAGCTTTAATCCGATCTTCACGGTTTAAATAAACGGGTCTATCTTCAAAGTCTGTTTTCATAGTTCTGAAACAGTCTTCAATCTGCCATCTTCCTTCACTGACTTTTAAGATATCTGCAACGTCATCATCAAGCAGATCGGTACATACCGCATAAAGACCGTCATACATTTCTTCTTCGGCAATCTTATCCGTATCAAGATAATAGTGAATCTTAGCTTTTTCTCCTTCGTTGGTTACAGCTATCTTATTTACAAATCTTGCAGGATCATTTGGATTTTTACGCTGTTTTTTTAGAGAGCCATTTGCAACCATTTTTTCTGCCCGACTGATCTGCTCTGCACGGATGGCTTTCTGGTAAGCAGCATATTTAGGGGAGTAGGTTATGATCAATCTTTGATCCAGTTTTTTTGTTGTAAATGGTTCGTCTTTATAATAAAGCTGGTTCTTGTCATCATCTGTCAGTTTTGTGAGGTCAACAGGTTTATCATCTGAGAGGCGTTTGAAGCCTGTTTTCTTTAAAGCCCATGTCCGGTCTTCGGCAGGCAGCTTTTTGATGGACTGAGTGACAATAAAGGCCCGCCGTCCCATGTGATTAAGAACACGGTTATCCTCAGAAGCAAGTCCGGCGTCACTGCAATAGATAAACTTATCACAGCCGAATTGCTGGAGAATCTTTGTTTCTAAAGGTTTTAAGGATTTCTGCTCATTTTGGTTTCCAGGAAAGAGTGAGAAAGCCAAAGGTATTCCGTCACCATCTGTAAAAAGTCCCATTTGAATAATGGGATTCGGACGGTGCTCTTTGCTTTTTCCGTATTTTTTATCTCCATCTTCCTGTTCGATTTCAAAGTAGTAGTTCGTGCAATCATAGAAAAGGATCCGATCCATTCTGTCACCGAGGAAAAAACTGTTTTTATAAACTTCTGATTGAATAAAATCCATTTCAGAAGCAAGAACAGAAAGAGCTCGGTACACATCATGAAGTTCATAAGTAGGAGGCTCAAGGAACTGTTTTGCTGCTCGGAAGGAAGAACTTTTGCTGGAAGGTTCCAGAACCCTTGTATAAATTAAATCAGATAAAATCGCATTAAGATCATACTCGAATTTATGTCGGCTTTTGATTTTTCTGCAGACAGAATCGAGCTTAAGCCCATAGTAAATCGATTGAAGGAAAAGATATCCGCCAGAAAAAAGTTTCTGCTTATTATAGTCCATGAGTCTGTTGGAATGAAATGGGATCATGACAGTAGCATCCTCTTTTTCACTTTTATATTTCAGTGTTTCAAGACGAGCCTGTTCATTTGCCCATTCAACAACTCCGTCACGATCCGTGTGGAGCTGCGCTGATAATTCAGCTAACGTACCTAATTTTCGGATGGTTTTGGAAGTACTTTTCCCATTGGCATTTGTATAGGACTGAGTGATGTAAAAGGACTCGGAATTTTTTGATTTTGATGTTGTTATACGCACAATAATCACCTCTGTCACTATTATACCATACATCACTAAATATTACTATATAATAAAAATAAAAATTTGACAAAAAAATAAGCCTATTTCAAGGCTTTGAAGTACTTTTTGGGATTTCAATGTGTCAAACTCCCGTGTACCAGCCTGGTAATAAGCGGACTCTGATATCTCCAGATAAGAATAGCATAAACATACTGGTTTGTCGAAAAAATAATCTTGCAATTACTGCGTTAACGTGTTATAGT
>NZ_JAAIMM010000031.1 GCF_013300725.1 Allocoprococcus comes
TAGTATACAGGTAAATCCACGTTGCTACAAATGTGAGGTCACTTCATATTATCTAACCAGCCTCTATTCTGGACGTGTGGATTGACAAGGAATTTAGCAGCCATAATCTCAATCGCTTCAATTTGCAATCCTTTTCCTTTTGTTCCCGCCCAGGATCCGTTGAATGTCCAATCTGTCCATCCGATATTTTTCTGGTGGACTCTGTAGATGTACGGCGTATCCTTGCCGGTAATCTTGATCGCTTCAATACGTTTATTCTGACCTGTAGTACCAAGGATTGTGTCTTTGGAGATATTCTTGTATTCCTTATCGCCTACATCCTTGATATGCACTACCACGTCTGTTTCTCCGACAGGAATAAGTCGGAACGCTTCGATTCTCCGGTTCTGTCCAGTCGTTCCCGACATACGACCATCAGACTGCCAACATGCCCAGCCAATATCTCTTGCATGGACCTGATATGATACGGATCCAAATACATCTTTCTTATCCTGGAACGTACCACCGGACTTAATAGCTCCATCGATCTGATCAGTTGACGCTACCAGAGCAATAGCAGAGATGCCAAATGCACTAAGGATTCCTCTTGCCAACTCATCTGTCCGATTGTTAAATTTGCTCAAATCGCCGGAGTTTGTAATAAAACCGTTTTCCAGAAGACGATAGCTATAACCTTTATAGGCTGCTCTATTTACATTGGCAAGATCGTTTTTTTCCACAATTTTATTTGCACGTCCCGGAAAGAAATTACCAATAAAATTTGAAAGAGCGGTATCATACTGATCTGGATTATATCCCTCTTTAATGATTACATGACCTCCTTTTGCCGAAGCTCCTGCGCTGTCCATGTGCAACTCCAAAATCTGCCAATCTTTCGGAATATTAAGGCTCATGATTCCATTGTCTGCATACCAGTTTCGGTTCATATCTGCGACCGTGACATTTCCACCGCCTAATGCTGATAATCTGGAAGCGAGCGCACGTACACGCTCTGCCTCCGTATATCCATATCCTACTGCTCCGCAATCACCGGCGCCATGACCGGCTATAACATATAAATGTGCCATAGTATCTCTCCTTTCAAGAGGACGGTTTTACTCGCCCTCAGTTCTCGGTTCTGTTTTGATCTCAATGTTTTTAACAGCATCTTCCGGAAGTTCTTCTGTCATATCTTCGAGGAATTTCTGAATCCATTTCTTTGCGCTTGCCGGAACCGGTAAGCCACATAAGGTCATATTTTTGAGGATGCTGACCGCCTCGTACAGGATGAAAAGCAGACAGAAAAATTCGCAGATACCTAACTTTTCGATGCCGAGAATTTTGATATACGTTTCCGGCACCATGAATAAGATATTAATGTGCATGATCACGTCCGTAGCCATGAGCAGACACACCGAGAAAAGCATAGCTGCCTTACGGATTGCTCCGTCAATACCTACGCATGAGTTGAATTTATGCTCTTTGATCGCTCTCAGGACACCAAGAAGTGTGTCCAAAGTTACTGCGATCAGTAAGATGCGGATAAATGAGTTGCCTGAAATTAATGCAATAATTTGATTCATCATTGTAATCTTCCTTTCTAAATTCCCCTTACAACTAGTAATGTTCCACCACTTAACCCTGTCGGTAATCCTGTCAGCTTTCCTCCAGAAACACCAAGTGTGATGTTTGTTGCAGCTGGTGATCCGTAAAATGCTGATTTATAATAATTTGTGCCATTAAAAGCGTAAACAGTTGTAGTAGTAGAACCACCCCACTGTGATTTTGTGGTCTCATAAGCGTAACCGTATGCTTTGATTGTTCCAGATGCTGTCTTGAAAGATACTGTTGGGTTTGTTACATCTACAAGATACGCTTCGCAGTTGTTATTGCCACCTGATGCAGTTGCTTCATATGAGCCCGTCACACCAAGAATAGAAACACCTTTCTTGATATTGGAAGCAATAATCTTTGCCTGTTCTGACTCACTGATAGCAACTTTCCCTGACCCATTGTGATATCCTTGTGGGATTGTATAACTTTCCGATTTATTGCTGATAGATTTGTCGACCGCGCCATTGTTCAGCATAGAACCTGTCAGTTTTCCGTCTTTCCCATAGGCAGTTTTACCGGTTAAGATATCTGGTGCAGTAGCGGTAGCAAAAGTGGTATGCCACTCTCTTTCCGAGCCTTTTTCCCTTACGCAGACCGCAAATCGAACACTGCCTTTGTGTGAGGTGACTTTTCTTTCCAGCACCCACTCAAAAGTTACATTGTCTCCGGAAGCCGTCATATTCTGGACAGGGTATCTGTCTTTTCCGGACTTTTCGCCAGATGCATTCTGCACATTGATATAGACGTCCGATTTCGTCAGATCAATGTTGTCCCCAACGATTTTCGGGCATATAAAATACTTTCTTACACCCTTATTGTCATTTTCAACGCCCAAAAGGTTTTCTCCTTCCGGAATGATAATACTGCGATCATCCGCGTTGATTTCCAGATATTTAATCTCTGCCATAGTCCATCTCCTAATCTACCGGAATAAAAATTCCTCTAATTGTCACACCAGTCCACGATCCGCCATTTTTAAAGGCAGATACATACAATTTATCGCTGTTCTGGCATTTGCCAAAAAATGTTGAGGATAATTTATAATAGTTGCCGTTGCGTCCCATGTCGACTTCATTTAGCTTGCAAGATACTTCCTGGCTGCATTGTTCGCCATTGATGGTTGATACCACATTCAGCGCAAATGCATATGTAATTCCGGATTTCAGCTGGCTCAGGTCAAGCGTTGCAGTCTTATAAGTGTCGGAATCTGCACCCTGCGCAGTGGTATTGATAAATATCGCCTCTCTGTTGGACAAGGTGCTTTTTGCGCTGTCTACTTCGGTGTCGAATTCCGCTGCGGATCTCCGGACCGCAAACAATCTCTTAACATCCGCAATGGTAAGTCCGTTGATCTCAACCTGATACAGTGGCATATCTGCCGTCAGGTCACCACCCTGAATATCTCCAGACGTATAAGACGGTACCGCCGGATTGCTTTCGCTTGGCGTGCCCTGGATAACCTTAATCTCTACCGCCTCAACCTTTGAGCTGGTATTCTTGGTGTATCTTGCCACGATAAGGTCAATACGTTTCATTCCTTGCGAGCCATTTGCAATCGTGACAGAATTTGTCGTATTCTTTTTGATTGATGCAGCACAGCCCTGATGGATAAGTACTCCGTCCGTGATCCGGATCTCATTGTTTGAGATGACCACCGCATTAAGCTGCTGTCCGGTCTGCAAGACGCAAGAGCCTTTTCCGAAAATACCGATATTGATATCTCTGTCCTGCTCTGCCGTGACATGTGCTGCGCCTGTGTAGCCTGTAATGATGTCCATTTATTACTCTCCTTCCAATTTATACTCTATTTTTTCTTTCCCTCCGGAAAGTTTCCAAATCTTCCTTCCGATTGGTTTTTTCATAATCACACCTGTAAGATAGTCTCTTCCGCCTACGATATCGCCAATATCGACATTTCCTTCAATTTTTTCCATCGTCATATCGTACTCGGTCTTATTCATCAGTTCGTACAATTTATCTTTTCCGCCTTTTAACAGGTCGTCTTGCTCTGCTCCGGAGCTGTCATACACCGCTTCTACCTCATCTATCCCTTTGTAGTATTGCGTCTGTCCGACATTTCCGGCAGAGTCAACATACAAGTGGATTACCATGCGATCTTTTAATTCGCCCTTCCCAAGACATATCAGATGGTTAACTCCGTTTCTACAAATGTTGACTTTAAAATCAATATCGCTGTCGCTAGAGTATTCGCATTCGGAAGAGTAGTCTGTGATCGGGACTGCCCTCACCTGCACATGACCGGCGTTTTCTTTTTCCGCCTGGATAAATTTAATCTCCATCCGGTATCCGACAGACTGCAGCATTTTCCGCAGTCCGTCATGTAGCGTACAGTATCTGGCGAATTGATAGTTTGTAACCTTTACGCCGGTATCTTCGTCCGCACCAGTAAAAAGCCCAGGAAAAGCTTCCTGGACCTTCTGCCTGATGATTGCATTTAATTCTCCGGATACCATAGCGTAGTCTTGTCCGGATTCTGGCTTGATAATTTTCTTCGCCATCAATCCTCGCCATGTAAATCCTTTTGCGGTAATACTATCTGCTTTTGTGCTGGTCGAAATTTCACGCACGATTCCGCCATATTCTGTGTCCGGAACATACACCATGCTTTCAAATTCAATCTGGCCGTTCCATCCAGAACGTGAAAATTTGATTTCGAAATCATTTACTGAATTTTTCTCGTCTGATCCAACTTCAAAGTCAATATCAGCATCCTTGACATATCCGAGTTCTTTTCCTTTTGGATCCGTGTAGATTAGCTCCATTTCGGCACACTCCTCTCCTTAAATACAGTAAAATCAAATCCGAATTCTCCATTCCAGTTGACTGCCAGCGATCCGGATGGAATTGGCTCGAAAATGCTTTTATCTTTTGCTCTTTTTTCAAAGATGTTCTGTATCGTTCCATTTCCAAGGTTCTTAGTTACTGTT
This sequence comes from Allocoprococcus comes, assembly GCF_013300725.1. Classification (GTDB taxonomy): domain Bacteria; phylum Bacillota; class Clostridia; order Lachnospirales; family Lachnospiraceae; genus Allocoprococcus; species Allocoprococcus comes_A. The sequence goes on from NZ_JAAIMM010000031.1 coordinate 4,542, forward strand.
TTCGCGCGACTGTTTACCGTAATGTACTCACCAGCACTCAGGGTATCGAATATCTGATACGGATAATTGTTGATTGTGATTTTAGGATCCGCGCACGGACCGTATATGATCAATTCGAAATTGCTACTTTGGAAATGATCAATCATCCAGTCTTGCACTCCGTTCTTTTCGCGTGTATAGTCATAGCTATAATCATACGGATAATCTAAATAATCGGAGGATATTTTAGGTTCTGTCGAAATCGGAAAGAAACTTCTTTTTTCTTCCGCACACCAGAACGGATATGGACAATAGATTTCTACCTTACAATCTGTTCTGCTATTATTTTTACCAGATACTTCGTTGCTTGATTTATAGATATAGCAATCAATATAGTATTCTCCATAGTAGATTCTTCCTGGAGACAAGTTCGCTACATCTCTTTCAAAAGCATCCGTGATCTTATCTAGGATTTCTTTTCTTTCCTCTACTCTTCCACGTACAGTCAGAGTAATTTCATAAACTGCCGAATCTTTTGTAAAAGAATTTACCGTTACGCCCATTTTTCGTTCTGTCGTATTTGGATTCCACTCGTAAGAATGGAAATATCCGGAGGTCGGTTTCATTTTGTCTCCGATCAGATTGTATTCTTCGCCGTTCGAGCATACATATTTAATCTCGATCATTCAAACACAACCCCCATTTCTCTTAAAGCTCTGGCTACTTCTCTGTCATTCATGTTGATCACAATCTTGTCACTTCCTCTGGATTTCTGCTTTAAGTATTCAAGCAGCTGTTCCAGTTTTGCCGACAAAATGCTATCTTTTTCGCTGTTCGCAACCGTACTTCCGGTAATAAGGTCTGCACTTGCCTTGAATGGTTCTTTAAGCGACCTTTGTAATTCGTTTGCCGCATTCGATATAAGCGATGTATTGTCAATCAATCCATTCGCGACTCCTGCATCAATCATTTTCCCGACAAACACACCCCAACGTGACGGAGAGTGGATTCCAAAGAAACTGAGCACATTGTCCTTGAAGCTTCCGAGAATTCCTTTTACAGTGTCCCACAACATATGTCCAGCTGCACTTAGTCCGTTCGCAATTCCGTGTATGATATTGCGCCCAACGCTTCCCCACGAAAAGCCTGTCGTGATCATTTGCTTAGCCGTGTTGAACGCTCCTTTAAGGATTTGTCCAGGTAAATGTACTAGTGCTTTTACTCCGTTAACAAGGAGATTCATGAGATTCTTTCCAACTCCAATCCAGTTCATTGCACTCAATACGCTTTCTGCTGCCGTAAATATCTTTGGAAGATTTGCGATCAATGTCGGAATTGCATTTATGATTCCTTTTGTCAGCGTTATGAGAATTTCTATCCCTGTTGAAAGGATTTTCGGCATGTTGTCATTGATGATTCCGGCAATATTTGTGATGATCTGCGGTACGGTTGCAATTAATGTCGGCAGAGAATTTGCTATTCCTTGAGCCAGATTTTCAATCAGGTTAAGTCCGGCATCTATCAGTTGTCCGGCGTTTGCTCTCAAATTTTCCGAAATCGTCACAAGCATTGGAAGAAACTGTGCGCAAAATGTCGGTATTCCAGATGTAAGTCCGCTCGATATTTGATTAAGCAGCTCAACGCCAACCGTTGTAAAACTCGTCAGCATACTTGGTATGTATGTCAACAAATTCGCCAGCATTCCTTGCGCTGCCACTATTGCTTGCGGACCATAGGTTTGCATCGCCTGTACTATAGCTTTCGGTAGTGATGTCATTACGCTGCCTATTGCCGGAATGACATTTGACGCAAAAGAAACCGCAGAATTCACAAGATCGTTTAAGGAATCTTCCACCGAAAGAATCGCATTTCCACTTCCATCTTTTACACCAGTTAAGGATGCCAAGAAATTAGTCGCAGACGCTTTCATCATATTAAACGAACCAGATATTGTCCCTTCCGCTTCTATAGCTGTCGTTCCTGTAATTCCAAGCTCTCCCTGGATCACATGAATCGCACTGTAGACGTCTGCCAGATTATCGATGTTGTATTCTACTCCACTGAGTTCCTGCGCTTTATCAAGAAGCCTTTGCATCTCCCCTTTTGTTCCGCCATAGCCGAGCTTTAGGTTGTCCAGCATCGTATAATTCTGCTTTGCGAATCCCTGATACGCATTTGTGATGTCTTCCATGTTGGTTCCCATTTTATTTGCGTTGTCTGACATGTCCGTCATTGCCATATCAGCTATATCAGCGGCTTTTGACGTATTATTTCCAAGCGAGCTTAACAGAGATGCCGCAAACGAGGTCGACTGCTCCATATAGGCATTTGCAGATAATCCTGCTGTTTTATACGCATTGATAGCGTTTTGATGCATCTTTTCCGCTGATTCCTTAAACAACGTTTCAATTCCGCCCATGCTCTGTTCGATTGCCGCACCCTCATTGATTGTCGATACAAGTGCTTTACCGATAGCTGCAGTCGCAATCACATTTTTGATTGTACTGACAAGTTTTCCGCCAAAAGAGGTTCCGGCCACTTCTGCCTCCGGTTCTATCGCCTGTTGTATTTTTCCACTGATTCCTTTTGCAGACGGAACAATCTGCACATAGGCCTTTGCAAGTTCCGTAGCCATTATTCTTCACCTCTTGTCAATTTTTGCCATTCTCTATCAAATTCTTCTCCTGAAGCAAACGTGCGAATATCCTTGTTTTCTCGTGGCTCTTCTCCCATCATCATTGCAAGCAATGATTTCGGTCTATTTTCTCCAGTGGTTCCGTCTTTCGACTGTAACCATGCGGTTGTTCTGGTTCCGTCAGCAATAGCTGCCATCAGAATAGTTTCTGGTATCGGTTCGATGCCTGCTATTTTCATTTTGATTCTTGAATCTGCCCTCAACCCACAAGAAAAAGTCGCTACCATTTTGCACGGTAACGACTTGTAATCATAGATATGATATGTTTCTGCAAGGTCACACAAGAGTGCGTCCTTGTCAAGATTAAGCATGTAGGCGAGGATTAAGAGTTTTTTCCTTCTTTTACGCTGTTGAAGATTTCTCCGATTTCGATCATCATTTTTGATGCCGGCACTCTTCCGCTTTCTGTTCTTAAATGTTCTTTTAAGCGATCCTTCTGTTCTTTTCCGAGAAGCCGATTTAATGCGCTGGATGTTTTTGCTGCGTTTCCATCATCCATCTCGCACAAATCTTCCAGTAGCTCATAATCATCCAATGATTCCTCGTCGATTTCGTACTCAAATCCGCTAGTTGTTTTTCCTGTCATTATTCGCTCCCCTTAATATACTCATAGTGTGTCTGTCCTTCTGCATCAGGAACGGCTGAAAGTGTTGTTTCGTATCCGATAGAATCATCGTCTTTGTATACAATATCTCCGATTTCCGTAATGCTTGCGCACGGAATTACGATACGTTTTACCGCTTTTTTCAGGATCACATCAATAACCCAGCTGCTCTGTTCCGCTTCGTTTGCATTTGCTTTTACAGTGATACCTTCTTTCAGCGTTCCGGAAACGTTTTTATCGCCGTAAACACTTTTCAGGACTTCCACATTCAGCGATTCGATAAAAGTTGTCTTGAATGTGTCTTCTTTGCTTGTCTGCATGGTTAATACTACATCTCCACCCCATGCTTTTTTATTGTCTGATTCCGGACTGTTGGAGTTTGTCAGCCCATCTTCTGAACAATATCCGAGTGTTTTAAAAGCCTCGTTCAATTCTGTAGTTGCATCCGTTGGCAGTACTGTGCCGAGTGGTGCTCTAAAAATGGCACCGCCGACTTTTGGCTTGCCAGTACTTACATTTTTTACATCTGACATCTTATTCCTCCTTAAAATATACGATATCGTACACTGCCTGATACCTGTATTTTTTTCTTGCTGTATCTGTATAGTTGTAGTCACTATTAAGAGTACACTTGCTGATATCGTTCCTATCTATTATATTTTCCATCGTGGCTTTCACTTGCTCATTTAAGACGGCCGTGTCGTATAATGTACCGGCATAGGACTGGATTGCCACTGTTGCACTGTCAATATGGTTCTCCTGTCCACTTCCAGTTTTTTCAACCAGGATGTATTTTTCCGGAAGTCCTGGTTCTTCTTCCAGCCTAACCGGTATTTGCAGTTGTTCTTCAAGATAGTCTTTAATCGTTTTTTCTATCATTCTTCTTTCCCATCGCTTTCAGTAGGCTGTTGTTTCCGTCATCTCCACACACTTTCACGACTGCTCGTGTCTGTGCAACGTAGTCTTCTTTTTCCGCCGTGCTCGATATCTTGTTTGCCTGTTCCATGAGGATCGCCTTCATTTCCGGTGATTTCATCAGTTCACGGACTCCTGCACGATTGAGTTCAATTTTTACTTTACTCATAGTGCTCCACCATCCATCTCTGATTCCATCTTCCCGGAACATTTTCATCAATTCCTTGCTTTGGCAGCCCAAACACCCTCCATGACTCTCCAAAAAAATCAACGCGGCAGTCTTTCCATGTATGATCATCACCTTTTGGAATTGCAATATCATACACTGCTTTTTTCCCAGTGATATTCAGCACATCAAGAACTTCGGTGGTTGTGGACGGAGCTACCAATACATTTTCTACATCAACCGGCATTTCTTCGTAAACAGGATGTCCAAACGGATCTGTTCCTGTTTCTTTTTTCTCATAGAGCGTTACCGTGATTCCTTTGATCATGCTTCTTCCTCCGTCTGTATTAAGCCAGAATATGGATTTGTGTATCCAATTCGATTTCCGACGCCAAGGATTTTCTTATCCAATTTAGTCAGATACAATTCGCCGCTTCCATTTGCATTTGTCCAGGTCTGTGAATATACCATTGCTGTCGTAGTTGTCTGTGTCGTTCCAATAGGTACACCTTCTTCTCTGCTTCCGAGCGTCCGAATAACCATGTTGCATGACACTAATTTCTTTGCCTCATCTGTAGCATTGCGGTTATATGCATCAATGATGATCGCTGCATCCTCTAAGAGTGCCGTTACATAATCTGTATCCGAAATATCTGTTCCTTTTCGTCTCCAAATATCCTCGATTGATGCGTATATCATTGTATCACCTACTTTTTCGCTGTTTGCGTTCTCTTTCTGGTGTTCTTAGCTGATGCCTCTTTCTTTGCTTCGACTGGTTCTTCTATATCTGGAATCACTGAGTCTTCTGTCGGTTCTTCGAGTTCTTCCACGGGTTCTTCTGTATTTTCAGCTTCTGCAACTCCTGTTTCTGTTTCGCTATCCTCGATCAAATCCTCGGTTTTTTCTTCAATAATCAGCTTAAACATTGTGGAGTCTAACACATCGTCAGACTCCACTACTATTCCAGTTTGTTTGTATAAATATTTCATATTACCCTTCCGCCTTCACGATCTTTGTAAATGCTGCCTGATCCATGATTCCAATTCCATATACAATTTCTGCACGAATTGCGATCTGATTCTGTCTCTGCAGATCTCCAAGTCCATCCGGATCACCGTATTCGATCAAGTGAGCGCCAATGGATCTCTGTACTCCCCATCTAAACGCATCAAACTGTCCTACGATTCCAAGTAACTTCGTATCTGGTGTGATTTCATTTTTTGCTGAAACTGTATCAGATACTGCTGCCTGCATTCCAGAGAAGTTAGTGAGGTTCTGCCCGAATCCGATTTCCGGATAAATCTTCCTTCCGTTTGCATCTCTCATTGTGGAAAGGCCAAATGAAAGAGTAGGATCCATTGCAATTCCGCTTGGAGTGTATCCGGATGAGATGATTACTCCTGCTGCCGCTTCAATTGCATCATCGTATTTTGCTTCTATCAGCTGGACAGACTGTGTTGTATCGATTAATCCTTCTTTTACCATATCTGATACTGTTCCGGTAAGTGGATTGATTTTGTGGATACCTACAAGGTCAAGTGCTCTTCCAAGAGCGATACCTGCATTAGATGCAAGGTCCTGAAGAACTCCGATCTGAACATCTTCATCCGCCCACTGCACTTCCTGAGAAAATCTCATGGTTACCTGCAGTTTGAACGGATTAACTGTCTTAGATGCATATGTTGTCGGAGTTGGTGACTTCTTTCCGCCTTCGCCTACCAGTTCCGCTTTCGGTGGTGCAGTTAATACCCACACCTGCTGCTTTCCAAACTTCTGCGGTCTTGCTCCGGATAACTGTGCCAGAGTAGAACCTTTCTGTGCTTTTTCAAAAATCCCCTGTGAAATCTCAGCAGGGATTGTAAAATCTGTACTAAGTAATGCTGCCATACTTTATTCTCCTTTTCCAAATATCTGATGCGCAAATTCTCGCATCGCATCGTCTGCTTCATGGTGTTCCGTAACCTTTTTTGTGTTACTTCTTGTTCCCGGGTAATTCTTTGGCTTTGCAAATTTCAAAATTGCTTCTGCCTGTTTCTTGCAAGATTCTTCATCTTCGCCAGTGAGAAGCGCTGCCGGAACACTTGTATCTTTCGCTACTTTTTCTCTTACCTGTCTAACAGTGCCTTCTTTTTCAAGTGCTGTGAGTTTTGCCTGAAGCGCATCGGACTTCTCTTTTTCCTTCTGAAGCTCCGTCTTGCTCTGCTCCTGGTACTCATCGTACTTGCTTGCTTTTGCTCTTAAGTCTTCATAATCTGCATATTTCTGTCGCTCTCTTGCGAGACGTCCTTCAATAATTGAATCTAATTCTTCCTGAGTAAAAGTCTTTTCGTTTTCCATATCTGTATATCCTCCATAGAGTAATTGTTATCGTTGTTTCCCTCATTTAAGGCATGCGTTGCCATAAAAATAACACGCATTTCTGCGTGCTAGAATTATCCATTTATTCTTCTACGTGACATGTATTAGTTAATTTCCCATACACATCTTCATACAACTCCTGTTTATCACCATTATATGTGTACTCCGCATAGATTCCATCACCACTTACGGTAGTTGATGCAAGACATTTATAATTCTGCAAAGTTTTACATGACCAAACAATAAATACGTTACTTAAATCAATCGGTGGTGTCTGCGGAGTATTTGCCTGTCCATTATTGTTGTACCATTCAACAAGTTTCTTTTTACATACACTCTGAAAGTGATCCATTCCTGTGATAATCATGATTAAGCCTCCTGTTCTGGCTGAACATTTCCGCAGCCACGGCAATATGTCTTTCCATCAACTTCTTTTGTACACATACAGTTGTATACTTCATCGCATTTCGTTTCATTTACTTCTATATAATCTTTCATATTTTTCTACTCCTCATAAATAATATCCAAACCATACGCAACCGCAGCATCGTGCTCAATCTTGCATCCTCTTGCATTCTCCCAGCCTTTGCAGAAGTACGCTGCATGACACAAAGACATATTCTCTAAGGACTTAGCAAGAAAACACAATGGAATCTGAACTACTCCACGTTCTTTCATAGATTCATTGCTGTACCATTCATCTGTAAAAAGAGTATTCACAACTTCATATCCTTTTTCTTCAAGAATCTTAATTGCTTTCTCTCTTGTTGCTACGATTTCTTCATCAGTCTTTCCAGCCATTGGCTGACTCAGCATTGCTTTTTTCATTTTTTATTCTCTCTTTCTTAAAAATAGACATAAAAATACCACCAACCATTTCTGATCAGTGGTATCTACTGCTCTTGTTATTTTATAGTCCGCATTCAAATGATGTTAATCAATTATTATTTTCGGTTTAGGATACTTTTTAGGCACTTGCGTACCATATTTTTTAATTGTGTAATCATAATTATCGGCTACACTTTTCAATAGATCATCCGCATATTTAGACTGATCAAAATCGATTTCATTCGGAATCTGAGGACAATATCCAAAATGAAGTACAAAATCCTTATGCGCTTTTTCAAACTTTGGGTTTAGAACATTCATTTACAACGCCTCCTTCATCTTTTTTTCAAAATATTCCAATGCATTTGGAAAATATTTTTTCATTTGTTCATATCTTTCTTTATCAAACTGTGCTTCAAACATATGTGCAAAAGCCTCGGATGTAACATTGTCCCGGTTTTTCCAATATTCCTTCGGATGTGATGCACACCCAATTATATTGCCTTGTGTTACACCATCAAAAAGATCTGATATTGCCGAATCTTTTCGCATATCTCCAAGTTCTTCGCTAATGGCTTTATCAACTTTATCAAAAGTACCCAAATGATGTGCTTTACCATATGCTATACGATATGACAACGAATCACTTTCCAGTAACTGAATAAAATTCTTATCATCTGATAGATTTCCAGCTAAATCATCCACTAAATGACCGTGTTCATGGAACCATGTAGCTCCAGCTCCACGTGGATTCTTTAAATCTGCGCCATAATTCATGGATATCTTTTTCGTTTTAGTATTATAGTGAGCCGTATTTTCATACACAGCATTTTCAATGCTATCACCCGAAGCATATTTTGTGAATAGTCGTTTGGCATCGTCTGTACCATGTGAAAATTTATCCTTTAGACAGTCGTAATATTCTTTGTCCATATTGCCGTCACTGCGAAGTTTTTGTTTAAACATTCCTAAATCTGATTCCATTATAGCAGAACGGGGAGTCTTTTCAATAGTTTTTGCCTTCCTTTTCGCATACAATTCTCGTTTTCTCGCGTTAATAGCCTCCTTATTTTCCTTGTACCGAATCCTCCGCATGGCATTGATATCACCACCAGCATTGTTATACTCTTCTAGGTACTTATCCGGATCATATCCTGCAACCGTGCTTCTTCCATCAAACCGGACTGCATATTCGCAATCGCAATGCGCATGAATGTGTTCAGCATGTCCGTTCCGTAACGCCTTTTTTGACCTATGCTGCCATCCTCTTGATGCAAGCGTAATGCAGAAAGCACAGGTATCTCCATGCGGTACCCAGGCAAACTGTGCACCGTCTCGCATTGCATTTTTTAAAGTAGTGTCCGCTCCGACCTGCTTTACTAATCTTGCTATCGTTGCCGGAACATTTGTCTGAGACTGCTTCATGGTTCCATGAACTGCTTTCGCCACTTCTCCATATTCCGGAAGATCTGCAATTTCAGCTGTCGGAACAACTACTCTCTGTGCCGATGCCGTAGCTTCATACATCTTGCAAGACAGGGCTCCGATAGCCTGTCCGTAACGCTGTGATAATGCAAAAGCATAATCCAGAAGAGCCTTATCATCCGCAAAACCATGCTTCTGAACATATGCCTGCATCAGATCTGCTGCCTTCTGACTAATCTGTGACATCTTCGTTATGTATTCCAGCCATGCCTTCTCCGTTATCTGCATTTTCAAATTCCTCCGTCAAGATACTGTCACCTTTTGCCCTCTGTTCCTGTGCTCGGATTCTGCGGATATCTGCCTGATCGAATCCAATCATTTCAAGAAAGATGTCTGTGTCTGCAAAACCCTGTCTTGCTGTTGCAATCTTAAGAGCTGCATCTGTAGTAGATGCTATGCTAGGCATTGCCGGATTCTTAAAATGTGCAATGATATCTTCACTTTCTTCCGGCAGATCATCCGGAGTTGTTCCAAGCTCTATTGCAAGTGCCATCTTAGCGATCCTGTGCAATGCATCCCCGTTTGACCTGTTTAATTGCTCTGCCATAAGAATCAGAGTCTGTGACTGTGCTATAATCGCTTCACTCGATGTTGGATTTGCATCATTTACCACTCCAACATCTGTCACAGCTAATCCAGTAGCTGCAGAATACTGTGTGGCCAACATCCGAAGCATCTGTACATGAGGTTCTATATTTCCTTGAGAGAGCTGGCCAAAGTTAGGCTTTTCTCCTGTCTCCGGATTGTTCGTACTATACAGAATACTTCCAACATACTGTTTGAATTTATTGTCAACCAGTGCATCGTACTGTTCATCAGACACACCTAATAAATACTTCTGTGGTGAGGTTGCGAATTCCAATCCGATCGTTGCATTTGCCACTGTTCTTACGTATCCCTGTATCAGACGGCGAATCGGCTCTTTCAACCTTGACTGGCCGAAAGGCTTATCGTTGGTTGCATCCCAGATCAGCGCAACCATGAGTGGTTCTCCGAAATCATGTGGATTTCGTGTCGCATACCATGTCCCGCCCTCACGATCCAGTTCCCAAATATCTGTATCCGTGTAAAAATTCACGTGTTCGGGACTCCATGTAACGTCCGACTCATCCCTCCTGTTATCTTCAAAAGCAAATCCGTATTTTATCCTGCCTTCTTTAGCATTCCAAGAAGCTGCCGCACAGTGCGGAGAATAGAATCGAACTCTCGCATCGTCTTGCTGGCCGGATACCGCCGCAAAAGCGCATCCATACTTTAATTCTTCCTTCACTGCTTTGTTGTATTCGGCAATGAGATGATTTCTTTTCATGATCTGGTCCATATCATCTGACTTTGTTCCATTCTCCGTAACAAATCCATCAAACATTGACCTTCCGGCAAGAACATCTACCGTCTTTGCTCCCCATGCACAGCCAATCTCAAGTTTTCCAAGACCTGCTGGCAATGCAATCCCAAGATTCACTTCATTCAGTGTGACTTTTCCGTTATAATAACGGCGCTTTTTCCTATTTGCACTTCTGTGATAATCATATATGTATTTCGATTCCTGAAGCCATTGTTGTTCTTCCGGTGGTAATCCTTCTACTCTTCCAAAATTTAACTCCATTATCCTATCCTCATCTTTCTGTTCGGATTTCGTTTCGATGTTCTGCATCCCCATAGTGCCAATGCGGCCGCTTCAATCGGTGTGGAATTATCTCCACCAAATCCCCAGCCACCAGAGATCTGCCTTTTCACTGACGTTACAGCGGATTCTGCAAGAATCTCTTGATATTTGTACCAGGTTACTGTCTTCTCATTGATTTCCTGTTCTAATTGACTTGCCGATGCAATCACATCTTTCGCAGATGGTCGTATAATCGAATGCTTGTATTTCCATACCGGAGCTATCTTCTCAATCAGAAAATCCACACCATTTCTTCCGTCTATCACTACGCACGATGCCGTCTTATATCTCTGGTTAAGCCAATCAGCCAGCCACTGGATTCCTCTATCTGTCGGTTTTATCTCGATCAGAGATATTCTTGCTTCTTCCGACTCAGGACATACAGCTCCGCATAATGCAACCAAGGATCCATCTGCTGAGAACTTAATCCCATAAGCTGTTTTACCTTCCGGCTTTCCTTTTTCTGAAGCACATGCTTCCCATTTCTTTTTATCAATAGCATAATCTTGATCGTTGTTTATCGGTGACCACCAGCCAAGACGCTCTCTTGCGAATGTATCTTCATCCATCTGTTCGCACTCTGCAGCTATTGTTGTTTCTGTCATTCGTCTTCCAAGCGCAGGATTGCATGCCGCCCAACGTGTCCGATCAGTGACATTTCCAATCTCTTCAACCGAATATTCCGTCCATGCCGTAGAATTGCTTTCTCCATTTCTAGCACGTTCTCTGATTTTTCGAAATACAGTGCCGGTGCAGTTTTCGTCCGGTGGTGTTCCGAGATAGATTGTCTGCGGATTTTTTGATGCAGAAATAGCAGGCAAAAAAGATGCCTGCTGCTCACTCGTTAATTCCTGTGCCTCATCAAAGACCAAGCAGTCTCCGTGCAATCCACGTCCTCCATTCCTGGTCCTTGCTACGAATACAACTCTGCCGCCATTTTTTAGTATGATCTGTTCTCTCCCAAGAGCCGACTTGATTTCTTTTACATATTTTCTAAGTCCTCTCGTTTCAAAAAGTCCCTTGATTTCCATGAATGTTTCTGTTGCTGTCTTCTGCAGGTGCGCTGTATATATCACCCATTCCGAATACATAATCATTCCGGATGTAATTCTTCCGGATGTATCCAGTGTTTTTCCATTCTGTCTAGGTACGGACAATCCACATGTTGGAGCTGACCATATTTCTTCTTCTGTTCGCCCCATCCAGTCATTCAGCACTTCGCTCTGCCACGGATCCACGATCAGCTTTCCGACTGCAAGAACCTTTACTGCGTCAGCTCCATCTGTATAAGCGTAATCCGGAGCAATTCTAACGGACGGCGTCTGGCTTCCCATCAGCTTTCCGTGCTGAGAGGATCTCTCCGATTTCGTCATCGTCTTTCTCCATTCCTCTTATCTCTTCAATTTCCTTAATTGTTTCACGGTATTGCTTTGATAGCTGCGGCATATTTTTCGCTCCGTCAGCATCTCCCTCTGAACATAAATCAATCTGTTTTGCCAGGATTAATGCCAGATTTTCCAACTGTTCCAAGCGATTTCCATTGCTGGCCACAGTAGCCATTTTCTTTCTTCTTGCCATAAAATCCTACCCTCGAAAAAATCTTTGTGTGTAAATCGGCGCTGGACGGCTGGGGTAGCTTCGCACACGTGGCGGGGTACCCTCCCCACCCCCTTTGGTTCCGTCACCAGGCACCATCTGTAACGTTCGTTTTAAGGCTTTGCTGACACCTTGATAATTCATTTAATGTTCGATTGCTTTTGGCCGCATTACAGCAGTAATGAGCCGCCTGCAGGTTGTTCCAGTCCTGTGCTGCCGCTTCACGTGAGCTATAGCCAAACTCACGCCACCTTGACACCGGTTTGATTTCATCTATTACGAAAGACAATGGATGATTACTGTCACTTGGTTCATCATAATGTATCGGACCTAGCCTGCCTCTGCATATTCCACACTCACCGCCTATTGCTTTCAGTCTTGCTCGGTGCTTTCTTCTTAGGTTGCCGTTCGCGCTTCTAGGGTTTCCTGCTGCCATATATTTTTACCTTCTGTTCTACGATGGACCATACATGAATCGAACATGTGACATACCGCTTATGAGGCGGTCGATCTACCACTGATCTAATGGTCCGTATTATTGTCGGCTTATGTATGCTAAAGAAAGGTTCAAAAAAATTCAATCACAACAAACATCAAGGGGGTTTTTATATATAAATCCTGAAAAGAGCAAGCCGCCTAATCTCTTCCCGGAATTTATAGCAAATAAAAAAGGCGATCTGTAATTAGACCACCTCCAATTCTGCTTTATTTTATGCATTAGAAAAGCACCTCGGAGGGTGCTGTAACTTTTTTACTCTTGTATCACAGATGCAATCTCACCAAAAAGTTCCGATAATTCTAAACATTCTTTCTTTGTAAGCTGATGAGAAAAATAATCGTCACACTGTTCATTTAAATAAAATTTATTATTTTTTAAACATATCGAAAATATCCTATCTTCCTTCATCCTATCTAATAAACACTTATGCCGATTTAATAACTTCTGTCCATTCACAAGCTCCACCTCACAAGATTTCATAATATTCTTTTATAATATTTACTATATCCGACATCGTAACAAAAACATTTTTCCCTTCAAAATTATTTTTATAATTTGCTCTTTGTTTTTCTTTGCTATCCCATACATCAACTTCATCCAACGATAGCCAGATAAAATGTGTTCCATAATCATACGGATAATCATATGGATATGTGTGTCCTTTTGCCTCATGAGCTTTTATAAAAGTTCTATTATGTTTTAAACAATTATTAGCAAATCGTAACCCAGAAAATATTTTCTTATGTTCATCCTTTATTTGTTTTTCAGGAATACGGTCAATACAGTCTGTAACCCAATGAAGCGCAGTTCCAATGGCAAAAAAGCATTCTTTGTCATCAGCATCCTCCGCTGCTACTTTTGAAATATAATTTACAGTCTTTTGTGCACTATACAATAGCATCTGTTTGTTTTCAAACATTTTCCTTCCTCCGTTCTTCACTTTAAAACCTATTTCCATAATACCTTCTTATGCGACATTACGCAACGAAAAAGACACCCAGCAATACCAGGTGTCTCTTCATGGTTTTAAATACTTACGATCGGAGAACTGTGAAAATGCCACAATACCGAGAAGTTTTCTTGTTCGCTTCTCGATGATATCATAATACCATATATTCTACTGACATTCACTGACATCTTTTTCCGGAAGTCGAAAGTTCGCCAGTGCTTTACCGTGGATTCTGTAGATCTGACGTTCCGAGAATTTCATCTTCTCCGCAATCTCCCACCAATCCAATCCACGGATGTAGTAGTAGAACAACACATCTTTTTCATTCTCACTTCGCAATCTCTTGATACGTCTTACGATCTCCTGATACTCCACCATGCGCTTATATCGCTCTTCTATCAGCTCTGCCTCCATCTTGTCAAGCTCTGCCGCATAACTAGATAGATCGCTCTGACTGCTGCTATGTGGCATCCCGTCATTGTTCAGTGATGGCGATATCTTCATTGAACGAAGCTCTGCAATTTCCGCATTAATTCTGTGGATTCTCCGCACATGAAAGCGGTACTGCCTCAGATATTCTTTCTTCTTTTTGTTTTCTTCCTTTACTGCTTCTGACTGCACCTAAACGTCCTCCCCGTCTTTTTGTCTCGTATCTCCACCAGCTCGAAGCCCAACAGGCTTGCGATATCATGCAAGGCTTTTAACGCATCTTTGGTGTGCTTCGATACCTTGTATGCATCACTGATCGCTTTACCGGCAGTCGGATCACGATAGCCTTCCTGGTTTTTATACAATGTTTCATCACCTTCTCTGCTACTCTATCATTGCCGGAATGAACAGCGCCCATAAGCACCACGCCGATCCCGTCCATTTCATTCCAATAATTACTGCAACTGTCGTAATTATCCATGCAAGTATCTTTGTATATTTATCTTCCATTATCCTTTATACCTTTCCGGAAGCGGCATCCACGCCACAACCTTATACGGTTCTCCCTGTTCATCGAACCAGACACCTGTCTGGGAATAATACAATGTTGTTGCCTTATCTGCTCCCTCGATCGTGACCAGAAACTCCGCTGCATACGCACTTCTGACATATGATTCTATGAACTCCCGTTGATCTGGAAGTCGATCTGCTGTTGAAATCCACTTATCTGTCATTCATTCCTTCCACCTTTCACAATTTCTATCACCTTTTCATAAGCATCCAGGGTGCAACGCTCGGAATACTCGTAAGCTGTTCCTTTACTTTCACCCAAACGTATGATTGCTTTTGATCGTTCCGCCTCAAGCTGTTCTTCGACCTTATCCATTTCACGTTTTTTTCTCCTGTTCCATCCGCTTATTGCTTTTTCTTCAGAGTAAGAATTTCCGGCTTTAGCAAAGCAATTTCTGCATTGTACCCAATATACTTCATCCTCGATTCCAAGTCTAAAATTTATTGGAGCTTGATATATTTCTCCTTTCCCACCGCAAAACGGGCATGGCTTTAATTGCTCATTATGTTTCATTTTTCTTGTCCTCCTGTATATGCCGCATTGCATATTGCAGTCCATCCATAAACCCAGTATAGTTGCTATTGACTTTCAATATCTTTTCGTTTGTTTCCTTTGCCATTTCCTTGGCTTTATTTTCCATTTTGGACTTAAAATACTCATATTCTCTTTTATTCATTTCATTTACCATCCCATGTCGTTACGGTAGTTCGATTTCATTATCTTTCTCTCCTTTCAACGTCCCCAATACATTCACACCAACTTCCCTCTCCAACTCCTCATTCATCAGCTGAAAATACTCTTCGTCCTTCTGTGCAAAATGCATCTGGTGTAAAACAAATTCCAGATATTTCAAAACTCCCTTTCTCTTGCAATGGTAGTTCCGGTATAGGTAATCTACACTGATCAGCAGAAAACAGTTCATTGCCTCTGCTGTGTGCTTGTCCAATTCCTTCTGGCGTTCCTTTTGGAACTCCGGACTATCCATGATTTCTTTGATCTGCTTTCGGAGCTTATGTTTCTTTAGCTGCTTATCTGCCCAACTCATTCATAAAATCCTTTCATCTTCCGCTTTGACACTGCGTTACCCTTCTGATACACACTGCATTCTTCCACGGAGCATTTTCTGCTGTGACCTGTTATCTCGATATAAGAACAGCCAGCTCCCTTTGTATTTCCTGTTGCCCGGAACATACAGGTCCTGCATTTGTGCCGGTCCGCATTACTGGCTGTTTTGCTCTCTGGCTTTGGCTTCTTGCACTTATCCGGATTCAACCAGGAATACACAGTACTGTATTTTGCATCGATCATCCTTGCAATCTCTGCCGCACCTTTTCCTTCTTTTGCCAGTTCCAGAGCTTTCTCCCTTTTATTTTCTGCCGGAATCACTTCTGGATCCGGCTCTGTGAGGGGGGGGTACTTCCGTCCTTCTCCGTTATCTCTTCCGGTGCTACTTCTCTGTTACAGTCATCTGTTCCTTTCTGCTCTACCATTTCAGCTACTGCCTGTGCAAATTCCGGATTGTGATATGCCGGAACGTTTACCAGAAAATGATTTTCTTCCTGTTCCAGGATGTCCGACAATAACCGAACATCCATACTGCCATCATCCTTTGTCCATAATACCGTCACTGGTTTACCTTTTATGTAGTCTGCCAATGTATCTTTCAATGTCTTTTCTATCAGCATGATTCTTTTTCCTCCCAGTATTCTATTACATATTCTGTCTTTCCTCTGCTCGAAGACTTACTTCCTGTATCTGTTACAATCCTTCCGATCCTGACTGAGTATCCCGCCTTTAACAACAACGTTGCTACCTTGAGTCGATCTTCTTCATTCCATTGTACAGATCCTTTTCTGATACTGCGAATTACATTTCTACTCATGCGCCATCCTCCATTCATCATGTAGAGTCTGTACCCTGCCGCTGAACCAAATCAGTAAACCACAGATATCTGGTTGATTGTCATATTTCTTCATCATGGCTTCCATGTTCTGATTCCATAATGCCATATTATGATTTGATAGATATTTTTTATAAATTCCCCAGCAATCATTGTAAATTGCCTTGATGCGTTCCTCCATACATCCTCCTTGTTACCGCATGTTACCATTTTCTTTATCCTGTTACCGTCTTCAGGAAACCGCTGAACCCATTGAAAATACTGCGTTTCAAGCATTTTTCGGAGTGAAGTTACCGAGTTACCACACGTTTTCCCATATAGAAGAAAATATTTTTCTCACTTTCACATATTTTTTTCTTCTCTATAAGGGTGAATTTTGCCCGGTAACTTGGGTAACGGGTAACTTTTACTTAAATGGCAGTTCTTCCTGCTCGTATTTATCCATTGTTTCCACCGGTTCAAACCCATCCTTATCGATGTTATCGTTCAGCCGCAGGAATACACACCTGATTGGATTGCCATCTACCTTTTTTACTTTCGTCATGCGTCCGCCCTGTGTCTCAATCAGACCTTTACGATCCGCCCAGGACAAAAAAGCTTTGTCAGAGAATCCTCCACTCTTGCATAACTCCTTGAACGCCTGGTTGTAAATTATAGCAACTCCCTTTTCAAGCGTTCCCCATTTTTCCACTTTCGTGTCCATATCAAAGCGCTGATTGTTCATGGCAATCTTGTCCTGCAGATATCGATAGCAGCGCTCATTGTCACTCAGATCATTCCTGTTGATCAGAACAGTTTTCGCCTGCTCAATCGTAATATATTCTCCATCCCGGAACAGATAATCTGTCGCGACTTTATCTGCAACCAATAAAATCGACAGTGACAGGCTTTGTTTCTGCATGGCTTCATCATCTTTTAATTCACGCATAAACTCTTTCTGCATCTGATGCAGTTTTTCCTTGCCAATCCCTTTTAGGATCTCTATGTACCTTTTCCCGGCCAGACCATAATTTTTCTTCACGATCTCTGCAGTCTCTTGCGGATCCACATACACATTATCCTTGCATTCTACTTCCAGAATACGGTTGATGGCTCCGCCCTGGGACACATAAGAATTAAGTGGACGTTCTCCATTTGTCAGAATACAGTTCTTCCATCGATTCTCTCTGGTGATTCCAAGCTCTTTGTTAGATCTGCTCTTTCCCTTTCCAGAGCACATATCATAAACCATTCCTTCAAAGTTATCCCGGATACGGCTGCTCGTCTTACTTGTATCATCCAAAACCATTGGCAGATGATTCAGCATGTCTGCTTTTGCTTCCAATGCTACTTCTGTCGTCTTAAAATCTCCGATATATGCCGATTCATCCGGATTCGCCCAGATAGACGTTGCGACCATCAGCGATACCGTTTTACCGCCCTCTGTTTCTCCCCAGAGATCTACGATAAACGGAAGTCCACCCAAGAGACTAACCAGAACACTTGCAAATGATGCAGCCATCATAAACTTAATCTCCAGGCGCTTTGTCTTTCGGAGTTTCAGCATATGACTCTGCCAGATTTTCCAGTTGCCACGTTCTGAAACACTCTCATAAGCCTGCCGGAATCGCTGATCGCCATCAAATACAATCTCTGTATCATAGGGAATAAACTGATCCTTAATCCATCCGAGCTTACTGGTGGAATACTGCACTTTAATATGGCTATCATTCATATTTTCAACATCTGACAGAAACCGGACCAGTAGCTTTGCGTTTTCAGATGTAACAGAAATTCCACGTCCAGAAAGCGCCACGATCTTACTGGCAGATGTCACCATCGTTTTCGGAACAATGATCTCATCCCATCGTCCATTTCGCTTGTATGCAATCTTGATCTGTTCTTCACCTGTCTCCAGATTCTTCATTCGTTCTACCGGAAGAATGGGATGATAACAGGCGACCGCATCCACCTGGCTGTCATTCTGTGCATATACGCCATCTTCACCGGCAATCCATGCACCGCAAAACATATTGTCATAAGGTCCGAGAAAGTTCGTCCATTTGTCAAGCATCGTAATTGGTTTCTTGCGTTCTTTCTGCTTCATTTCACGGTCAACTCTCTTGTATGCCTTGAGAAGTTCTTCGAATTTTTTCTTCACACCAAGCTCTGCAGCTCGATCAGTAAGTGATAGGATCATGCGAGCCTTGTATATTTCGTCTTCCTGTTCAAATATTTCTTGAAAGATTTTTTCTGCCAATATGCTGTCTTTGTCCAGCTTTGCCAATAGCTCCATGATTTTCACTTCCTATCCTCTAATATTTCCGCATGATACAATTCTAACTGCAGCGCATTGTAGCAGTCGCACCATGCTTCTGATAATGGCTTTGATTTGCTCAGAAATCTTCTGTATAGCGAAATCAGGTCATTATTTAATTTGTGTTCCTCTTTCAACTTCACTTCATTCTTATCACGCATTTCTCTTTCCTTGTTTGCATGATAAATTGAAAGTGAAGTCTTGAAGGACATTTTTTTTTCATACTCTCCACCAAGCATCAAAAACGCATCTTTGAACGAAATCCCGTAGAATTTCTGAATAAAAGAAAAGATGTCTCCGTTCGCTCCGCATCCGAAACAATGAAAGTCTTTATCATATATTTTCAATGATGCATCGTGATCACCTTTGTGGAAAGGACATTTAATGAATCCGGCTCTGTTCGGTTCAGGTAGTCCGCATTTCGCAAGAATATCTCGCATGTTAAATGTTTGCTTGATCTCTTCTTTTGTCATTTCGCACCACCGTCCTCCGACAGAATCCGAATGATTTCTTTGCCGGTATCCTTTTTATCGCAAAAAAGGAATTTACATCCATACTTCCGCTCTTGTGTACATAAGATTTTATACAGAGTTTCGCCGGTCATAGCTTTCGTTTCAACGTCTTCCCACTTGCCAGTCTCAGGATTTACACAACGTTTCCATCTGCGTGGATTTTCCCACCAGATCACGTCAGCCAATCTCTTGATATCTTTTCCATGTTCGATAAGAAAGATAATTTTAATGTCATTCTCACTCGCCCGGATAAGCTCTCGTCTGAACCGGTCATGATCTTGACAGACATTGTTGCAAACCTCCAAGAGATTCTGCTTACGGTCAATGACTAATCTTGGATTGTCATAACTCATGTAGTCACCAACCATAAGCTTTGACACAGGATGCTTGATACCGCACTTGTCGAAAGTTTCAACTATTTTCGCGATCGCTCTTGCCTTTTCCCTGCTATCAATCTGAATCACCAACTCTGATCACCGCCTATACAAAAGGAAGCTCTTCATCGATATCATCCGGAATATTCATAAATCCGTCTGGTCCCGGATCGCCGAATCCACCGCTTTCTGTCGCTGATTCAGTGCTGTTTTTCTTGGATTCTACAAATTCACAATTTTCGATAACGATATCTGTAGTGTAAACCTTCTGACCATCATTATCCGTATAGGAACCAGTCTGGATTCTTCCGTTGCAACCCATTCTCATTCCCTGATGAAAATATTTCTCAATGAATTCTGCCGTCTTACCAAATGCAACGCAATTCGGGAAATCTGCAGTCGGTCCATTTTCGCTTTTGAACTTCCGGTCAACCGCAAGCGCAAATCTTGCAATCGATGTTCCACCCTCTGTATATCTGACCTCAGGATCTCTAGTCAGTCTTCCGACAAGCTGCACACTATTCATTTTCCTTTTCCTCCCTCTTCAAATCTGGCGTTTTCTGAAATTTATTCATAACTTTCTTAAATTCAAGAACAGTCATATCTTCAATTTTTTTTGCTTTCACATCTCGCATTTTAAGAATCTGCTCATCACTGACTCCTGTTCGAGCTTGCTCGTTCTTAATCGTACTCAGCATTACCGGAGTAATTGTCGCATCGTCTGGCGCATTTTCTTCTTTTGCTGGCTGTGTCTGCGGTGCAGGTGCTTTCTGCGCAGATCTTACTTGCTGGACTTTCAGCTCTTCTTTCTTTTCTGCTTTCAACTCAGTTTCAAGCGATTCTGCATCCGGATCCGACATTTCCTCTGTTGGAATGCAGAAGATTTGAAAGCAAAGGTACTTGTAAGCAATCGCCATTGCTTTGTTGGTTGCTTTATCTCCCATATCCATTCCCTCTCCGTAAATAATGGAAGAAATATGGGATCCATCCTCTGCGTAGATGTCGTATTTGACTTTGCATACGACTTTTAAAATTGTAGCCCCAGTCTTTGTCTTACCGACTTCCTCACATTTTCTTTCTACTACGTTCGGAACAATGACTACCTTATTCTTAGCAAGTGCCGGATGCAGAGCGTTGAATACATCGTCAACTGATCTGTATTTGAATCCCTGCTGCTTATTTACCTTATCTTTTCCGACAGCTCCACAGTCTGCGATCACTCCTGCGATTGCAGCATAAATCTTCGGCTCAGCAATCTGCTGTTTAACTTCGCTCATTATTTCTCTCTCCTCTCAAAGTAAACTCCAATACTGTTGAATGCCATTTCTACAGATTCCAGTTCCTCTGGTGTAGCAATAACCTTGTAATATGCAGTGACTGTAGTTGGCTGTTCAAATGGGAGATCATCGTCACAGATATCCGGAATAACTTCTTTTTCTTCCATGACTGCTTTTTCAGCTCTCTCTCGTTCCTCTCTACGAATCTGTTCCTCTCGGAGGATAGCTTCGCGCTCTGCAGCTCTCGCTCTTTCAATTTCTGCCAAACGCTTACGCTCTTCTTCCTTGGCTCTGCGTTCTTCCTCACGCTTTAAAGCCTCTGCTTTGTTCTGTTCATAGATTGTGATCATCTGGATTGCTCCGTTCAGATCGAGCGTTCTTTTATAAGATTCCAGTGCATCAGCTTCCTTGTCGGAACGTGTTGCCTTGATCATTGTGATTGCATTACGGATCCCGTTCATTTTATCCGTCAGCTCTGCCTTGATGGATTTCATGGATGCTGTCGCATTTTCCCACCGATTGTCATACAGTTTTTCCAAACTGATATATTCCTTGTAGTCTTCGTATTCGGCAAGCATCTGGCCGAATAGCTTAGTCACATCCTCTTTTTTCGCCTTTCGGCGCTCTTCCTCGAAAGCCTGCACCTGTGCGTTGATTTCCGTGATAGGCTCTTCCACTTTGGCGGAAAGAACTTTCATTCTCTTTTCGAAAGCATCGTAAGGTTCCATCCATTTCTTTTTAACTGCCTTACGGCTGTCTTCGATGTCCTTTTTTAGCTTTCTGAGATTTGCGACCTCTGCTTTTGCGATGGTCTTTGTGTCTTCAGTAAATATGGCTCCCTTATATTCGGAAAGTTTCTTGTCCAGCTGTTCTTCCAGTGCATCAAAATTGAGTTCGATGCTCCCTGGATTTTGATTGATCACTAACGATAATTCACTCATTTTATTTGCCTCCTTTAAATTATTCTTTGTCATAGACCACTCGCTCTGCAGCCTTCACGATCAGAAGGCTTGCAATCTGTTTGAGTGATAAAGTTGATTCATTGTAAATTTCCACCAGTGCGTTATAAGCTTCCGGCGTTACCTTAATAACCATCTGCGCCCCTGTCTGCTGCTTTCTCCTTGCTGGAATGTGTATTGCTTCATCATTCACTTGACTTTCTCCTCCGATTTTCCTATAATTTAGTTGAGTTTTTTGTTATGTGCGCCACTGGAAGCTGCAACTTCCGGGCGCATTTTTATTGTCTTTACGCCTTTATCATCCAGGCAATCTGCGAAATTCTTTAAATATCCAATTGCCATCCGTTTGTGGTAATCCGCAGTCTTGTCTACTCTTTCCAGAGATTCAAGTGTTTCGATCATCTTGTCGATCTCTCCCACTCGGATGCTCTTACGCTGCTTCTCTTCTGGCATGCTCCCTCGCCTCCCTTATCTTTCTTTTCCTGTTCCGATATTCCAACATCCGGAAGTATTCATGCGCATATGCTCCAACTGCAAACACAGCAAGTCCGAGCACTTCATATAGGTAAAACAACTCCTGTTGTTCTACCGAGCACCCACCAACCATGCACATAAATCCAAATACAATCGCTGTTTTGCTTAATATCTTTGCAATCTTATAAAACATCTCTCATCCCTCCTTCTTCTTGTCCAACTGGTACCGCTTACGCGGTTTTCTCAATGGTATATGTAATTTTCACTTTTTCCTGTTCTTCCAATAAAGAAATCATCACCTGTATGATTTTTTCGATATCGGGTTTCATGCTTACCACCTACTTTCTATTGAAGTTTATGCGGTGCTGGTTGTACTTGTTGATTTGTCCTACGTTTTCTCCTATACTTTTAACTACAGGCACTGCCATGCCGAGTCTGAAAGAAAGGAGATTCTCATGGAATTAAATATCTCTTGTGTCCGTTCCATTCTTCTTACTGTCGAAAAATATGAAACTATTTACGAACCAGTATCGTTTGACGAGGAAATGCATAGTTACTACAAAGATTACTTAGATTTTTGCGATATCGAACAGATTTTATATCATGTCCAATACTGTATAAAAGCAGGTCTCTTAGCAGATGTAAGTACTACTAAAGCATGGGGACATATCAGCTTTAATTGTTGCCTCGAGCCTTTCGGTCATGATTTTCTTGCAAACACCAGAACCGAAGAAAAATGGAAACATACGCAATCAATTCTTAATAAAGTAGGAGACGCAAGCTTAAAAGTTATTTCTTCCATCGCGGAAGGAGTAACTACCGCTTTGGTTGACAAATATCTCCCCGCTGAGATTTCAAAATTTAACTTTTAAACCGTTCTTCTACCATTTTCCGTGAAACTATTTTGATGTACTCCATCAGTTCGTCCCTGCTTGGTGGAGTGTAGCCTTTTTCAACGATATAATAGATAATGGCTGTAAAGCGAATTCTCTCTGTAAACCATTTCAACGCAAACAGAATCGCGACTACAATGCTAATTATCAATACCATTTTCTCGCCTCCTAATTAAAAATCTGTAAGTTGTTCATTTTCTTATTCATCCTCATGTTCGTTCCTCTCGACAATTATTCTTATCGGAATCTCGTCTGATACAATGAGCATCCCCGTGATGCTGATGCTCAGCAACCCAAGCAACTCCACTACCTTCATTATCAAAAGATTTTTTCATAAAATGCGAAAATATTTTCGCAACATTTTGTATAGCAAACATTCGTTTTGCACTCTATCTAGTATTTTTGTATTGACACATCATAATATTAGTAGTAGCCTTTCTATAGAAGCTTCAAAATTCTAATGAAAGGCAGGTGACAACATGAGACGCTACAACCCTCCATTTAATGGAAACCGCTATGTATTAAACAAAGCAACTGGAGAAATCCACGATCTGGATAACGAAACATCTCTCTGTCAAATCGATGAAATGAATCCAGACCATGTATCGAACTGTGTATCTTATGAAGATGCCAAGTTCCGTGCTGCTTTCTTTTCACCACATGGCGGAAATGGTTGCTACTACTGTTTACGATCAAAAGATAACGGATAACCCGATTGAGCTATGGACTTCAATGTCTGTAGCTCTTTTTCTGGCAGTTCTTCCCTCAGAAGCTCCGTAAGCCTTTCGGTTGTTTTGCATTCCCAAACCATGTCAAATACCAGTTCTGAAAACTTCTGTTCGTCTGTGACCATCTTTAATGCATCGAACTTTTTCACATCTCTCACTCTCCTTTCTCAATTCCAAATAAGTAATTTGCATCAACACCAAAGTCTTTTACAACACTAATTAATGATGCAATGTCCGCTGCACGCATTATTCTTCTTCCGTTTAACATGTCGTTCAGTTCTTGCGATGTAAACCCTGCTTTCGATGCTACTGATGCCTGCTTCAATCCTTTTTCCGAAATAACATTTTTCAAGCGAACTGCAACAATGCTATTTGATGCTGTGATATCAAGCAACTTTGTTCCTCCTTTCTTTTTAATAAGTTTCTTGTTGCTTACGATGTTATAACAAGTTTCTTGTTTTGTCAATATGTTTTTAACAAATTTCTTGTTTTCTTATATTGACATACCAAGATTTATGAAATACAATACCTATATAAAATAAAAAGAGGTGAATTAAATGAGCGTAGGAAGCCGAATAAAAGAATTACGCGAAAGCAAAAACATATCCAGAAATGAACTTGCTGATTCCGTTGGTGTTACAGTTGGAGCTATTTCAAATTATGAAAATGAAGTCAGCTCCCCTAAAGAACCCATTTTATTTAAGATAATGGAATCTCTTAAATGTGATGCTAATTATTTATTTCAAGATGCTATTGAAATGCCAAGCATGAAAAACTCAGTTTCTATAGAAGAACTTCACCTTGTAGAGAAATACCGTGCTCTCGATGAACACGGTAAAGAAATGGTAGATTTTACTTTAACTAAGGAATGGGAACGCTCGATAGCTCTACAGGAACAAGAAAACAACTTACCTGAAGAATCAGACACTACTTATCAGCCTACTACCCTCGCCGCTCATTTCGATGGTGATGAATATACAGATGATGAAATGGATGAAATCAACCAGTTCACTGAGTTTGTAAAAGGCAAAAGAGGTAAGTAATTTACTGGACAGCTTATCTGATATACTCGAGTGGGAGGTGCTTATATGAATACGTACGAGCGTTTACAGGATGAAGCCTGCGAGGACGGTATAGACGTTATAGATTATACATTTCACAGCAACCGTATTAAAGGACTGTATTGTGATGGTGTTATAGCCATCAGAGAAGACATGACCATTCCAGAAAAGACCTGTGCTTTAGCTGAAGAACTCGGACACCATGAAACATCGGTCGGAAATATCCTCGATATGACATCGGCAGTCAACCGGAAGCAGGAAAGACAGGCTCGACTGCATGGGTATAACCGCCTGATCGGGCTGATCGGACTTGTAAATGCCTACGAACATGGATGTCAGAGCAGATATGAGATCGCGGAATACTTGGAAGTGACGGAAGAATATCTTGAGGATTGCATTGCATGCTACCGGAACAAATTCGGAATCTGTAAACAGGTAGATAATTATGTGGTGTATTTTATACCGCAGTTGTCGATGATGAAATTGGTATAACCGCATATGCGATTATATAGAAACACTTTTTATGAGGAGGAAAATTATGAAAAAGAAACTTGTAGCATTGATTCTGATCGGAAGCATGGCACTGTCGTTTACAGCCTGTGGCAATAGCTCCGATTCATCAAAAGGAACAAAAGAATCATCCAAGAAGACAGAAGCATCTACCGAAACTCCAAAAGAGGAAGCAAAGGAAGAAGTCAAAGAACCTGTCGTGCTGACTGGAAAATGGGAATATAAAGACGATGACGGTACTTGGATGCAGGCAGATATTACAGAGGATACCATCACAATAAACTGGATCATGGATGAAGGAAACACGACTGCTGTTTACTGGGTTGGAACCTATACTGCTCCTACAGAATATTCTGAAGAATATACTTGGACATCTACCAGAGACAAAGAAGCAACCGATTCCGCTCTTCTTGCTTCTCTGGATGATACAAAAGAGTTTTCTTATTCTGATTCAAGCAAACAGATTACCTATCAGGTAACAGTTTCCGGAATAACAAAAACTATAGCACTTAGCGAAACAGACTAATTTTAATATATGACCGCGCTTTTGTGATTATATAAATACTACATTCCATAAGAAGGAGGACAAACTTTATGAGAAGAAAAATTGTAGCACTAATGTTGGCTGGAGTTATGGCAACATCTTTTACTGCGTGTGGAGGTTCTTCTGCAAGTGACTCTAGTTCGCAGAAAACTTCAAACAGTAATTCTGTATCGCAGAAAAAAGAAGAGAAGAAAGAGGCCGAAAAGCAGGAAGCATCTATTGCAGAAAGTGGGTACTATATCAGTGATGATGGAATGGGCGATGTCTATGCTTATTATGGCGTAACTTTAAACAATCCAAATGCTGATTGGGCGATGCAGCTTCCGGTTTTAACCATCACAGCCAAAGGAGAGGATGGTTCTATTGTTGGAACTTCTGATCAGACACTCTTCTATATCGCGCCAAACGACACTATTTCTTTTGGAAGTGTTATCGACTGTAACGGAAAGGTGCCTGCCACTGTAGAATTTTCGATTCACTCTGGAACTTTCGTTCCTGGGGATACATCGGGAATCATTCCGGTATCTTCATTCTCGGTTTCCAATACAAGTGAAATAGTTCAGGATTATGGCGCTGTTTCTTATACCGGAGAAGTTGCAAATAACAGTGATTCCGATATTGACATGGTTGCCGTCACTGTCCTGTTGAAAAGCAATGGTTCCATCGTTTATGGAGATACTACTTATGTAGACAACATGACAGCTGGCACAACAAAACCTTTTGAACTATCCGAATACAACCTTCCAGAACATGACGAATACGTTATTTCCGTACAAGGCTGGTAAATAAATAAAAACCGCTCCTGCGCCAACAGGAACGGTCGAGCGATGGAAACATACTCCAATATGTTTCTGTTAAGTTCTCCGAAGAGATACCTTAACTCCAAACAACATTGTATCATCTCCGGAGCAGCCGCGCAAGAGAACAAAAGTTCTCAGGCTGTTATTTTTATACTCATTTTTACGTATATTGAAGAGAAAGGTGATATAATATGCCAAGTAAAATTGAACGCTGTGCCATTTACATCCGTGTGTCTACTGCTGAACAGATGATGCATGGTAAATCCCTGGAAGCGCAAAAACAGTACCTGACCAATTACGCCAAAGAACATAATATGACCGTTGCTGGAGTTTATGCTGACGAGGGTAAAACTGCCCGTAAAGAATTAAAAAAGAGAAAAGCTATCCATTCACTCCTCGAAGATGTAAAAGCCGGAAAAATTGATGTGATCATCTTCTGGCGGATTGACAGATGGTTCCGTAACCTGTCTGATTTTTACAAGGTACAGGAAGTCTTGGACGATAATAACGTCCATTGGATCAGCACCAGTGAACCCGGAATCAATATGGAAACCAGAGACGGTCGACTGCAGCTGAATGTAGTCCTGTCTATTGGCCAGAATGAAGTTGATACCACCAGCGAACGTATCAAATTCGTAAATGAAGCATCTATCCGGCAGGGAAAGCTGATCTTCGGTGATGTGAATATGGGATATGGTTATAAATCCGGAATCATTGACGGCGTAAAGCGCATGGTAAAAGATCCTGATCGAGAAGACACTGTAAATGCTTTTTATCGTTTTTTCTTTAAGCACCATGCAAAAGGGCTTTCCATGCGCTATATTCAGGAAAATTATGATCCGGATTTTACATGGGCGAATATGCGAACACTGCTGTCGAGTGAATTTTACAAAGGAACCTATCGCGGGATTCCATACTGTCCTGCTTACCTGACAGAATCTGAATGGAACAATCTGCAGGAAATACAGAACGCAAATGTTAA
Source organism: Allocoprococcus comes (assembly GCF_013300725.1). GTDB lineage: Bacteria > Bacillota > Clostridia > Lachnospirales > Lachnospiraceae > Allocoprococcus > Allocoprococcus comes_A. Next base: position 32,592 of record NZ_JAAIMM010000031.1, read on the forward strand.
GCGTGCTCCTTCTGGCCGGATTTATCTTTTCAGTGGCATGATAAATTGTCCGATCTGTGGACGCAGGCTTAGCGCAAGAGGCGGTTCGTCCATTATCAACCGGAAAACCGGTGCCAAAAAAGTATACTGCTATTACCGATGCAACAAAGCTTTTATTGATCACAAATGTACATACAAGCACATGGTAAGTCAAAATCTCATAGAACAATACCTGATTGATCATCTGGAATATGAATACAATAAATTTAAAATAAAGTGTGAAAAAATTGAAAAGGAACAAGAAAAAAAGAAGAAAGTTCAGACTCCGGAAAAGCTCCAGAAAGAATTAGAACGATTAAATCTTCTCTTCCAGAAAGGAAGAATCAAATGGGATTATTACAGCAAAGAATATGATCGGATTGAAAACGAACTGAATGAATTGTTAAATGCGGCTCCGGAATTAGAACCTGATTATGCTTATCTGGAAGAGCTGCTGAATACAGACTTTAGAACAATGTACTACAATTTAACCCAAGAAAACCGCAGAGCCTTCTGGCATTCTATTATCCGGGAGATTCACCTGAACACTGATCATACTGTCGACTCTGTTGATTTCTTATAGCGTCTTGTACTAACTGGTTGACTCCGTTTGGGGCAGATAAAGTTATGACCGCCGTCCTCTCCGGTGAGGCAGATATTGGCTTTATGGGAAGTGAATCTTCGATTTATACTTACCAGGAGGGTGCAAATGATGTCATCAAAAACTTCGCCCAGCTTACGCAGCGCGCCGGAAACTTTCTGGTCGCACGTGAAGAAATGCCGGATTTTTCATGGGATGATCTGAAAGGAAAAGACGTTCTTGGTGGAAGAAAAGGTGGCATGCCGGAAATGGTCTTTGAATATATTTTGAAAAAAAACGGAATTGATCCGCAGAAGGATCTTTCTATCAATCAGAGTATTGATTTTGGTTCAACCGCTGCTGCATTTTCCGGTGGTCAGGCAGACTATACCATCGAATTTGAACCGAGCGCTACTGCCCTTGAAACTGAAAATGCCGGTTATGTCGTTGCTTCTCTCGGTGTTGATTCCGGCTATGTCCCGTACACCGCATACAGTGCCAAAACAAGTTATCTGAATGCTAATCCGAACATCATCCAGAAATTCACCAATGCCCTGCAAAAAGGAATGGATTTTGTTCAGTCCCACACTCCGGAAGAGATTGCAAAAGTCATTGCACCACAGTTCAAGGAAACCGATCTCGCTACAATTACAACCATTGTCAGCCGTTACTACGAACAAGACACCTGGAAATCGGATCTGATCTTCAAAGAAGAAAGCTTCAATCTGCTGCAGGATATTCTGGAAAGCTCCGGTGAACTGAAAGAGCGTGTTCCTTATGAAGAACTCGTCACAACTACTTTCGCAGAAAAAGCAGCAAAATCTTCACGTTAATCTGCCCTGAAATATTCATTAAAACAGTTATAAAAGCGCAGACACTGCATGTTTCCAACAGCGTCTGCGCTCCACTTTTTCACTTTAAGTTTTTCTGATTTTAACCTCTTACCGAATATACCCCTCCTGATAAGCCTTCTGCTTATTGAATGTGTACATCTCTGCAAACGATGCCTGTACATACGGATTTACATAAAAAATTGCAAGAAGTCCACAGGTAACCGCACTCAGCAGATACCATCCAAGGAATGACAGATCCATGATAAATGCTTCCATTTTTTCTCCATCCATCATCTGTTTACTGATCTGGAATGCTTCTTTGTAATCCATTGCCGGATTCTCAGCAATAATATATGGTACCATCAGATATTCATAATGCTTAACGATTCCAGGTACTACCAAAAGCAGACTCCAAAGTGCAGTAAATAAATCTCTTAAAAACATGGTAAGAACAATATTAACATAATGTCCGGAACGGAAACCGTCAAGCAATGTTCCGATTCCCGGCTGTGCAGTCTGGTTCAGGATAAAGAACCGGTATCCGCCCATTTTCAGGAGATTACCTACAAATACTTTTGCCACAAGGACAATCAGTATTACTACTGTTGCGATTCCTGCAAGCAATCCGGTAATCATTTCTGCATTAAATAAATTTCCACTATATATATCTGAATTCTCACTTACCCGTCTTGCACTGGATTCGCCAGAGACTGTGCCAAAGATTCCCATCAAAAGCGCAACTACAACGGCTGACACATAATTCTTCTTAAATGCCATATTGCCTCTCATTTTAAGTTCTGCTCTATTCCACATCATATGCCTCTCCTCCTTTGAATACATTGATATGATTCTCACTAACTATACTTTATCAGCTGTAAATCTGTCAATCACTTTACTGATTTTCTATCTGCTCTGCAAGATCATTCAGGTACACCCATCTGTCCATCTTTTCTTCCAGTGCTGTCTGTGTCTCTTCCTTCTCTTTCATAAGTTCGGACAGCTTCACTGAATTGGTGGCATTCTTAACCATCTCCCGATCCAGCTTTTCGATCGTCTCTTCCAGCTTTGCGATATCATCATCGATTGTCTCGTATTCCCGCTGTTCTTTATAAGAAAATTTCAGCTTTTTCACCCGCTGCTTCCAGGTCTTTTTGCTGTCAGACTCACCGGTCTGTGCAGAAGCTGCACCTGACATATTTTCTGCAATTGTCTGTCCGTCTTCCGGTTTTTCAAGCTCCACACGGATCAGATAATCAGAGTATCCGCCTTCTGACTGGCGGATCTTCCCGCCTCCTTCAAATGCAAAAATACGACTGACAGTACGATCCAGGAAGTACCGGTCATGGGATACAATCAGAATAATACCATCAAAATGATCCAGATAATCCTCCAGGATTGTCAGTGTCTGAATATCCAGATCATTGGTTGGCTCATCCAGGATCAGTACATTTGGTGCTTCCATCAAAACACGTAGAAGATAAAGTCTCCGTTTCTCGCCTCCGGATAACTTTTCGATTCGCGACCACTGCATTGCCCCATCAAAAAGAAATCGTTCCAGCATCCGGGACGCGGTAATCTTCCCGTCAGAAGTTGCAATGTACTCACCTGCTTCTTTTACATAATCAATGACACGCATGGATTCATCCATATATTCATTCTCCTGCGAGAAATATCCAATCTTGATTGTCTGTCCGATTTCAATGGTTCCGGCATCCGGTTTTACGATTCCGTTGATAATCTTGAGCAGCGTCGATTTTCCACATCCATTATGTCCAATAATTCCTATTCGGTCTTTCTTCAGAAAAATATAAGAGAAATCTTCGATCAGCTTCTTTTCTCCATAAGATTTGCAGATTCCGGAAAGTTCGATCGTCTTATTCCCCATACGGGAAGCCACAGAATCCAGCATTACCCGCTTTTCTTCCTGAATATCCTTCATCTCCTGCATGGCATGGATCCGGTCAATATGTGCTTTCTGTTTGGTACTTCTCGCCCTTGCGCCGCGGTGCAGCCATTCCAGCTCGGTCCGCAAAAGGCTTTTTCTCTTACGTTCTGTGGCAAGCTCCATGTTCTGACGCTCGGCTTTCAGACGCACAAACTCGGAATAATTGCCTGGATAGTTATATAATTTCCCATGATCAACTTCCACGATACGGTTCACCACACGGTCCAGGAAATAACGATCATGCGTAACCATCAGAATCGCTCCCCTGAACTGGATCAGATATTCTTCCAGCCATTCGGACATCTCATTGTCCAAATGGTTCGTCGGTTCGTCAAGAACCAGAATATCCGCCGGTGTCAAAAGTGCCCGGACAAGTGCCACCCTTTTCTTCTGCCCACCGGACATATGCTCAATCTTTTCGTCATAATCGGTAAATCCAAGCTGATTCAGCATAGACTTTGCTTCTGCCTCGATCGTCCAGCAGTTCAGCTCATCATAATTTCCTTCTGTTGCCGCGCGAAGAATTGTTGTTCCTTCTTCAAATACCGGCGTCTGCGGAAGATAGCAGGTCTTCACCTGATTCCCCATGCTGATCATTCCTGCATCACTTTCTTCGATTCCGGCTACGATTTTCAGCAGAGTGGATTTACCCATTCCGTTGACTCCGATCACACCGATTTTTTCATTTTCATTGATTCCAAATCCCACATCATCCAGAAGTACACGATCCGTGTAAGCTTTGGATACGTGTTCCATTGTCAATAAATTCATATATTTTCCCCTGCAATTCTCTGTTTTTGTCTTTTCCCATTATAGCAATTTGTACGGGGTCTAGTCAATCCTAAGTGTCTTACCCCGACACCGATTCTGACACGCAAAAAGCACAGGATCTCATCCGTTACCGGACAATCCCTGTGCTTTCGCATATCCCCATATTCTTTTTATCTTATAAGAAAATATATTTCAGGATAAACAATACCACCAGTACATACATCAGTACACTGATCTTCTTTTCTTTTGCTTTTCCTGTAAGCACGTTGATTACCACATAAGAAATCACTCCCATGGAAATACCTTCTGAAATACTATAACAGAATGGCATTGCTGCGATACAGATAAAACACGGAATTCCTTCGCTGTAATCACTGAAATTAATTCCTGCCACATTGCTCAGCATATAGAAACCGACGATGATCAGTGCCGGAGCTGTCGCAAAGGACGGAATTGCAAGAAAGATTGGTGATAAGAAAAGGGAAATTCCAAACAGGATCGCTGTTGTCAGGGATGTTAAACCTGTACGTCCTCCTTCTGTTACACCAGAAGCACTCTCTACGAATGTTGTTGTTGTAGAAGTTCCGAGTACTGCTCCAACTGTAGTTGCAACCGCATCTGCCATCAGTGCCCCTTTGATTCTCGGAAGCTTTCCGTCTTTGTCAAGCATGCCTGCCTTTGTAGATACACCGATCAGAGTTCCGAGTGTATCAAAAAGATCTACGAAAAGGAATGCAAATATTACAACAACGAATTCCAGTGAAAATACATTCTTAAAATCAAGCTTTCCAAATACCGGTGCAAGGCTTGGAATTGCGAGTCCGGAACTGAAATCCGGAAGCAGACTGTAGAATCCGATCTCCGGATTCGGTACATAAAGACCTGCTATCTGGCAGATGATTCCAAGTATCCATGTGATCAAGATACCCCAAAGGATATTTCCTTTGATGTTCTTAATCACCATGATTGCTGTGATCAGCACACCTATGATTGCAAGAAGTACAGTAATTCCAACGTTATTGAAGCTTGCTTCCACTCCATTTGCCTGATTATATGCATCTACGGAGAAGAGCTGTACCAGAGTAGATCCTCCGACAACGATATTCGCATTCTGAAGTCCAAGAAATGCAATAAATAATCCGATACCAACGCTGACTGCTGTCTTAAGACAGGTTGGGATCGCATTGAAGATCGCTTCTCTGACATTCGTCAGTGAAAGAATAATGAAGATAATACCCTCTGCAAATACTGCAGTCAGTGCAGTCTGCCATGAGTAGTTCATACCGATTACTACGGTATAAGCAAAGTAAGCATTCAGTCCCATACCAGGTGCAAGTGCAAATGGATAATTTGCAAATGCTGCCATACACAGCGTACCGATCAGTGATGCAAGTGCTGTTGCAGTAAAGACTGCCCCCTGATCCATACCCGCTGCGGAAAGAATGCTTGGATTTACTGCCAGGATATACGCCATCGTCATAAATGTCGTAATACCTGCAAGAATCTCAGTTTTGACGTCGGTGTGATTTTCTTTAAGTTTAAACACCTTTTCCAACATATTGTTTTCCTCCTGCTGTTTGTCTTGGATATTCCCTCTCACTCCTTAAAATATCCTCGTACAATTTTCTTGTAGCAGAGAATATTTTAGCAAAAAAAAGAGAAAAAGTAAACACATTACTTTCTCTCTGATTTCTAACTCTCTGATTTCTAACTCTTATTCGCCATTACTGTTCACAGTAGCTGTATCCCGTAACTATTTGCTCTCTCTGATCTTCTTTCTGAGCGGAAGTACCATTGCTGGAGAGACAGATAATTCGTCCAGTCCCATGGCAAGGAATTCTTCGGTCAGTTCGAGGTCGGCTCCGAGTTCGCCGCAGATTCCGATCCATTTCCCTTCTGCGTGGGCATTTTCGGCTGCCATGCGGATCATTGCAAGGACTGCCGGGTGGTGCGGATCGTAGAAGGCATCCAGCTTCTGGTTCTGACGGTCGATCGCCAGTGTGTACTGAGTCAGATCGTTAGTTCCTACGCTGAAGAAATCCACTTCTTTTGCAAGCTCACGGCTCATCATAACAGCAGCCGGTGTCTCGATCATGATTCCCAGTTCCACATCCTCACGGAACGGGATCT
>NZ_JAAIMM010000032.1 GCF_013300725.1 Allocoprococcus comes
AACAGGTACAAAAAGGGAGATGCGAAAAAACTCAATCGAGTTTTTTCACATCCCCTTTTGAATTTAATGGGAATATGTATTTTCAGTGAATCGAAAAGGCATATTTTGCTTTGTACTGGAGAAGTCAGGTTACTGTGCTTCGTAGGTTGCCTTAGCGTCACGTATCAGCTTGTCGAATTTATCTGCATCCCATGCAGCACGTCCTGTAAAGAGTCCATCGATGGATGGCTGAACGATCAGTTCATTTGCATTGCCCGGATTTACGCTTCCACCGTATAATACAGGAATCTTGTCTGCTTCTTCGCCGAAAATTTCACGGAGGCATCCTTTGATGACTTTGTGCATCTCTTCAGCATAGTCAGCTGTTGCCGGAGTTCCGTTTACACCAATAGACCATACCGGTTCGTAGGCAACCCAGATCTTGCCCACCTGAGAAACGGGAACATCATGGAATCCGACTTTAAGTTGTGTGCGGAGTACTTCTGCACTGATTCCGAAATCTTTTTCTTCTGCGGTCTCGCCGATACATAATAAAGTAGTGAAGCCATGGTTTAATGCTGCTTTTACTTTTTTGTTTTCTTCTACATCTGTTTCACCGAATACATGACGTCTTTCAGAATGTCCGATCATAACCAGATCAAGTCCGAGTTCTTTTAACATAAGAGGGGAAATCTCTCCGGTAAACTGTCCCTGATCCTCCCAGCACATATTCTGGGCGCCGAGAAGTACATAGTCCCGATCTACATTTTTCGTAGCGCTTTCCAGTGTTGTGTAAGAAGGGATGATGAAAAGTTCAATCTCATCACGGCTGATATCCTTCGTATTTTCTACAAGCTTCTGCAGGTAAGCAACGGTATCCTGAATATTTTTGTACATTTTCAGATTGCTTCCAAAATAAAGTTTCTTCTGCATAGTGTCCTCCTTAAGATTTTATCAATATTAGATTCTGAGAAAATTATACTACGCGGATAAGGAAAAAACAATGGCAGAAACGAAAGTAAAATCACGAAAAGATACGTTAAATATTAAACAAACGAAAAAACGAAAGAAAACGAAAATATTAACGAAATAATATGGTGAAAATGTATAAAAATGTGGTGCGAAAAATATAAAATCTTACGAAAAGGTAAAAAACTGTTGCGAAAACGATGAAAACGATATAAAATAAAAACATAAAACAAAAGGAAAAACAAATTAAAATAAAACAAAACGAAAGGAAGAACGAAAATGAGCGAAACAATTTTTAAACCAGTAACAGCTATCACAATGGGAGATCCTGCAGGAATCGGACCTGAGATCGTAGTAGGAACTATGCTTGATGAAGGAATCCATGAATGCTGCAAACCATTCGTAATCGGAAGCATTGCTATTCTTGACAGAGCAGCAAAAGTACTTGGAAAAGAATTAAAATATAATAAGATCGAAGATCCTTCAGAAGCAAAATATGAATTCGGTACAGTAGATGTACTTGAGACAGGTGATTATGATACAGACTCTATCAAATGGGGCGAAGTTCAGGCACTTGCAGGACAGATGGCAATTGACTGGATCATGAAATCCATCGAACTTGGAATGGCTAAGAAGGTAGATGCAGTTTCTACAGCACCGATCCACAAAGGAGCAATCAAACTGATCGGCATCAAAGAACCTGGACATACAGAAATCTATCAGAACCAGACACATTCACCATATGCACTGACCATGTTCTCATGCCACAAACTGAGAGTATTCTTTGTAAGCCGTCATATGTCACTGGTTGATGCATGTCACTATGCAACAAAGGATGTAATTCTTGAAGATGTAATCAACATCGATAAAGAACTTCGTAAAGTCGGAATCGAAAATCCACTGATCGCTGTAGCAGGTCTGAACCCGCACAACGGAGACAACGGATTATTCGGAACAGAAGAAATCACAGACATCGGACCGGCTGTTAAAGCAGCTCAGGAAAGAGGAATCAATGCTGTTGGACCATGCCCGGCAGACTCTGTATTCCACATTGGTAAATCAGGAAAATACGATGCAATCCTTTCTCTGTACCATGATCAGGGACATATCGCTTGTAAGACACTTGACTTTGAAAAGTCTGTAACACTTACATTCGGTCTCCCATTCATCAGAAGTTCAGTAGACCACGGAACTGCATTTGATATTGCAGGAAAAGGAATCGCAGGTTGCGTCAGCCTGATCGAATCTACAAAGGTAGTAGCAGAATACGCAGCAAAACAGCATGCAAAAAATGCATAAGACAAGTCATTAGGAGAGGAATTTAGAAAGCGAGGAATCAGTCATGCCACTTATCGGATCCGTTGCAGATGACCTTACCGGAGCAACCACTACGGGGGTATTGCTTGCAAGAAGCAAGGCCAGAACAGCAGTATTCTTTAACGTAGAAGCAGCAATGAAAGCAGAGGGTGTTGACGAACTGGATGCGATCATCATCAGCAGCAACAGCCGTCCGCTTCCAGCGAATGAAGCTTATGATAAAGTAAAAGATGCAACCATCGCCTTAAAGAGTATGGGAGCAAGATATTTTCAGAAACGTATTGATACCACAATGCGAGGCGGCATCGGTGTTGAAATTGACGCGATGCTCGACCAGCTCAGTGAGGATACGGTAGCGGTTGTAGTACCTGCTATGCCACAGTCCAGAAGAATTCTGGTAGGCGGATATTCTGTGATCGATGGAGTGGCACTGATCAATACACCGGTTGCACAGGATGTAAGAACACCTGTAAAAGAAAACTACATACCACGTCTTCTGGAAGGACAGACCAGAAGAAAAGTCGGACTTGTAACACTTGATAAAGTGCTTGCGGGCGATGAAGCCATCAAAGAAGCACTTGCAAAAGAACGTGCAGATGGATGCCAGGTAATCGTAGTAGATGCAATCACACTGGAAGATGTGGAAAATATTGCACAGGCATGTATTTCACTGAACTGGGATGTGGTATCTGTAGATCCGGGACCGTTCACATCAAAACTCGCTTATTACAGAGATATCATTGGAGTTGAAGAGCCGAACCTTCCACCGCAGGGAGATGAGACAGGAAAGACAGTACTGATCGCTGCCGGAAGTGCAACTCCTGTTACGAAAAAGCAGATGGAAATCCTCTGTCAGGATGAACGTCATGTACGCATCAGTGTTGAACCGATTCCGCTGATTGACGGTGGTGAGGCAGCGCTTGACGAGGCTTATAGAGCAGTAAATAGAGCGGTTGAACTTCTGAAGAAACCGGTTCCGCCGAGAGCGATTCTTTTTGAAACAGCATTGCACGGAGAACTTCTCAATCTTGATGAAGAAGATGCAAAGCGCCATTACGCAGGCGGAATGAGTGCAAACCGTATTAACGCAGGTCTTGGGACGATTATCCAGCAGGTTCTGGAAGTTGTCGGAAAAGATAAAGTAGCAGGTCTTTATACAACCGGAGGGGACACCATGGTAAATGTATGCTACCAGCTTGGTGTAGAGTGTATAGAGGTTCTGGACTATGTAATTCCGCAGACAGACATTGGTCGTCTGATTGGCAGCCCGTATAGTGGACTTCCGGTGGTAGGAAAAGGTGGACTTACCGGAAACGACAATACGGCATGCGATATCGTGACGAGACTGTTCAACGAAGCGGCAAGGAAGTAATTTCTAAAGAGAGAAATGGAGGAAGAGGAAATGGAAAACGAAACAAAAAAACAGAAAGATCTTGATCTTCTGAACAAGATGAAAAAACTTCCGGGTGGTCTGGTTATCATCCCGCTTGTAATCGCAGTATTACTTGCAACATTTGTACCACAGGTATATCAGATCGGTGGTTATGTAACAGCCCTTTTCTATGATGGAAATGCATGTATGATGGGATTCTTCCTGATCGTCTGTGGTGCATCGATCAACGTACGTCAGGTTGGTATGCCTCTTTATAAAGGTGTTGTAATGACTGGTGTCAAATTCTTACTTGGTGTCCTTTTAGGACTTATCGTAGGATGGGTTTGCGGACCTACAGGATTCCTTGGAATCACACCATTTGTTATGATCGCTGCAATTACGAACTCTAACAGTTCCCTTTATATTTCACTTTCATCACAGTTTGGTAATGCAACAGATACAGGTGCTGTTTCAATCCTTGCACTGAACGACGGACCGTTCTTTACACTGGTAGCTCTTGGAGCAACAGGACTTGCATCCATTCCATTTAAATCATTAGTAGCAACAATCGTTCCGATCCTGATTGGTTTCATCTGGGGTAACTTAGACGAAGGATTCAAGAAAGCTTGCGCAACAGCACAGCCGATTGTAACATTCTTCATGACAATCTCTATCGGAGCAAAGACAGATGTATCTACAATCCTCAAAGCCGGAGCATCAGGTATCGTACTTGGACTTATCTCCGCTGCAACATCTGTAATCTTCTTCTTCGTGATCAATATCTTCCTTCCGAAGAAAGAGAGAAACGCAATGGGTGCTGCAATTGGTACAACAGCTTTGAACTCTGCCATGACACCGGCTGCGGTTGGTGAAGCAGATCCGACAATGGCTCAGTATGTAGATATGGCAACAGCACAGTGTGCAACAGCTTCTATTATCACACTGTTCCTGATTCCTTTCATAACAGCGTTCTTTGATAAGATGATGCAGAAGAAACAGAAAGGTATTTACTCACCGGAAGGATGGGCTCACTACAAAGTTACAGGTGAAGCCGCACCGGAAGAATAAAAATGTTATAATTTGTTTATGGAATGAAGTCCTCTTGTGTGTTACAATACAAGAGGACTTTTGTTTTATAGAGGATAGTTATCGAACGAAAGGGTGAAAACTATTAAAGAAAGGAAAGTGTTTATGGAAGAGAAGATTACAGTCCGGATGACAGATACATATCTGTTTGACTTTACGTTATATCATACCTATTCAAAACTGGCAGGTTTTCTGACAAATATTCTGGGAGCAGCGATTGCTTTTATGGGAATTATCATGCTGGTTATGGGAAAGATAAAACCCGTGCAGATTATTTTTTATCTGGTGGCAGCGGTTGTGTTTATTGCGTATACACCATTGCTTCTGAAATATCGTTCTAAAAAGCAGGTAAAAGGAATTGAACGTTATCACGTTCCGAATGAAATGACTTTCAATGATGAAGGTATTCAGGTAGAGTTTGCTGATAAAAAAGAGACTTATGAATGGGAACAGATCCAGAAGGTAGTTACAACACCAAAGACAATTGGATTTTATTATGAGACAGAAAAGGCATTGATTGTACCAAAACCGGATTTTGGGGACAAGTTTGTACCGATTTTGACATTGGCAACAAAAAAACTCGGACCGGCCAGAGTACATCTGAGATAGTCTGTTATGTGGAGGGGAAAATGTTACAGGAAAGACGGAATCATATATTACAGAAAGTAACAGAAAATGGAAAAGTAAGAGTTGCGGATTTGAGCCGTGAGCTGAACTGTTCAGAAGTGACGATCCGTAATGATATCAAGAATATGGACCAGCAGGGACTTCTGCAGCGTACACATGGAGGAGCAGTCAGTCTGGAGAATAAGGTAAAACGCAAATATGCGGCAGAAAGTATTTACCGGAATACCGAGAGAAAAAGAGAGATTGCAGCGTGTGCATATGAGTATATAGAAGACAGGGATACCATCATTATTGATGATGCATCCAGCAGCTTCTATCTGGCAATGCATATCAAAGAACATCCGGAAAAGAGGCTTGCGGTTGTGACGAATTCGCTCCTGGTAGGAAATGAACTTGCAGCAGTAAGACATGTAGAACTGTATATGATCGGCGGTCATGTGGGCGGTCATCTGGCAGCGACGATGGGAGATGCCGCCATTGAGAATATGGAAAAATTTCATGTAGACAAAGGATTTATCGGAGTACACAGTATCAATTTTGATGTGGGACTGACATCCATCGCAACACCACAGATGCAGGTGAAAAGAGCGATACTCGAAGCGTCCCAGCAGGTGTTTGTTCTTGCTGACAGCAGCAAATTCGGAGGAGGGTATGTGTCCGTGATCTGTCCGGTTAAGGATGTATACAAGATCATTACGGATTCGCAGATCAGCAAAGAGTATATCAGAAAAGCGGAGCATGAACAGATTCCACTTGTGATAGCCGGAAACCGGGAGCAATAATATGATATATGAGAGAATACAAAAGGGGCGCTTTTTAAAGCGCCCTAATCGATTTACAGCAAAAATAGAAATAAATGGAAAAGAAGAAACGGTCCATGTGAAGAACACAGGGAGGTGCGCGGAACTTCTGGTTCCGGGAGCAGAGGTGTTTGTCCAGAAGTCTGAAAGTGCAGGGCGTAAAACAGGCTGGGACCTGATTGGTGTCAGAAAGGCTGACCGGCTGATCAATATGGATTCCCAGGTGACGAACAAAGTGGTGCAGGAATGGATTGAAGCCGGGAGATGGTTCAAGGACGTGAAGGTTGTCAGACCGGAAGTTACCTATAAGAATTCCAGGTTTGATCTGTATGTGGAATATGAAGAGAAAAAAGCGTTTATAGAAGTGAAAGGGGTTACGCTGGAAGAAGAAGGCGTGGTAAAGTTTCCGGATGCACCGAGCGAGCGGGCAGTGAAGCATTTAAAAGAGCTGGAAGCAGCGGTGCAGGATGGGTACGAGGCTTATGTATTCTTTGTGGTCCAGATGAAAGGAGTACGTTATTTTACACCAAACAGACGGACTCACAAAGAATTTGCAGATGTTCTTGCAGAAGCAGCGGAAAACGGAGTTCAGGTGATCGCAAAGGACTGTTTTGTGACGGAGGATTCCATTGCAATTGCGGACGAAGTTCCGGTAGTACTTACCAATCCACAGCTCTATGAAGCACCGGAGCTGCTTGTGGAATGGTACAGAGAGCGGAAACGGGATCTGCCGTGGAGACATCATGTAAATGCCTATCGGGTATGGGTGTCTGAAATTATGCTGCAGCAGACGAGAGTGGAAGCAGTAAAGCCATTTTTTGAGCGTTTCATGACAGAGCTTCCAACGGTAAAAGATCTTGCCGAGGCACCGGAGGATAAGCTTTTAAAGCTCTGGGAAGGGCTTGGATATTATAACCGGGTACGCAATATGCAAAAAGCAGCGCAGAAGATCGAGGAAGAATACGCAGGAAAATTTCCGGAAAATTATGAGGAGATCAAGGCGCTTCCGGGAATTGGAAATTATACGGCAGGGGCAATTTCTTCTTTTGCCTATGGAATTCCAAAACCGGCAGTGGACGGAAACGTTCTCCGGGTGGTATCAAGACTGCTGGCGAGCGATGCGGATATTATGAAAGCGTCCGTCAGGACAAAGATAGAAAATGTGATTGAACCGGTGATCCCGGAAGATGCAGCATCGGATTTTAACCAGGGGCTGATCGAACTTGGCGCGATTGTCTGTGTGCCGAATGGGGAGGCAAAGTGTGAAATCTGTCCTCTTACGGGAATCTGTGAGGCGAAAAGGCTGGGAATCCAGAATGAACTGCCGGTGAAGAAAAAGGCAAAAGCGCGAAAGATTGAGGAGAGAACCGTTTTGATTTTTAAGGATGGTGATCATGTGGCAATCCGGAAACGACCGGATAAGGGACTGCTTGCAGGTATGTATGAGTTCCCGAATCTGGACGGAAAGCTTACGATGGACGAAGTAACCGCTTACAGCAAATCTATCGGGCTTGCACCGGTCCGTGTGAAAAAGCTGCGGAATGCGAAGCATATTTTCAGTCATATCGAATGGCATATGACTGCGTATGAGGTGATCGTGGATGAACTGGAGAAGAACTGCAAAGAAGAGATGATCTTTGCACATCCGGAAGAAATACAAAAGGAATATTCCATGCCATCGGCGTTTAGCGCATGGAAGGTGAAATAAAAGAAGGACATTGCTTTTCGATTTTGCGAAATGCGATGTCCTTTCTTTGGAACAAACAAAACAATTATAAGTGTTTAAATCACCTGACGTGCAAGTCGTGGTGACTTTGCGCCTTCCTGTGCATAAATTAGTGAGTACATGAAATATGCCATCACACATGCAGCAACTACATCCACTACGGAATGTTGCTTCAGGAACATGGTTGACAGAACGATCAGGATACTTAAAACAAGAGATCCTTTCTGGATCAGTCTGGAGTGCTGAAGCTTCTCGCAATGGGAAATTGCGATGTAACAACAAATAGAGTTGTATACATGAAGACTTGGAAGCACATTCGTAGGTGTATCCGTCTGATAGATCCGTTTAACCAGCTCGATACAGAAGTTATCACGCGTAAATACTTCCGGTCTCAGGTTCAGTCCGTTCGGAAATACCGTGCAGATGATCAGAAAAATGGTCATACCGCTGAACATGATCGCGGAGGCTTTGTAAAATCCCTGTTTATCATTAAAGAACAAATATCCCAGTGTGACTGCAATATAAGCAAACCACAGCAGGTACGGAATGATGAAATATTCACAGAACGGGATGTAGTCATCGAATACCGAATGGATTACAAAATAATTGTCGGTCACATGGCGTTCCAGATAAGTAAACCATGGAAAATAAATAAAAGCATATAGTAATACCCACGCATGGCTGTATGTATGCATCAGTGTCTTTAATTTGTTTGAAATATGACTCATGATAAGATCAGCTCCTTCGGGTGAAGATGTTTCTTCCTTGTTACTAGAGGTAGTATAACATTAAAAATTTTTCTCGACAACAGACTTCATAAAACATTCATATTTTTTTCTATTCTCTATTTTACGGAGAAACCTTCAAAGATATACATATCATATTTATTCCGTGCAGTTTTATAAGCTTTTTGATTGCGGAGTGTCCAGACTGCCATCGGAATACGGTACAGATAGCGGTTCAGCCAGACGGAAGGATTGCCGGCATCTGCAAGTTTATAAGAAATAAAGTCCGGACGACAGATCAGGTTGGTCAGCAGGAACTGTACACAAAAGCGTGCCAGAAAAGGATTTTCCGGATTTGTGCGAGTCAGGGCAGAAGAAAGCTGTCCACGAAGAACCTGAGGCGCATGCTTGTGAAACCATCGGATTCCAAGGGAGTTGAAGGACTGGATCATATAAGGTCCTTTATAATCCTTTAAAATATCCCATGCAGCAGGACAGAGCTTCATATTGCTGTCCGGAAGCTTCAGTTCAATCAGAAGAGGAACCCGCCCATTGACATAGCGAAGAACATCTGAAAAAAGTGGCATATGCTCCGAAGTTCCGGAAAGATGCAGGTGCTGTAGCGTATCAAACGTGGAATCTTCAACTGTCCCTTCGGCATTGCAGATCCGCTTTAAAGACTCGTCATGGAATACGACTACTTTTCCATCACGGGTGAGATGGATATCAAGTTCGATGGCAAGATTTTGTTTTACTGCCTCACGAAATGCCGGCATAGAATTCTCGGGAATCAGCCGGGAAGAATCATGTAGTCCGCGATGGGCATAATCCCGCTCGAGATAAGGAAGGATTTTGCTTCGGCGGGAAGTATTCGGCATGATCATATATAAATATAAGAAAAAACATACAACAACAGTTAAAAGAATCCAAAACAACAGCATAGAAAAGTCCCCTTCTTTTACGTAATAATTTTCAGTGTCTCAGGTTCGAGAGAGAACGAAACATCCTTCTGGAGATAAATCGGTTCGCCGTCAGAATGTACCGGAAGTGCTACTTTTGAGTGTACTTCTGCTTTTTTACAGCGGAAAATATGTACGCCTGGAAGTCGGGTATGCTTTCCGGAAAACACAGTCGGCAGAATTGCCAGAGCAATAATTTTGGGAACATCTGCAATCACAATAAAGTCCAGCAGATCATCATCCGGTTTGGCATCCGGGCAGAATTTGCATCCACCACCTTCATAAGGAAGATTAAATGCAGAGGCAAAGAAAACCCGTTTAAAATGAAGTCTTTTGGTATCGTCCAGAAGGATTTCCATCTCATCTGGCTGACAGCGGCGCAGACGGTAGAGTGAGCAGGCTGCGTAGGCAAGTTTGCCTAGACCGAGCCGGTTAAAAAAGACTTTAACCCTGGAAATACAAAGCTGATGGCAGATTGCTGCATCGTATCCGATTCCGGAACTGACGGCAAAACGGTGAACCTTGTCATGATAGTGCAGTACACCAAGATTGATCTTGCGCGTCTGGTCAGAATGCAGCACCAGATCCAGAGCTTTCATGGTATCGGATGGAAGGGCAAGTCCCCTGCCAAAATCATTGCCAGAGCCGATCGGAATGTAACCGAGGGTAACCTGGCTTAAATTCTGCAGACCACAGATTACTTCATCCACACTTCCATCACCACCAAGTACAACGATCGTAACCGGATCCCCGGAGGCGGTAAGCTCGGCGGCAATCTCCGTTGCGTGATGCCGGTGATGTGTAAAATGGATCTGGTAATCTATATGTTCTGCTATCAGCTTTAATTTAATCTTTTCCCATAGTGCAAGTCCCTGCCCCGAGCGGGCGTTAGGATTGGCTATAAAATGATACATAAAGTCATCCCTTCACTTTTGTAAATTTAGTTTCATTCTAGCATCGGAATGAGAGGATATTGTCAAAAAAACAATAAAAATGCAAAAATTTATTGAGGCAGAGTGTTAAAAGTGCTATTCTGGTACATGTGTTAAAAAATGGACATAAAATGAATGGAGGTAATGCTGTGAAATTTATAAGACAATTTTTGATTATCATATTGATTTCTTTTGCAGGAGAGCTTTTGCATGCAATCCTTCCACTACCGGTTCCTGCAAGTATTTATGGCTTGCTGATCTTACTGGCAGGTTTGCAGACAAAAGTAATTCCCTTGAAAGCAGTTGATGAAGCCGGTGGATTTCTGATTGAAATCATGCCGATGCTTTTTATCCCTGCAGGAGTAGGGCTGATGGTATCATGGGGAGACTTAAAACCGGTTCTTGTTCCGATCATCGTTACGATTGTAGTGACAACAGTGCTGGTTATGGGCGTGAGTGGAAGAACCGCTCAGTTTGTACTGAAGAAAGAGGAGAAGAAGGATGAGTAATATGCTGCATGGATCGACCTTTTTTTGTATGGCGATCAGTCTTTTTGGATATGAGGCCGGAATTTTTCTGCGTAAAAAGTTAAAAATTGGTATCTTCAATCCACTTCTTGTTTCGATTATTTTTGTAATTATCGTACTAAAAGTGACTGGAATTGATTATGATACTTATGATAAGGGAGCGAATGTACTGAGCTACCTTCTGACACCGTCTACAGTCTGTCTTGCAATTCCGCTTTATCAGCAGATGAATCTTCTTAAGAAGAATCTGAAAGCGATCATTGCAGGAATTACAACAGGTGTATTTGCCAGCCTTGCCGGTGTATGGGTATTTTCTATGTTGTTCCACCTGAAAAAGCAGTTCTATGTAACGCTTCTTCCAAAATCAATTACCACAGCGATCGGTATGGGAATCTCGGAAGAGCTTGGTGGAATTGTGACGATTACAGTTGCTGCGATCGTAATTACCGGGATTATTGGAAATATGTTTGCAGAGGGAATCTGTAAGCTCTGCAAAATTGAACATCCGATTGCAAAAGGACTGGCAATCGGAACAGCTTCCCATGCTATGGGAACGGCAAAGGCAATGGAAATCGGAGAGATTGAAGGAGCAATGAGCAGTCTCTCTATTGCGGTGGCCGGATTGATGACGGTTGTAGGTGCATCGATTTTCTATCACCTGTATTAGAGAGGAGTGTGCAGAATATGGAGAAAACAATTATCTGTATCGGACGGGAATATGGAAGTGGCGGACATGAAATCGGTGAATTGCTGGCAAAGCGTACCGGTTATGCGTTTTACGATAAAGAGAAGCTGTTTGAAATTGCAAAGGTGCGCGGATATGAGAACGAAATGCAGGAGTATCTGGATGAACAGCCGGTGGACAGCCTTCTTTATTCAATCGCAATGAATTTTGCAGAACCGAAGAAGACACCATATCCATTTAAGCTGATTGAAGAGCTTGTGGAAGAAGGACCATGTATTATTATGGGAAGGTGCGCAGGTTATCTGATGAGAAACCGAGAAGAAGCTTTTAGTGTATTTGTCCATGCAGATATGGAAACACGAATTGAACGCGTGAAAGAGCGTGATCATATTACAAGCAGAATGAAAGCGAAACGTAAGATCCAGGATGTGGATGAGAAAAGAAGCGCTTTTCGTAAGGATTATACCGGACAGGAATGGGGAATGTCGAAGAATTATGATCTTTCGGTCAGCACTACAGAGTTGTCCTATGATCAGGCGGCAGATCTGATTCTGTATTATAAGAAGATGGCAGAAGAATCTGACAGAGCTTAGAGGGAATAAAAAGAATATACTATTTTGTTGAATTCAAAAATGGGAAATGACATGGCAGGTCATTTCCCATTTCTGGATTTTAGAGATATAGAAGGGCTCAATTTCTATATCTTAGTTTATAGAATACTCGGTTTCTATAAATTATTTATATATTCGTTACAATCTTTTAGAGGGCAAAATTTGATTTATCTAGGCATCTCCCATGCGTTATGATCCGTGTGAAGCAACATATGTGACTTGTGAGAAAGCGGTTTCTCAAAGAAATCACGATACAGACGGAGTACATCCGGGTTCTCATGTGAGAAGCGAAGTGGTGCATTCTTATCAAGGAAATAAAGATTTTCACCACGTGTCCGTGCAAGTTCTTCTCCGTCATGGATTGGCTGACCACCACCGCCGACGCATCCGCCAGGGCAGGCCATGACTTCTACAAAATCATAATGTACTTCGCCATGTTCGATTGCTTCGATCAGTTTACGTGTGTTTCCGAGTCCGCTGACAACAGCAGCACGAACAGTAGCATCTCCAAGCTGGATCTCGGCTTCTACAACACCCGGCTGTCCACCAGGATTGCGGACAATCTTGAATGCATCCGGATCAGGGTTACGTCCGGTTACAAGGTAGTGAGCAGAACGAAGTGCTGCTTCCATAACACCACCTGTTGTTCCGAAGATAACACCGGCACCGGTCCATTCTTTCATCAGAGGATCGCATTCACGATCAACCAAAGAAGCAGGATCAATATGTGCAGAACGGATCATGCGGGTAAGTTCACGGGTTGTAAGTACAATATCTGTCTCGTGTCCGGCATATTCACCATAGAACAGTTCCATGTTGCTTTCACCTTTTTTGGCTACACATGGCATGATAGATACAGTAAACATATTTTCCGGTTTCACACCGATAGATTCTGCAAAATAACTCTTCATGACAGAACCGAACATCTGCTGTGGTGACTTGGCTGTTGAAAGCTGTGGCACCAGATGTGGGTACTGTGATTTAAGGAAGCGCACCCATCCAGGGCAGCAGGAGGTAAACATCGGACGAAGATTTAATTCGCCTTTTGTAAATCTCTGCAGGAATTCATTTCCTTCTTCCATAATAGTAAGGTCTGCTGTGAAGGAGGTATCGAATACATAGTCAACACCCATTTTCTTCAGAGCATCCATGATCTTGCCGACAGTTGCTTCTTCACGGGAAAGACCAAGAGCTTCACCCCATGCAGCACGTACAGCAGGAGCAACCTGTGCAACAACAACTTTCTTGTCAACAGCGATTGCATCCCATACTTTCTCTGTATCATCACGTTCGCGCAGAGCGCCGACCGGGCAGTGGGTAATACACTGACCGCACAGAGAACAGGAAACTTCGGAGATCTTATGGTTGCCGGTTACATTAATGGTAGTACGGGAACCAGTACTTGTTACATCCCAGATATGTAAATCCTGGATCTTGTCACAGACCTGGATACAGCGCATACACTTGATGCATTTCTGTGAGTCTCTGATCAGCGGAAATTCTTTATCCCAAGGGAATTCTTCCAGACGCTGCTTAAATGGTACTTCGATGATGTTCAGGTCATTGGCAAGACTCTGCAGAGTACAGTTACCGCTTCTGACACAGGTAGCACATTTGCAGTCGTGCTGGGAAAGGATCAGCTGTACAGTCTGTCTTCTGGCTGTACGAACCTTTGGGCTGTTTGTATGGATTACCATACCTTCTTTTACTACGTTGTTGCAGGAAGTTACCAGTCGTTCCATTCCCTCAAGTTCAACAACGCAGACACGACAGGCTGCGATCTCGTTGATATCTTTCAGATAGCAGAGCTTTGGAATCGGGATATCCGCCATTTTGGCAGCATCCATGATGGTAGTACCTTCCGGGACAGATACGTTTATATTATCAATTGTAAGATTTACCATAATGTTTCACGACCTCCTTTGAAAATGCCGTAGCCGAAGTGGTCGCAACGCAGACATCTGCTGGCTTCCTGTTTCGCTTCTGCCTCGGACATGCAGTTTTCTACACCGTTAAAGTCACAGACACGTTCGCAGGCTTCACGCTCGGTCATGTTTACTCTTCCGCACGGCGGGCGGTCATCAAGACGCGCTTCAGGAATCTCAACGTCACAGCTGATAATGTGGTGATATCCCAGGTATTCGTCTATGTTAGCAGCTACTACTTTTGCAGCAGCAATAGCTTTGATTACGGATGCAGGACCGGAAGCACAGTCTCCACCGGCAAATACACCCGGAATGTTATCGAATCCGCCGTATTTTTCGGTTAAGATCTTACCTCTCTGTACAGGAACACCGGCTTCTTCAAAGTGCTGGTATTCAATATCCTGTCCGATCGCAACGATCAGTGTCTGGCATGGAATGAATACGTCAGGAGCACCTGTCGGACGTACACTTGCACGACCGTCTTTGATCTTACTGATCATCTGTGGTGTAACGTAGATTCCTTTTACGTGACCGTTTTCATCTGTTTCGATGCGGGAAGGAGCCATCAGAGTCTGTACTTCGATTCCTTCTGCAACAGCACCTTCAATCTCTGCCGGAAGGGCAGTCATATCTGCCACGCGGCGACGGTAAACGATGCTGACTTTTTTAGCACCCAGACGTTTTGCGGTACGGACAGCATCCATAGATACGTTACCGCCACCGATAACAGCTACTTCCTGTCCGGTAAGATCCGGGTTCTGGTTCTTTCCTACATCACGAAGGAACTGAACAGCAGAAAGGACACCTTCTGAGTGTTCGCCTTCGATACCAAGTTTCTTATCGGTACTTGCACCGATTGTAATAAGTACTGCGTCGTATTCTTCACGCAGGCTCTGGATTGTCATATCAGTTCCGATACGTTTGCCAAATTCAACTTTGACACCGGTCTCAAGGATGGCATTGATATCATCGTTCAGACGGTCTTTCGGCAGACGGTAGTTCGGGATACCATAGCGGAGCATACCGCCAAGCTCAGGCAGCATCTCAAATACGGTTGTCTGGTGTCCCATCAGCTGCAGATAGTAAGCTGCACTTAATCCACCAGGGCCACCACCAACAACGGCAATACGCTTTCCGGTAGATGGAGCGCATGGCGGCGGTGGAACTTTTCCGGCATAATCGGCAGCCATTCTCTTAAGACCGCGGATATTGACTGCATCGTCTACGATGTTACGACGGCAGCGTGCCTCACAAGGATGTTCGCAGATAAAACCACAGGTGGTCGGGAATGGATTGTCCTTACGGATCAGGCGGATCGCATCTGCGTAACGTCCTTCTCCGACAAGAGCGATATATCCCGGAATATCTACATGTGCCGGGCACAGAGATACACAAGGAACAGGCTGTGCGTACTGGCAGGTACATCTTCCCTGGCGCACATGTTCTTCATAATCTTCACGACATCCAATCAGACTCTTGTAAACCATGTGAGCTGCTTCATACCCGATCGCACAGTCAGCTCCTTCCATGATTGATACAGAGAGTTCTTCCAGCAGGTCTAATGTTTCCATAGTTGCGTCTCCGTTCATAACGTCGGTCAGCAGATTTTTCAGCTGCCACAGACCAACACGGCACGGCACACATTTTCCACAGGTATGTGTATGACACATCTCCAGGAAAGCACGAGTCATGTCAACAGGACACAGTCCCGGAGGACTGGATTCGATTCTTCGCTCCAGATCTTTGTAGAGCCCTTCGATAACCAGCTGGGCTTTGTCCGGTGCAGTGATTTCAAGTCTACTCATAGCTTTTTTCTCCTTTAACTTTTTTTGCTAATCTACAGGACAGATGAAGAAAAATATAGGGAAAACATCTGAATACTATAGATTAACTCTATGGACACACTTATAATGATATTGTATGCATTTTAGTACAATCTTGCAAGCAAAGTTAATAAATAGACAAATAAGTTAATTTTGTCACAAAATGATAAAAAATATCAGCAATATGCACAAAAAGGCAGAACAACGATAAAGGGTGCAAAAAATAAAAAAAATATGTTACAATAACACCTGTAAAAGAGATGTCTGTTTTTCAGGCACAATTAACAGAAAGGGCGGAACAGGAGAAATGAAAGTAACAGATTTTGGTGCAACAGTTAAAGGTGACGAGACAAAATTATATACGCTCACAAATAAAAACGGAATGGAGATTGCAGTATCCGATTACGGTGCAACGCTGGTACAGGTGATCGTACCGGACAAAGAAGGCAAGCCGTGTGATGTTGTGCTTGGATATGATGAGGCAGCAGGATATGAAGAAGGAGATCTGTTCTTCGGCGCAATTGTCGGGAGAAGTGCAAACCGTATCGGAGGAGCATCCTTTGACCTGGACGGAGTGACCTATCAGCTTGAAAAGAATGATAATGGCAATAATCTCCACAGCGGAATGGATTTTTATAACCAGAGAATGTGGAAGGTAAAAGAAACCGCAGATGATCATATCACATTTGAACTGGACAGCCCGGATGGTGATCAGGGATATCCGGGAGCTGTACATATTGAGGTAACATATACTCTGACAGAAGATAATGCAGTGAAGATTGCTTATCACGCAGTGCCGGATGCAGATACAATTATCAATATGACAAACCACAGCTATTTCAATATGGATGGACATGCATCAGGAGATGTACTGGATCAGGAAGTATGGATTGATGCAGATGCATTTACCAGAGCCGATGCCGAGTCTATTCCGACAGGCGAGATCACACCGGTAGAAGGAACACCGATGGATTTCCGCACAAAGAAAGCAATTGGCAAAGAAATCGAGACAGATTATGAAGCACTGAATTTCGGGAAAGGATATGATCATAACTGGGTTCTGAACAATAAAGGAGAATTTGCGAAAGTGGCAGAGATGTCCTCGGAAGAGAGCGGAATCACTATGGAAGTTTATACAGACCTTCCGGGAATGCAGCTTTATACAGGCAACTTTATTGTTGATGCCAAAGGAAAAGGCGGGGCGCATTACCACAAACGTCAGGCAGCCTGCTTCGAGACACAGTTCTTCCCGGATGCAGTCCACAAAGAGAATTTTGCCGGACCGGTATGCAAGAAGGGCGAAGCATACGAGACAACAACTATGTACAAATTTGTATAAGAGCATAGAAATGAAAAAGTACCGCAGACGTAACAATCTGTGGTACTTTTTTACTTTAACTTTTACAGGTGCACTCTGTTAAATGAAAGGCACGATGTGTCGAAGATATTTTATAAACAAATGGTTTCTGTTCTGTTGCAAATTCCTTGAAAATCAGAAAATACCATCCAGATAATGCCCGATCGAACGGCGGATATTACCTTCAAAATCCGTCTCTCCGTTATGCAGACACCATTCAAATACATTTCCGATAACCAGCATACGGATATCAGTGCAGATTTCATCCAGGGAAATCTTTGGCGCAATGATGCCGGCATCGATCGCTTTGCGAAGATAATTCTCTACGGTAAGGATCGGGTACGGTCGCTCGGTGCGGATCGTCGGGTTCAGTGCCTGGTTGCGTGGTGTGTAGTAGTTGGACATGAATTCCACACCCAGCTCCCGGCAGTACTGTGCATAATTCAGATAGACGTGGATGATACCGATCTTTGCCTCATCTGCATCTTCCGGCGTATCCAGAAGATCCGGATTGATGCTTGGCTGTTCTTCGATGTAATAAGACAGAAGATCATCTTTGGTTTTGAAATGGTGATAGAAACTGCCGTTGGAAACGCCTGCTTCATCACAGATATTTTTTATGGAAAGCTGATCATATCCCTGCTTCTGCAGAATTGTCTTGGCTGCATGAAAGATACGTGCTTTGGTTTCTTTTGATTTTTTCTGTTGTCTGGACAGAGGCTCTTTTTCAATATCGCTTGACATTTGGTTAATCCTTTCTTAAAACTTTTCAGTCAGATTAGCTATAGTATAGCATATTTAATAGAAAAAGACAAGAAAACCGAGCGAACTCTGTAATTTTAACGGGAATTGAAAAATAAGAGATGACATGGTATCATTAAATCCATAGCGAACAAAAAGAGAGGATTGGATATCAATGGATATTAACCAGAAAATAACAGAAGAACTGGGCGTAAAAAAGTGGCAGGTAGATGCGGCTGTAAAGCTGATTGATGAAGGAAACACCATTCCGTTTATTGCGCGTTACAGAAAAGAAGCACACGGCACACTGGATGATGAACAGCTTCGTAAATTATATGAACGACTAACCTATCTGCGGAATCTGGAAGAGAAAAAAGAACAGGTTCTTGCAAGTATTGAAGAGCAGGGCAAGTTAACATCTGAGCTGAAAGCACAGATCCTGGCAGCAGAGACGCAGGTTCTGGTGGACGATCTTTACCGTCCGTACAGACCAAAGCGCCGGACCCGTGCGACAATTGCAAAAGAAAAAGGTCTGGAACCTCTGGCGGTTCTGATTTCTCTTCAGAATAGTAAGGAGCCCCTGGAAAAAGAGGCAGAAAAATATGTTTCTGAAGAAAAGGGCGTGAAAAACGTACAGGAAGCGATTGACGGTGCGAAAGATATTCTTGCAGAAAATATTTCAGATGAGGCAGATTACAGAAAGAGGATCCGCGATCTGACTTTCAAAAAGGGTACGTTGGTTTCTGCTGCAAAAGATGAAAAAGCAGAATCTGTATACGAGATGTATTATGATTTTACAGAAGCGGTCAGCAAAGTAGCCGGACACCGTGTACTGGCACTCAACCGTGGAGAAAAAGAAAAATTCCTGAGTGTTAAGATTGAAGCACCGGAAGAGGAAATTCTCCGTTATCTGGAAAAGAAAGTGATCCGCAAGGATAATCCATACACAACACCGGTTTTGAAAGAGGTTGTGGCCGACAGCTATCAGAGGCTGATTGCACCGGCAATCGAGCGCGAACTCAGAAACGAACTGACGGAAAAAGCAGAAGATGGTGCGATCCTTGTGTTTGGAAAGAATCTGGAGCAGCTTCTGATGCAGCCGCCGATTGTCGGACAGGTTGTGCTTGGATGGGATCCTGCATTCCGTACCGGATGCAAGCTTGCTGTGGTAGATTCGACCGGAAAAGTAATCGGCACGACTGTAATTTATCCGACAGCGCCTACGACTCCGAAGAAGATCCAGGCGGCAAAAGATCTGCTGAAAAAGATTATTCCAAAGTATCACATCTCTTTGATTTCCCTGGGAAATGGAACAGCATCCAGAGAATCAGAACAGTTTATTGTAGAACTGTTAAAAGAGATTCCGGAAAAAGTGCAGTATGTGATCGTAAATGAAGCGGGAGCATCTGTGTACTCAGCAAGTAAACTTGCTACAGAAGAATTTCCAAAATTCGATGTCGGGCAGAGAAGCGCGACATCCATCGCAAGACGTCTTCAGGATCCGCTTGCCGAACTGGTAAAGATCAATCCGCAGTCGATCGGTGTCGGGCAGTATCAGCATGATATGAACCAGAAAAAATTGGGAGAAGCACTTGGCGGTGTGGTAGAAGATTGTGTAAATAAAGTCGGTGTGGACTTAAATACTGCATCGGCTCCGCTGCTTTCTTATATTTCCGGTATTTCCGGAACCCTTGCGAAAAATATTGTTGCCTACAGGGAAGAAAATGGAAAATTTGAGAATAGAAAAGAACTTCTCAAAGTACCAAAACTTGGACCAAAAGCATTTGAGCAGTGTGCCGGGTTTATGAGAATCCAGGGCGGAACCAATCCACTTGACGGAACCAGTGTACATCCGGAGTCTTACGAGGCGGCAGGAAAGCTTCTTGAAAAGCAGGGCTTCGAGCCGGAAGATATTGCAGGCGGCAAGCTTGCAGGTCTGTCTCTTACCATCAAAGATTACAAAAAGCTCGCTGAGGAACTTGGAGTAGGAGAGATTACCCTTCGGGATATTGTCAAAGAGCTGGAAAAACCGGCGCGTGATCCGCGAGATGAGATGCCGAAACCAATTCTCAGAACGGATGTCCTTGATATGAAGGATCTGAAGGAAGGGATGATTCTGAAAGGAACCGTGCGAAATGTCATTGACTTTGGTGTATTTGTCGATATTGGAGTGCATCAGGACGGATTGGTGCACATTTCCCAGATCACGGACCGTTTTATCAAGCATCCACTGGAAGCAGTCAGCGTAGGAGATATTGTAGATGTAAAGGTAATGAGCGTTGATTTGCAGAAGAAGCGGATCCAGCTTACAATGAGAGGAATTCAGTAATACATGTTCGGATATGTGACGGCGAATGAGCCGGAATTAAAAGTAAAAGATTATCATAAATATAAAGCGTATTACTGTGGCCTTTGCCAGTCGCTGAAGAGACAGTATGGCAGCGCAGGACAGCTTACGCTTGCCTATGATATGACATTTGTGATCATTTTACTTACTTCTTTATATGAAAGTGAAACAAAGGCGGAAAGACATCGCTGTAAGACGCATCCGTTAAAGCCACAGCCAATGCTGGAAAATGAAATCACAGAGTATGCGGCTGATATGAATCTGATCATGGCGTATTATCATCTGGAAGATGACTGGAAGGATGAGAAGAAAGTAGCAGGGCTTTTCGGGAGTATGGCTTTGAAGCGAAAAGTAAAAAAAGCAATTCGGAAATATCCAAGGCAGAGTCGGGTGATCAGAGAAGAAATGGCAAAGCTTTCGGAATATGAAATTCAGGGTATACAGGAAGTTGACTATCCGGCAGGCTGCTTTGGCCGGCTGATGGAAGAGATGATGGTATATAAAGAAGACTGCTGGGAACAGCAGCTTCGAGGGATCGGTTTCTATCTGGGCAAATATATTTACATTATGGATGCTTACGAAGATCTGGATAAGGATCTGGAAAAAGGGACTTATAATCCATTAAAAAAGATGCATGAAGAAGCCGGATATGAAGAAAGATGCAGAGACATTCTGTGCATGATGATCGGCGAATGCGCAAGAAATTTTGAAATTCTGCCATGTGTACTGGACGTGGATATCCTGCGGAATATCCTGTATGATGGCGTATGGAAACATTACAGAAAGATACAAGAAAAGAAAAGCGAGGAAAAGGAAGATGACAAAGAATCCTTATGAGGTGCTTGGCGTATCGCCAAATGCATCGGAAGAGGAGATAAAAAAGGCGTACAGAGAACTGAGCCGGAAATATCATCCGGATGCCAATGTGGATAATCCGCTTCGGGATCTTGCTGAAGAAAAGTTCAAAGAAGTACAGGAAGCTTATGATGAAATTATGAAAGAGCGGACGAATGGAGGGTATAATTACGGATACGGCGCGGGTTCAGGGAACTATTCTTATGGTAATAATTCCTATGGTAATCAATCTTATGGAAATGGCAGATACCAGCAGTACAATAATATGAATCCGGAGATGCAGGCGGCATTCAATTTTATCAATAACCGCAGATATCAGGACGCGATCAATGTGTTGAACCGTATGAATGACCGGACAGCACAGTGGTATTATGCAAGTTCCATGGCCAACGCCGGCGTCGGCAACAATGTGCTGGCAAGGGATTATGCTGCGCAGGCAGTGAATATGGAGCCGAATAACCCGCAGTACAGAGAGCTGATGAACCAGCTGAACTGGGGAGCACAGAGATATAATAGTAATCCGTTTGGTCAGGGATATGGCAATCGTAATTCCTCTCCGTGTGGAACTGGAAATATGTGCTGTGATCTGTGGATCGCAGATTCATTATGTGAATGTATGGGAGGGGATCTGTGTCCATGCATCTAAATGCAAAAAAGATTGCATTTGCAGGTGTTATGCTTGCACTGACAGAAGTGGGGATTGCGCTTGGCAGTGTGATCGAAACGAATACCCTTTTTTTACTGGCGGCGGCATCCTTCTTTGTCGGGATTGTAATTCAGGAATTTGGATTGAAAAGCGGGGCAGGCTTTTTGCTGGCAGGAATTTTGCTGGGAATCTTTCTGTCTCCGAATAAATTATATGTGGTTTCCTATGCATTTATGGGATTTTATATTCTAATTATAGAAACAATATGGCATTTTCTTGGAAGAGCTTCCGGATGGATCAGAAGCCGTAGCTTTTTCTGGTTTATGAAATATCTGGTATTTAATGTACTTTATATTCCGGGGTTAATATATTTCTGGAGTATGTTATCTGAAAAAAAGGCTGCAAAAGGAATAATGCTTATGTCTGTTGTACTCGGACAATTTATACTTATTGTCTTTGATAAGACGTATGAATATGCAATGGGGAAAATCTGGAAAGAAAATAGACATAAATTCGGGTTTTAAAGCATATATAGTATAATAATGATGTGAGTGTCGAAAGTAAATTTTGCCACTCACTGATGTAACCGGATTGCTCTATTGCTAGGCAATTCCCACAATCCTCGAATACATCATAATGATAATATAAATTTTTATGTATTTTTTGCACAAAAAAGTGGAAAATTTAACAGAAAAATTGTATAATATAAGACAGGACAAATAGGAAAGAGAGGATTCACTTATGAAGCAGAATAATATGCTTGCTATGATCTTGGCAGGCGGACGAGGAAGTCGTCTTCACGAGCTTACAAATAAAGTAGCCAAACCTGCGGTTTCATATGGTGGGAAATACAGAATCATTGATTTTCCACTCAGCAACTGTGCCAACAGCGGAATTGATAATGTAGGAGTCCTGACACAGTATGAGTCTATTTTACTTAACAGTTATGTAGCGGCAGGCCGCAGATGGGGGTTAGATGCCCAGAACAGCGGAGTCTATGTACTTCCACCGCGTGAAAAAGCGGATGCGGACCTGGATGTATACAGAGGAACAGCAGATGCAATTTCACAGAACATTGATTTTGTGGACATGTTTGCACCAGAATATGTACTGATTCTTTCCGGTGACCATATTTATAAGATGAATTATGATAAGATGCTTGATTATCATAAAGAGACTGGAGCAGATGCAACAATCGCGGTCATTGAGGTTCCAATGAAGGAAGCAAGCCGTTTCGGTATTATGAATACGGACGATGAGGGAAGAATTGTAGAGTTTGAAGAGAAACCGGAGAATCCAAAGAGCAATCTGGCATCCATGGGTATTTACATATTCAACTGGAAGCTTTTAAGAAAGATGCTCCTTGCAGATATGAAAAATCAGGATTCCAATCATGATTTCGGAAAAGATATCATTCCGACTATGCTGAATGATGGAAGAAAGCTCTACGCATACAAGTTCAAAGGATACTGGAAAGATGTCGGAACAATTGATTCCCTGTGGGAAGCAAATATGGATCTGATCAACAATAAAAATGAACTTGATCTGAATGATGATTCATGGAAGATTTACACAGAGGATACAACTGTGCTTCCGCAGTATGTTGGTCCGACAGCAGAGATTGAAAGAGCATTTATCAACCAGGGTTGTGTGATCAATGGAAAAGTCAAAAATTCCGTACTGTTTACAGGCGCAAGAGTCGGTGAAGGTGCACAGATTATTGACAGTGTACTGATGCCGGGCGTTGAAGTAGAAGAAGGTGCAGTTGTAACAAGAGCGCTTGTGGCTGATGGCGTAAAGATTGGTAAAAATGCAGTTGTTGGATCAGCAGACAGTGAACATATTGAGTTAGTATCAAAACGTGTTAAGGGGGATGAGTAATATGGCACAGGCATTTGGAATCGTAAGTTTTGCCGGCAACAATATCCGGGTAGGAGAGATGCAGAATTACCGTCCGGTTGGTGCTGTTTCATTCCTTGGAAGATACAGAGTTATCGATTTCCCAATCTCTAATATGAGCAACAGTGAAATCGAACATATTCAGGTTTATGTAAGAAGAAAACCGCGTTCTCTTACAGAACACCTTGGAACAGGACGTCATTACAATATCAATTCAAAGAGTGGACGTCTTCATATTCTGTATTCAAACTTTGAAAATGCAGAATGGAGTGTATATAATAATGACCTGGCTGCGTACGAAGAAAATATGGAGTGCATTGAAGCTGTAAAATACCCATATGTAGTTATTGCACCAAGTTATATGATTTATACACAGAATTATGATGAATTACTTAAGACACATATTGAATCCGGTGCAGATATTACCCTGTTATATCACAGTGTGGATAATGCAAAAGAATACTATCTGAACTGTTCAACACTTAATCTGAACAAGCAGAAAGGTGTTCTTTCATTAGAACCGAACCATGGTAACGCGAAAAACCGTAATATTTTCATGGATACTTATGTAATGCGCAAAGATCTGTTTATGGAACTGGTTAAAAAGGGAAGAAAGATTTCTTCCATGTTCACGCTTAATGATATTGTGAATATGGCCTGCAGTGAACTGGATGTACGTGGAGTGTCACATCGGGGATTCTTTGCATCTATCACAGATTTCAAGAGCTACTATAATGCAAACTTATCACTGATCGATATGAAGAATGCGGTGACTTTGTTTGATAAGAACTGGCCGATTTACACAAGAACAAATGATTCATGCCCAACAAAGTATTATGAAGGAGCAAGTGTTAAGAGTTCTGTAATTTCCAATGGATGCCTGATCGAGGGTACTGTTGAAAATTCGGTAATCGGACGTGGATGTGTAATTAAGAAGGGTGCAGTTGTCAAAGACAGTGTTATCCTTCCGGGAGTTGTAATTGGAGCGGATGCGCGGATTGAAGCGCAGGTAGTGGACAAGAGTGCAAGGATTGTCCATGCAAAGGAACTGATTGCAGATCCGGAAAAACCAGGATATGTAAGAAGAAACGATACTTTATAATCAAAAGAAATTCAACAGAGAGAAGAATGCCGGCATGGGCAGACTTCTCTCTGTTTTTTTGGTTTCATAAAAAAAGAGGCTCATAACGAACCCCTTTTGCTGCTTTGTAAAATTATAATCTATTCGCGTCCCATTTTTAAAATCGGGCTGATCTTTTTGTAGATCAGGAATACAATCAGTGACACCAGGAAACCTTTCAACAGATTAAATGGTGCAACAGAAAGTAAAACAAAAGTCAGAAGACTGTTGATATGACTGTTGACTGCAGTTCCCATGGCAACCAGTGCGTCGATCGGCATATGGAATGCAGCAGCGTATGCCGGAAGCAGAAGGTATGCATTGATAAAACATCCGACAATTGTCATGAAAACAGTTCCCGTTACCATACCGATGATCGCACCCTTGCGAGAATGTAACTTCTGATAAATCAGGGAAGCCGGAATACACATTGCACATCCGATCAGGAAGTTTCCGAGATCTCCAACACCGGCTGTTGATGTACCTCTGATGAGGAGGTTCAACAGGATTTTGACCAGTTCGATCAAAGCGCCGGCTACAGGACCCATGGTAAATGCACCGACAAGGACCGGAACTTCACTGAAATCAATTTTGTAAAAGGTTGGTGCAAATGGAAGTGGAATATCAAATAACATCAGAACCATAGCGATTGCTCCGAGCACACCAATCTGTGCGATTACCTTTGTACTGATACGTTTTTTTTCTTTCGTTGTTGTTTTTTGGTTTGTCATTACATCTGTACTCATTTTTTCTCTCCTTTTCTCTTGACATAATCAGATGAATTGAGGAGGAAAATCTTCGAAAGCCTATGCAAAAAAATCCCCGGCGTGATACGTCGGGGGATTACTTGCAAAATCACTTTTTCTTCTCTCATCCAGACTTTACTGTCGGTTTTGGAATTGCACCAAATCAGCTGTCAGAAATCTGACAGGTCGCGGACTGTAACCGCCGGTTGGGAATTCTGCTTATACCATATCGATAAGAAGTCACCCTACCCCGAAGAATTTCCTTGTTCATTTGAACCCATTATAGCGCAGGCGTATATAAAATACAAGTACAAGTTAAGAAAAGACAGGGGGGCTGGCCACAGGTACTGTGAACAGTAACAAGACAGGGTTTTTCTAAACCCGGAGTGAGCAGTAACGACTTGTTTCCAAAGATTCGGTATGATATAATCGGTGTGACTTAAACTGATACGGAGGAAAATGAATGAATATAAAGTTTGAAGTAAAAATGACAAAAAAAGCCATGTTTGATTTTATGCTCTATACTTCCTATACAAGCCTTAGCGGAATCGTTGGTGTGATTTTCGGTGGTGTGACACTGGTGCTGGGAATCAGACAGTGTATGTTTGGAAGCTACAGTACAGCTGCAACCTTCTTTTTGTTTGCCGCAATTTTTCTGATCGGAAACCCGCTTCATTTAAAAGCACGTGCGGCAGAACAGGTAATGCGCTCCCCGATGTTCCAGAAACCGATCAGTTATGAACTTAACGAAGAAGGAATCCGCATTTCACAGGATGAACAAAGTGTGCTTAATGAATGGGGAGATTTCCGGAAGGCAGTTTCAACCGGTCAGTCGGTAATTTTATATGTAACAAAGGTAAGAGCACTGATTTTTCCAAGAGAATCCCTGGGAGAGCAGTATGCGGCAGCAGTGCAGATGATTTCTACACATATGCCAGCCAAGAAAGTCAATATCAGACACGTCAGTGCAAATTAGGAGGCAGACCAGAAGATGATAATTGAAACAAGAAGTGCCAAAGAAACATATGATCTCGGTAAGAAGATCGGGAGTCAGGCAAAAGCAGGAGAAGTCTATACACTGGTAGGAGATCTCGGCGTCGGAAAGACTGTATTTACCCAGGGACTGGCAAAAGGACTGGGGATTGAAGAACCGATCAGCAGTCCAACCTTTACGATCGTCCAGGTATATGAAGACGGAAGACTTCCGTTCTATCATTTTGATGTGTATCGGATTGGTGACATTGAAGAGATGGACGAGATTGGTTTTGAAGACTATGTATATGGAGAAGGTGTAAGCCTGATCGAATGGGCGAACCTGATCGATGAGATTCTTCCGGCGAACCGGACAGAGATCACGATAGAAAAAGATCTGGAACAGGGATTTGATTTCCGCCGGATCACGGTAGAGAAAAGAGGAGAATAACATGCGCATTTTAGCAATAGACAGTTCGGGACTTGTTGCAACTGTCGCAGTAGTTGAAGAAGAAAACGAAATTTCCAAAACGATTGCAGAGTATACGATCAATTACAAAAAGACACATTCACAGACCTTATTACCGATGTTGGATGAAATCGTGAAGATGACAGATATGAATCTGGATACGATTGATGCGATTGCGGTAGCAGGAGGGCCGGGATCATTTACCGGACTCAGAATTGGTTCAGCAACTGCAAAGGGACTGGGGCTGGCACTGAAGAAGCCTTTGATCCACATTCCGACAGTAGATGGACTTGCTTATAATCTGTGTTATACAGACAGGATCATTTGTCCGATCATGGATGCGAGAAGAAATCAGGTATATACTGGTATTTATCAGATGGACGGTGATAAACTGCAGGTTCTGGAAGCGCAGATGGCAGTTGGAATCGATGAACTTGCCAAAAAACTTTGTACTTATGGAAAACCGATGATCTTTCTTGGAGACGGTGTACCGGTGCATAAAGACAGGCTGGAGAAGGAATTGATGACGGATCAGGATATTGCATTTGCACCGGCACATATGAACCAGCAGAGAGCGGCAGCAGTCGGCATGCTTGGGATTCAGTATTATAAAGAAGGAAAAACAGAAACCGCAATGGAACACGAACCGGATTATCTGCGTGTATCACAGGCAGAACGGGAAAGAGAAGAACGTCTGAAAGCAGAAAACACACATGAGTAATAGGGATAACATAGAAATTACTTTAATAACAGAAAATGACAGAGAACGAATGGAACAGGTGGCGCAGATGGAAGCGGACGTATTTCCGGATCCGTGGAGTTATCATGAAGTGAGATCAACTGTCAGACAGAAGCATACTTTTTGTGCGACAGCAATGGAAGGGGATACCCTGTTGGGATATTTTCTGTGTTATTATGTTCTGGATGAATGCGAGATTGCAAGAATTGCGGTTGCTGAATCTGAAAGGCGCAGAGGAATTGGACAGATGTTGTTTGGATTTATGGAACAGATCTGCCATGAAAAGCAACTGAAAAGAATGCTTCTTGATGTACGTAAGAGTAATCAGGCAGCGATTGCTTTTTATGAAAAAAACAAATTTGGGATCGATGGAGAGCGAAAATTCTATTACGGAGGGAAAAATCCGGAAGATGCCATCCTGATGAGCCGCGTGGTTTAAAAAATGGAAGAAATCGCAAGAATATACAAGGCTTCCCACTGGAAGGCGTCAGCCTGTGACGTTATAATGTACCTGAACAGAGAAAGAGCTGAAAAATGAAACGGCAGTCTTTTTTTGCAAAGATACTCAGGAGGAAGTAAGATGCGTAATTATAAAAAAATTCAGACAGAAAAAAATACAGTCACAAAGATTGTGTGCAATAAATGTAAAAAAGAAATCACAATAAAAAATGGAATACCGGAGGAAGAGATGCTTACAGTTGAAAAAAGATGGGGATATTTTTCGCACAAAGACGGAGAAATCCATCGATTTGATATCTGTGAGGAATGTTATGATACCTGGATAGCATCTTTTCAGATTCCGGTATATGAAGAACAGGAGTTAGAATGTTAGATGTATGTTTGCTTGGAAGCGGTGGAATGATGCCGCTTCCTTATCGATGGCTGACCGCACTTATGACAAGATATAACGGTAGCCAGCTGCTGATTGACTGTGGCGAAGGTACACAGATTGCGTTAAAAGAGAAGGGATGGAGTTTTAAACCGATCGATGTAATTTGTTTCACGCATTACCATGGAGATCATATCAGCGGACTTCCGGGACTTCTTCTTACAATGGGAAATGCAGACAGAAAGGAACCGCTTACGCTGATTGGCCCGAAAGGTCTGGAGAGAGTAGTGAGTTCCCTTCGAGTGATCGCACCGGAACTGCCATTTGAAATCCGCTATAAAGAAATTACAGAGCCAGAACAGACTTTTGAGATGGACGGATATCGTCTGAAAGCATTTCGTGTAAAACATAATGTGATCTGTTACGGCTATACGATTGAAATCGACCGTGCCGGCAAATTTGATGTGCAGAGGGCAACAGAACAGAAAATTCCGAAGGAATACTGGAAACATCTTCAAAAAGGTGAGACAGTAGAGCTTGACGGAAGAATACTGACACCGGAGATGGTCCTTGGACCACCGCGAAGAGGAATTAAACTTACCTATTGTACAGATACAAGACCGACGGATTCTATCCGGAAGAATGCAAAAGGGTCAGATCTGTTTATCTGTGAAGGAATGTACGGAGAAAAAGAAAAAGCGGCAAAGGCAGTAGAATATAAGCATATGACCTTTTATGAGGCAGCAAACCTGGCAAAAGAGGCAGAGGTGGGAGAAATGTGGCTTACGCATTACAGCCCGTCCCTGCGCCATCCGGAAGAATATATGGATGAAGTGCGGGCAATCTTTCCACATGCGATCGCAGGAAAAGACCGTATGACAACAGAACTGGATTTTCCGGAATAAACAAAGCAGTAGAGAGAAGGAAAAATATGGATACAGAGAAAAAGGATATATTGATACTGGCAATTGAAAGTTCCTGTGATGAAACAGCAGCAGCCGTTGTAAAGAACGGACGACAGGTGTTGTCAAATGTAATCTCATCACAGATAGATCTGCATAAATTATATGGTGGTGTGGTTCCGGAAATCGCATCGAGAAAGCATATTGAAAAGATTAATCAGGTAATAGAAGAGGCTCTGGAAAATGCAGGTGTGACACTGGATGATATCGATGCGATCGGTGTGACCTACGGACCGGGGCTTGTTGGTGCGCTCCTTGTCGGTGTGGCAGAGGCAAAAGCAATCGCATATGCGAAAAAGTTACCACTCGTCGGAGTACATCATATTGAAGGGCATATTTCTGCCAATTATATTGAGAATCTGGAACTGGAACCGCCGTTCCTGTGTCTTGTTGTGTCCGGAGGGCATACACATCTGGTATGTGTCAAGGATTATGGGACTTATGAGATCCTTGGAAGAACCAGGGATGATGCGGCAGGAGAGGCATTTGACAAGGTGGCAAGAGCGATTGACCTTGGATATCCGGGAGGACCGAAGATTGATAAGCTTTCCAAAGAAGGGAACCCGGATGCAATCCCATTTCCACGCGCACATATTGAGGATTCCCCATATGATTTCAGCTTCAGCGGTGTGAAGTCGGCAGTTTTAAATTACATTAACGGCTGCAAGATGAAGGGAATGGAATACAACCGTGCGGATATTGCAGCGTCTTTCCAGAAAGCAGTTACGGATGTACTGGTAGGAAATGCCATGCATGCAGTGAAAGAATATGGACTTAATAAGTTTGCAATTGCGGGAGGCGTGGCGTCAAACAGCAGTCTCCGTGCAGCAATGAAGCAGGCATGTGAGGAAAATGGAATTGAGTTCTATTATCCGTCACCGATTTTCTGTACCGATAATGCAGCAATGATCGGTGTGGCAGCTTATTATGAATATATTAATGGAACCAGACATGGATGGGATCTGAATGCAGTTCCGAACCTGAAGCTTGGCGAGAGATAGAGCTGTAAAATGCAGATGCAAAGGAGAGAATAGTATGAACGGAGAAAAATGTACAGCAATTGTCCTGGCAGCAGGAAAAGGAAGCCGGATGGGAACGAAAATACAGAAGCAGTATCTGGAAATCTGTGGAAAGCCTGTACTGTACTATTCTCTTGCTGCATTTGAAGCATCACCGGTTATTGATGAGATTGTGCTTGTGACAGGAGAAGGTCAGATTGATTACTGCAGGGAGAATATTGTAGAAGCGTATGGGATTTTAAAAGTCAGTAAGATTGTAGTCGGCGGAAAAGAACGCTATGAGTCTGTCTATAAAGCACTTCGGGAGATAGAGCCGGAAGGCTATGTCTTTATCCATGATGGTGCGCGTCCGTTTGTGGATGAACCAATCATAGAACGTACTTATCAGGCAGTGAAGAAATACCGGGCATGTGTGGCTGGGATGCCGTCAAAAGATACGGTTAAGATCGTGGATGAAAAAGGTTTCGCTATAAATACACCAGAACGCAGACTGGTGTGGTGCATTCAGACACCGCAGGTATTTGAGACTGCGCTGATTCGTCACGCATATTTTCAACTGATGGAAAATGAAGAAAATGAAACAGGCATAACAGATGATGCGATGGTTGTAGAGCGCATGGAGAACTGTGCCGTAAAGCTGGTTGAAGGCTCTTATGAGAATATGAAAATCACAACGCCAGAGGATCTGGTAGTGGCAGAAAGTTTGATTAAAAAAAGAAATTTAAAAAAGTTGTAAAAAAGTGTTGACAATGATATATCACTATGGTATTATCTATCTTGTCGCTGATACACAGCAACAACTTAATAAATGCGGAGAGGTATCGAAGTGGTCATAACGAGGCGGTCTTGAAAACCGTTTGTCCGAAAGGGCGCGTGGGTTCGAATCCCACCCTCTCCGGTTAAGGCAGAACAAAATGTTCTGCCTTTTTTATTTCATAGGAAATTCCAAAGGAACTTCCTATGAAATAAAAGGCACTGCGTGCCGGAGATGCGCACTCGCACGAAGATGAAGAATGTCGCAAGCGGTCTACGCTCCGCTTCGGTCGTTGCTTAACGAGCGTCACTGGCGCTCAGCAACGCGCTCGGCGCGAGAATGTGCCGAGGCACATTCTTTCTTATTCTCTGTGAAATCGTGAAGAAACTTTCTGAAAGTATTATATACTGAAAAAAAGAATATTCTTTTTACTGCCTGACAAGAAGAATGAAAGAGACTTCCTAAAGCAAAAGTTGCTGTATTCCAGAGCCAGATGCCCATTTTGAAATATCAGAAAAAAGTACTGGACAAAAAGGAAAGAATCGTGTATATTAGATAACGGACGTTTTGGAGAAATACCCAAGCTGGCCGAAGGGGCTCCCCTGGAAAGGGAGTAGGTCGTTAATAGCGGCGCGAGGGTTCGAATCCCTCTTTCTCCGTTTTGTTCAAAGCTTAAAAGCATGGATCGGCAATACACATGAGCTTGAATGTAAAAAGCAGATCAAGAAAATGTGAAAAAAGTCGAAAAAAGTGCTTGACATCCAGAAAATGGAATGTTATTATAAATAAGCTGATGCACGAGAAACAAATGTTTCAAATGCAGAACAAAAAATAAATTAAAAAAGTTGTTGACAAACATGAAACGCTTTGATATAATATAAAAGCTGTCGCATGAAACGGCAACAACAAAAAAGAACATT
>NZ_JAAIMM010000033.1 GCF_013300725.1 Allocoprococcus comes
CATACTGGTTTGTCGAAAAAATAATCTTGCAATTACTGCGTTAACGTGTTATAGTAAGTTTTGTAAAACCAAATAATGCTTCAGGGCGGGGCGTAATTCCCCACCGGCGGTAAAGCCCGCGAGCCGTAAGGCATGAACTGGTGAGATTCCAGTGCCGACAGTAAAGTCTGGATGGAAGAAGTTGAATCGTTGCTGATAGAAACGGTTTCTATCATATATGCAGGAATAAAAAGTAAAACGCTCTGGAATGGGAATCATTCCAGAGTTTTTATTTTCCGGAAAATAAAATGCCGAGGTCGGATTCGATGAAAAAATGGTATTTCCGAGAAGTATGACAGAGCGTACAGCGATATAACTGAGAAAGAAAGCCCTGACAGGTAAGAGAATCTGTCAGGGCTTTTCCTATATGCCAAAGCACATTTTTTTGAAAATAGACTTATCCGGCAACATACCTAAAATGTTTAGCAGAGTACATTTCCCGGAGAATGTTTCCGGGAGAGATGAGAAAGGAGAAAAAATGACAGATGAATTTTATATGCGCCGTGCAATTGAACTGGCAAAAAAAGGACGTGGATGGACAAATCCAAACCCGATGGTTGGTGCCGTGATCGTAAAGAATGGAACCATTATCGGGGAAGGGTATCACGAAAAATGTGGTGAGCTTCATGCAGAACGGAACGCAATCGCATCTCTGACAGAGTGTGCCGAGGGAGGAACCCTTTATGTAACGCTGGAGCCGTGCTGCCATTATGGGAAGACACCACCGTGTACGGAAGCGATTCTGGAACAGAAGATCGCACGGGTTGTGATCGGATCGAGAGATCCGAATCCGAAAGTGTCCGGCAAAGGAGCAAAGATTTTGCGCGAGGCAGGCGTCCAGGTGGAAGAGGATTTCCTTCGCGAAGAATGTGATGCGTTAAATCCGGTCTTTTTCCACTATATCACAACAGGACTGCCCTATGTGGTGATGAAATATGCAATGACGGCAGACGGAAAGATTGCGACAAAAACAGGAGCATCAAAATGGATATCCGGTGAGGAAGCAAGAAGTCTGGTACATGAGATGCGCCATGACTATATGGGGATCATGGCAGGAATCGGAACGGTTCTGGCAGACAATCCGATGCTGAATGTGCGTCTGGAGGGAAAGAAAAGTCCGGTCAGAATTATCTGTGACAGTATGCTCAGGATTCCGCTGGACAGTCAGATCTGCCAGACAGCAGGGAAATACCGGACGATCGTTGCATATGCCGGTGAAAAGGGGAATGCGATTTATTTAGAAGAGAAAAAACGCAGTCTGGAAAAGCTTGGAGTCGTGCTTCTCAGAGTTCCTTCGGAAAAGGGGGAGATCAATCTGCAGCTTCTGATGAGAAAGCTTGGAGAGCTGGGAATTGACAGTGTACTTATTGAAGGCGGTGGAACTCTAAATGAGGATGCCCTGCAATCCGGTATTGTAAATGAGGTGAAAGCATTTATCGCACCGAAAATTTTTGGCGGAAGAGGCGGCAAGACTCCGGTGGAAGGCTTTGGAGTTGAGAAAGTAGACGATGCCATAAAGCTACAGCTTATGAGAATCTCGCAGGTTGGAGAAGACATTCTGGCAGAGTATAAGGTTTTGGAGGAAATGTAAATGTTTACAGGAATTGTAGAAGAAACCGGATCCATCCGGTCACTCCAACTTTTTGGATCATCCGGGAAGATTGCAATCCGGGCAAAAAAAGTACTCGGTGGAACCAGGATCGGAGACAGTATTGCGGTAAATGGTGTCTGCTTGACGGTGGTTTCCCTGGAAAAGGATGGATTTACCGCAGATGTGATGGCGGAGACGGTGCGAAGAACCAATCTCGGTGACACAAAGATCGGTGAGAAAGTGAATCTGGAACGCGCGATGGCGGCAGATGGCAGATTCGGCGGACATATCGTTGCAGGGCATATTGATGGGACCGGAATGATTGAGGAACTCAGAAAGGAAGAAAATGCAGTATGGGTAAAAATCCGGACAACGCCGGAGATTTTGGAACTGATCGTAGAAAAAGGTTCAATCTGTATTGATGGGATCAGTCTGACAGTGGCAGAAGTAGATGAAAAAAGCTTTCAGGTATCAGTCATTCCTCATACCGGAGAGGAAACCACGCTGCTGAAGAAAAAAGCTGGGGACAGGGTGAATCTGGAAAATGATATTGTAGGGAAGTATATTAAAAAGTTTCTTACACCATCGGAACCGGCTGGAAAATGTGGTGGACTTACCATGGAATTATTAGAGGAGTATGGAATTTGATGTGAAGAAATTCCGGGACTGGAATGGAGAGCATACAGAAGAACAGAATAAAAATAAGTTATAGATCGGACAGGAGGAAGTAACAAATGGAGAAACAGTATCAATACAATAGCGTAGAAGAGGCACTTGAAGAATTGCGCCAGGGAAGGATCGTTCTGGTAACGGATGATCCGGACCGGGAAAATGAAGGGGATATGATCTGCGCGGCGGAATTTGCAACCCAGGAGAATATCAATTTTATGGCATGCCATGCGAAAGGGCTGATCTGCACACCGATGAGTGCAGCGCTGGCCGGACAGCTTGGGCTTCCACAGATGGTCTCCGAAAATACAGATAACCATTCGACTGCATTTACGGTATCCGTTGACCATGTGGATACGACAACGGGAATTTCAGCAGAAGAGCGCGGATATACGATGCGCAGCCTGGCAGAAGAAGGAACGAAACCGCAGGACCTTCGAAGACCGGGGCATGTATTTCCGTTGGTGGCAAGACATGGAGGTGTGCTGGTAAGAAATGGTCATACCGAGGCAACGGTTGATCTGATGCGTCTTGCCGGACTGAAAGAATGTGGAATCTGCTGTGAGATCATGGAAGAGGACGGAACGATGATGCGGACAGAGAATCTCTGGAAGCTGGCGAAGAAGTACGATCTGAAATTTATTACGATCAAAGATCTGCAGGATTACTGCAGGATCCATGAAAAACATGTCGTGCGGGAAGCATGTGCAAAGATGCCGACCCAGTATGGAGAATTTCAGATCTATGGGTATGTGAATGACATTACCGGTGAACATCATGTGGCACTGGTGAAAGGTGAGATTGGTGATGGGGAAGACGTTCTGTGCCGTGTACATTCCGAGTGCCTGACCGGCGATACTTTCGGATCTCTCCGCTGCGATTGTGGAAAGCAGCTGCAGTCGGCGATGTAGCAGATTGAGAGAGAAGGAAGAGGAGTTCTTCTGTATATGCGACAGGAGGGAAGAGGAATCGGTCTGATCAACAAGCTGAAAGCGTATGAACTTCAGGAACAGGGATACGATACCGTGGAAGCCAACATCCGTCTGGGATTTGCACCGGATCTCAGGGAATACTGGGTAGGGGCTCAGATTTTATCGGATCTGGGAGTAAAATCACTCCGGCTTCTTACTAATAATCCGGAGAAGGTATATGGACTTTCCGGTTTCGGGCTTGCAATCCATGAGAGAGTACCGATTGAAATAGCACCGCAGAAATTTGATGCATTTTATATGAAGACGAAGCAGGAAAAGATGGGACATATCTTTAAAGAAATCAAATTTCAGTAAAAAGAGAATAAACAGTATTTATATAGAAGAAACACTTTAATTACAGGAGGAAAAAAACATGAGACAGATCAACGTATTAGAAGGAAAAGTAGTAGCACCAGAAGGAATGAAAGTAGGAATTGTTGCTTCAAGATTTAATGAGATTATTGTCAATAAACTACTTGGTGGTGCGGTAGACGGGCTGGTACGCCATGGCGTGGAGGATGAAAACATAACGGCTGCATGGGTACCTGGAGCATTTGAGATTCCGACAGCAGCTTCTAAAATGGCAGCGTCCGGAAAGTATGATGCAGTGATCTGCGTCGGAGCAGTGATCCGTGGAGACACAACTCACTATGATTATGTCTGCAATGAGGTGTCAAAAGGAATTGCACAGGTAGGTCTTGCGACAGGCGTTCCGGTATTATTTGGTGTGATCACGACTGAAAATATCGAACAGGCAATTTCAAGAGCCGGAAGTAAAGGTGGAAATAAGGGATATGATTGTGCACTTTCTGCAATCGAAATGGTAAATCTTCTGAGACAGATGTAATTTCTGATTGTCGGTTACAGAAAGAATCCCGTTTTCCGGCAGAAAAAAGGGCAGAGGACGGGATTTACTGGACATTTATGCAGGAAAAAGGTATCATATCTGGTAGGAGAAATCTGTAAAAGAAATAGTAAAGTTTCATTTCAGAGATAATGAAGGAGGAAATGAATTATGTATACAGCATCATCTGAGAGATATGATACCATGGTATATAACCGTTGTGGGAAAAGTGGGCTTTTGCTGCCGGCAGTTTCTTTAGGACTCTGGCATAATTTTGGAACCAATGCGGATCCGGAGAATATGAAGGCAATGTTGAGGACAGCATTTGATTTGGGAATCACCCATTTTGATCTTGCGAATAACTATGGACCGGAATACGGAAGTGCTGAGACGAATTTTGGAAAGATTTTAAAGGAAGATTTTGCACCATACAGGGACGAGATGATCATCAGTACCAAGGCAGGCTATGATATGTGGCCGGGACCTTACGGGAACTGGGGAAGCAGGAAGTATCTGATCGCAAGCCTTGATCAGAGCCTGAAGAGAATGGGACTGGATTATGTAGATATCTTCTATCATCACAGAATGGATCCGAATACTCCACTGGAAGAAACGATGGGTGCACTGGATTCCATCGTAAAGAGTGGAAAGGCACTTTATGTCGGAATTTCTAATTATGATGGTCCGACAATGGTACGTGCAGCGGAGATTCTGGAAGATCTGAAATGTCCGTTTGTCATTAACCAGAACCGGTATTCCATTTTTGACCGGACGATTGAACAGAACGGCCTGAAAAAGACGGCGAACCAGATGGGCAAAGGAATCATTGCATTTAGTCCGCTGGCACAGGGGCTTCTGACAGACAAGTATCTGCACGGAATTCCATCAGACAGCAGGATCGCTACCGATGGAAGATTCCTGCATGCCGATGCGCTGACGGCAGAAAAGCTGGCACAGATTGAGGCACTGAACAAACTGGCAGATGAGAGAGGACAGTCTCTTGCACAGATGGCACTGAGCTGGATCCTGAAAGATGAGGATGTGACCAGTGTGCTGATCGGAGCGTCCAGACCAGAGCAGATTATCCAGAATGTGGAAATCGTACATAATATGAAGTTCACCCGGGAAGAG
Organism: Allocoprococcus comes; assembly: GCF_013300725.1. GTDB lineage: Bacteria > Bacillota > Clostridia > Lachnospirales > Lachnospiraceae > Allocoprococcus > Allocoprococcus comes_A. The sequence continues at coordinate 5,246 of NZ_JAAIMM010000033.1, forward strand.
CTGACAAAGATCGATCAGATCAGCAGGGGCAATCTGTAAGTGAGACCTACGCGAAGAAATTATGCGCAAAGTTGCGCAAAGGAAATATTGAATAAATGATTGACAGGAAGCAGCCATTGTGCTATTATAGTTCATGGTTGCTTCAGCAATCAACAATTTCATATAGGGGATTGGTCAAATGGTATGACAGGAGTCTCCAAAACTCTTAGCGGCAGTTCGATTCTGTCATCCCCTGTAATTTGAAGGACTCAGTTTGGGTCCTTTTTTCGTATCTAATGGACCAAGTGCAGCTTGTTGTTGATCTATTTTAGATTTCTGCAATTTCTAATCAACGTTATTTGTTGAAATCTTTGACCTGGTTTAGATTTCTATAGATTTCAATCAACTATATTGGTTGGAATCATTGACTCATTTTAGAGTTCTACAGATTTTAATCAATAATATAGGTTGGAATCCTTGATCTATTTTAAATATCCGCAGATTCTAATCAACATTCTAAGCAAAATACATTGATCTAATTTTGATATCCGCAGATTCTAATCAACATTCTAAGCAAAATACATTGATCTAATTTGGGTTTCCACAATTCTCAATCAACCTAAGATCCAGGAGAAAGGGATTCATTTTAACTTCCGCAAGTTCAAATCAATTCTTCACTTCCCAAAACAAAATAATCATCCCTCCAGATATATATAATCGACATAGTTACTATACAGAGTGCATAAAAACAAAAGAAAATAATTGTGAAAAAACGCCAAAAATTTAATCGTACAAAAGCATAAAATCCGTCAAAAAGGAATCTCAAATGCTACAAACTAAAAAAGTGTCAAAAAATGGAAGTGAAAACAGCTAAAGAAAGCAAAAGAAAAACCGATAGAAATGGTGAAAATAGATAAAAAAATTGGTTTTTTTACTGTACAATCTACAAAAGCTGAAAATATTGACAAAGAAAAAGTGTGAGCGTAATATAAGCATGACTTTTAGAGGACACTCTAAAAATCACTATAAATAAGAATAAAAAGAAAGGGAGGGAGCGATACGGAACATTTAACAGAGACTCTGTTAGAAGAGCTGAACTGTGAGACCGTTTTTACCATTCCGCTGTTCGGTGGGATACCGGTAAAAGAGTCGGTTGTAGTTACCTGGATCATCATGGCGGTTATTGTAGGACTTTGTATCATATTTGTCCGGAACTTAAGTGTCGAAAATCCGGGGAAGGTTCAGCTTTTATTGGAATCCGCAATAGGAAAAGGACTGGACTTCTTTGAAGACATCATGGGAAAAGAAAACAGGAAATATATTCCGTATCTGATTACAGTGCTTATCTATATTGGGATAGCCAATATCATTGGTCTGTTCGGATTTAAGTCACCGACAAAAGACCTCAATGTAACAGCAGCACTTGCGATCATGAGTATGTGCCTGATTGAATTTTCCGGAATCCGGAAGAATGGATTTAAACACTGGGCGGCGCATTTTGCAAAGCCGGTACCATTCGTAGCACCAATTATGGTTCTGGAGATTGTGATCAGACCATTATCACTTTGCATGCGTCTGTTCGGTAATGTATTGGGAGCGTTTGTTATCATGGAGCTTTTAAAAGCAGTGGCTCCGGTTCTTATCCCGATACCATTTAGTTTTTACTTTGATATTTTCGATGGATTCCTGCAGGCATATGTATTCGTATTCCTGACAGCACTTTTCATGAATGAGGAGCAGGAATAACCCAAAAATAACAGAAAAAACAAAAATCTATAAGAAAAAAGGAGATCAAGATTATGTTAGTAGCAATTGGAGCAGCAGTAGCAGTTTTAACAGGTTTAGGAGCAGGACTTGGAATCAGCCTTGCAACAGGTAAAGCAGTAGATGCAATCGCAAGACAGCCAGAAGCAGAAAGCAAGATCAGCAAGAACCTGATCCTTGGTTGTGCACTTGCAGAGGCAACAGCTATTTATGGTTTCATTATCGGACTTCTTATCATCTTAATGCTGAAATAAGAAAAGTAAAATAAAGAAAGGCAGGTGGGACAGGTGATACAGTTTAATGTAAGCCTTCTCTTTACGATCATCAACCTGATTGTCTTTTATCTTTTGCTGAAAAAATTCTTATTCAAGCCGGTAATGGGAATAATGGAAAAACGTGAAAAACTGATCGCTGACGGACTGAAGAATGCCAGTGATAGTCAGGAAGAAGCTGCCAGACTGAAAGCGGAATACGAAAAGGCTCTGGAAGGAGCAAAGGCAGAATCCATTCAGATCGTGGAAAAAGCTAAGAAAACTGCAGCCGGAGAATCAGAGCGTATCCTTCAGGAAGCCAATACGGAAGCCGTAGGAATCCTGAAAGATGCCAGAGAGACGATTGAAAATGAACGCAAACAGACCATGAATGATCTGCAAAGTGAGATCGCAGGACTGGCAATGCAGGCAGCACGTAAGATTGTGGATGACACAAAAGGAAATCAGGATATATATGATCAGTTTCTGAAAGGTGTAGGTGATGCTCATGTCAATGAAGAGGTTAAATAAAGAGTATTGCTGTAGCCCTTCGGCAAAACAGTATGCACGTGTTTTATATGAACTTGAGATTCCAAAAGAAGCAGTAAAACAGACAGAAAAGCTTTTTGAAGAAGTACCGGTTCTTGAAGAAACATTTGCAAGTCCGGTGGTACCGATGCAGGAGAAATTAAGTTCGATAGACAGGATTTTTCCGCAGGAGATAAGAAATTTTCTCAAAGTTGTATGCCGTAATCAGCGAATGAGCGAAATCGCCCAGATCCTTTTTGCGTATGACAAATATAGCAAGAAGCAGGAAGGGATCCAGATGGCAACGCTTACCTGCGTGGAAGCACCAGATGAAAAGCGGCTTGAGAAAATCAGAGAATTTCTTTGCGAGAAGTACCATAAGACAGATGTGAAGATCGAGATAGTCAAAGATCCGGCATTACTTGGCGGATTTATCTTAAAGACCGGTGATGATGAATATGACTGGAGTCTGAAAGGAAGATTATCGAGATTGGAGCAAAAATTGACCTGGAGGTGAACAAGGTGAGTTCAATAAGTTCAGAAGAAATTATTTCTATTCTGAAAAATGAAATAGAGAATTTTGATCAGATCAGTAAAGACAGCGAGGTTGGAACGGTTGTCTCTGTCGGTGACGGAATTGCAAATATCTATGGAATAGAACATGCAATGTACGGAGAAATCGTGACATTTGAAAATGGACTGAAAGGTATGGTTCAGGATATTCAGAAAGACACCATCGGCTGTATTTTGTTCGGATCAGATGTTGATATTAAAGAAGGTACGAAAGTAATGCGTACCAAAAAGAAAGCCGGAGTACCGGTTGGCGATAAATTTATCGGACGTGTCGTAAATGCACTTGGAGCTCCGATTGATGGAGCCGGAGAAATCGAAGCAGAAGATTACAGACCGATTGAAAATGAAGCACCTGGAATTGTAGACCGTAAATCCGTCAGTGTTCCAATGGAAACAGGAATCCTTTCTATCGATTCTATGTTCCCGATCGGACGTGGACAGAGAGAGTTGATCATCGGAGACCGTCAGACAGGAAAGACTTCCATTGCTACAGACACGATTTTGAATCAGAAGGGCAAGGATGTCATCTGTATCTATGTAGCGATCGGTCAGAAAGCATCAACGATCGCAAAGGTTGTCAATACCTTTAAAAACGGCGGCGCAATGGATTACACCATCGTAGTAGCATCAACAGCAAGTGACTGTGCACCGCTTCAGTATATTGCACCTTATGCAGGAACCGCTATTGCAGAACATTTCATGCACAAAGGAAAAGATGTCCTGATCGTTTACGATGATCTTTCAAAGCACGCAGTTGCATACCGTGCGCTGTCCCTGCTTCTTGGACGTTCACCGGGACGTGAAGCTTATCCCGGAGATGTTTTCTATCTTCATTCAAGACTGCTTGAGAGATCAAGCCGTTTAAGTGATGAAATGGGAGGCGGTTCGATCACAGCACTTCCGATCATCGAGACACAGGCAGGAGATGTATCTGCATACATTCCGACCAACGTCATTTCCATTACAGACGGACAGATCTTCCTGGAAAGTGATCTGTTCTTCTCAGGAATGAGACCGGCGGTTAACGTAGGTCTTTCCGTATCCCGTGTTGGTGGTGCAGCACAGACAAAGGCAATGAAGAAGGCAGCCGGAAGTATCCGTATCGATCTTGCACAGTATCGTGAGATGGAAGTCTTTACACAGTTCAGTTCCGATCTGGATGCAGCAACAAAGGAACAGCTGGAATATGGATCCGGTCTGATGGAACTTCTGAAACAGCCACTTGGACATCCAATGTCCATGCATGAGATGGTCATTACCTTATGTGCAGCAAGAAATAAAGTACTGCTTGGTATTGATACAAAAGAAGTCAAGAAATTCCAGATGGATATGCTGAATTATTTTGCAACAGTTCATCCGGAAATCAGTGAAGAGATTGAGCAGACAAAGGCTCTGTCCGATGAACTGGCTGCAAAGATCGTGGAAGTAGCGAAGGAATTCAAAGACAGCAGGTGTTAATATGGCAAATATCAGAGAAATACAGACTCGGATCAACAGTGTAAAAGATACAATGAAGATCACAAACGCCATGTATATGATCTCATCTACCAAGATGAGACAGGCGAAGAAAAAGCTGGCAGAGTCAGAACCGTATTTTTACGGACTGCAGGGAGAGATTTCCAGAATCCTGCGTCATATGCCGGAAATCGAACATCTCTATTTTGATAAGAGAGAAGAGGTTCCGAAAGAGAAACGAAAAATAGGTTCGATCGTTATTACTGCAGATAAAGGACTTGCTGGAGCGTATAATCATAATATTGTAAAAGTAGAGGATGAGCTGCTGAAAGAGCCCGGGGAACATAAATTATTCGTGGTCGGTGAACTTGGAAGACATTATTATGCGAATAAAGGTGTGAAAATTGATACGAATTTTCTCTATACAGTTCAGAAACCTACAATGCATAGAGCGAGAGATATTGCAGAAGAGATCTTTTCACAGTTCCGCGAGGGTGAGCTGGATGAGGTATATATCGTTTATACCCGAATGGAAAATTCCATGCTGACAATGGTTGAGAAGATGAAGATCCTTCCACTTGAAAGATCTTCTTTCAATGAGATGAAAATGCCGATCAATATCCATCGTGAAGCGATCGCACTTTATCCATCAGCTGAAGCAGTTCTGGACAGTATCGTACCGAACTATGTGGTCGGTATGATCTATGGATGTCTGGTAGAGGCATATGCAAGTGAACATAATGCGCGAATGACAGCAATGCAATCAGCAACAGACAGCGCGCAGGAAATCATCAAAGATCTTTCTATTATATATAACAGGGCAAGGCAGGCTGCGATCACACAGGAAATTACTGAGGTTTGTGCAGGCGCCAAAGCCCAGAAACGGAAAAGGAAGTGAAAACAGGTATGAATAAAGGACGTATTGTACAGGTCATGGGACCAGTTGTTGACGTTGTATTTGAGGACGGAAATCTGCCGCGTATCAAAGATGCCCTGCAGGTGGAGAACAACGGAAAAACCTGTATTATGGAAGTTGCGCAGCATCTGGGAAATGATGAGGTTCGTTGTCTGATGCTGGCAGCAAGTGAAGGCCTTTGCAAGGACATGGAAGTAACCGCTACCGGTTCTGGAATTAAAGTACCGGTTGGAGAGCAGACACTTGGACGTCTGTTCAACGTACTTGGAGAGACCATCGATAATGGTGAAGAAATAAAAGAAGATACCGAACACTGGGTGATCCACAGAGATCCGCCGTCATTTGAAGACCAGAGCCCGGTTGTAGAAATCCTGGAAACAGGGATCAAGGTTATTGACCTGCTTGCACCTTATGCAAAGGGTGGTAAGATCGGTCTGTTCGGTGGTGCCGGTGTAGGTAAGACTGTACTGATCCAGGAACTGATCCGTAACGTAGCCACAGAGCACGGCGGATATTCCATCTTTACCGGTGTTGGAGAACGTTCCCGTGAAGGTAATGACCTCTGGACAGAAATGAAAGCATCCGGAGTTCTGGATAAGACAGCCTTAGTGTTTGGTCAGATGAATGAACCACCTGGAGCACGTATGCGTGTCGCTGAGACAGGACTTACGATGGCTGAATATTTCCGTGATAAAGAACATCAGAATGTGCTTCTTTTCATTGATAATATTTTCCGTTTTACACAGGCAGGTTCCGAAGTATCCGCACTTCTTGGACGTATGCCATCAGCCGTAGGTTATCAGCCGACACTGGCAACTGAAATGGGTGAACTGCAGGAGAGGATCGCATCTACAAAGAATGGTTCTGTCACATCCGTACAGGCTGTTTATGTACCTGCCGATGACCTTACAGACCCGGCTCCGGCAACTACATTTGCTCATCTGGATGCAACAACAGTACTCTCCCGTAAGGTTGTTGAACAGGGAATTTACCCGGCAGTTGATCCACTGGAATCTAACTCCCGTATTCTGGAGGCAGATATTGTCGGAGAAGAGCATTATGAAGTTGCAAACCGTGTAACAGAGGTTCTGCAGAAATACAAAGAGCTGCAGGATATCATCGCAATTCTTGGTATGGAAGAGCTTTCAGATGAAGACAAGGCAACGGTTATGAGAGCAAGAAAGATTCAGAAATTCCTCTCCCAGCCATTCTTCGTTGCAGAGACATTTACCGGAGTTCCGGGAAAATATGTACCTCTGAAAGAGACGATCCGTGGATTTAAAATGATCCTCGACGGAGAAATGGATGAGTATCCGGAGAATGCATTCTTCAATGTAGGAACGATTGATGAAGTCATTGAGAAGGCAAAGGCTGAAAAAGCAGAATAGAGGTGCCGGGTATGGATACATTTGGACTTAAAATCATTTCCAGTGACCGGGTATTCTATGAAGGACGCTGCAGAAAGATGATCGTGCCGGTACCGGACGGCGGTGGAATGGAGATCCTTCCTCATCATGAAAATATGGTGATCGCTGTTGCAATCGGTGATACAAAACTTCAGTTTGAAGAAGGCGAATGGGTAGATGTCGCTGTGGGAACCGGTTTTCTTGAGATTGTTAACAACCGTGTGACCATGCTGGTGCAGACAGCGGAAAAACCGGAAGACATTGATGCAAGACATGCCCAGGAGCAGAAAGAGTATGCAGAAGAAAGGCTTCGCCAGAAACAGAGTATACAGGAATATTACCGGACACAGGCTTCGCTTTCGAGGGCGATGAACCGGTTGAAGGTGTCAAAGCGAAAAGAATGGTAAATTAGGAAACAAATTTATGTGGAAGCGCGTAATCTACTACAGATTGCGCGCTTTTTCAATACGGAATTTTTGACAAAATTTATTGGGAAAAATGGTGCAATCTTTTACAAAATAAAAGTTTCGATATAGGATAGTTTGTGGTAGAATATATAACAGTGCGCGTGTACTGAGAAACAGGATTTTGAGGTGTTAAATAGTGTGTATTTCATCATAGAAGGAGCAAAAACGTGGAAAAAGAGGAGCTTACGCAATTATTTAATTTCTTTCGGGAGATTGACAAGGAAAAATTTATTGGGAGGCAGACATATCTGACGGATGGGGTGCGTAAGGAGAATGACGCGGAGCATGCGTGGCATATGGCGATCATGACGGTTCTGCTTGCGGGATATTCCAATGAGAAGATTGATGTTCTTAAGACAGTGACGATGCTTTTGATCCATGATATTGTAGAAATTGATGCAGGGGATACCTATGCCTATGATGAGGATGCGAAGAAGACGCAGAAGGAACGGGAAGTGAAGGCTGCGGACCGGATTTTCGGACTTCTTCCGGTAAAGCAGGGAAAGGAATTTCGGACGCTCTGGGAGGAATTTGAGGCACAGGAGACTGCTGAGTCGAGGTTTGCCCGGACGATGGACAATATCCAGCCGATCATGTTAAATGCGGCTACAGACGGCAAAGCATGGGAGGAACATGATGTTCATATTGAACAGATCCTGAACCGTAACCAGAATACGGCAAAGGGCTCAGAAGCAATCTGGGAGTATGCAAAGGAAGAATTTTTAAGACCGAATCTGGAAAATGGCAAGATAAAAAAATAACATAAAAAAAACAAAAATCCCCCTTTTCATTTTCATGAATATGGGGTATCATATACTACAGAGCGCAAAATATAGTGGAGAAACTTAAAAGTGACACTATATTTTGTAGAGCGATGGAACAAAGTTAGGAGAAAGTTGGGATGGGTTTGGAAGTAAAAACGAGAGTAATCAAAAGAAACGGTGAGGAAGTAGACTTCCGGCTGGAGAAGATTGTGAATGCGATCAAAAAAGCGAATGAAGAGGTTGAGAACATCCACAAGATGAATGACTTTCAGATCATTGCAATTGCGGAGAAGATTGCACAGCAGGCAGAGGAATTTACGCATGCAGTGAATGTGGAGGACATCCAGGATATGGTTGAGACCGGCATTATGGAGATGCGTGGTTATGAGGTTGCCCAGAAGTATGTCCGCTATCGCTATAAGAGAGAATTAACCAGAAAGTCGAATACAACGGATAACGGAATCCTTGCATTGATCGATCATATGAACGAGGAAGTAAAGCAGGAGAACTCCAATAAGAATCCTGTGATCAATTCTACACAGAGAGATTACATGGCAGGAGAGGTCAGCAAGGACCTTACCAGGAGAGTCCTTCTTCCGGAAGAAATCGTCCGTGCACACGAAGAAGGAATCATTCATTTTCATGATATGGACTATTTTGCACAGAAAGAGCACAACTGTGATCTGATCAACCTGGAGGATATGCTCCAGAACGGAACTGTCATCAGTGAGACGATGATCGAGAAACCACATAGTTTCTTTACCGCGTGTAATGTGACCACACAGATCGTTGCACAGGTTGCAAGTAACCAGTATGGCGGACAGTCATTTACTCTGTCACATCTTGCACCATTCGTAGATGTAAGCCGTCAGAAGCTCCGCAAGAGTGTCATTGAAGAAAGAATGGAATCAGGAGAGGTTCTGGATGATGCGATTATCGACAAGATCACAGAGAGAAGACTCCGCACCGAAGTACAGAGCGGAATCCAGACAATCCAGTATCAGCTGATCACACTGATGACCTGTAATGGACAGGCACCTTTCGTAACTGTTTTCATGTATCTGGATGAGGTTCCGGAAGGAAGAACCAGGGATGACCTTGCGATGATCATCGAAGAAGTGATGAAGCAGCGTATGCAGGGTGTTAAGAATGAAAAGGGAGTATGGATCACACCGGCGTTTCCGAAGCTGATCTATGTACTGGATGAAGATAATATTACCGAAGATTCCAAATACTGGTATCTGACTGAGCTGGCTGCAAAATGTACCGCAAAGCGTATGGTGCCGGATTATATTTCTGCAAAGATCATGAAAGAACTGAAAGATGGAGATGTTTATCCGTGCATGGGATGCCGCTCATTCCTTACCGTAGAAGATTCCCAGAGAAATGCAGACGGAAGCCATAAGTTCTACGGACGTTTCAACCAGGGGGTTGTGACGATCAACCTGGTGGATGTGGCATGTTCATCAGAAGGCAATATGGAACGTTTCTGGGAGATTCTGGACGAGAGACTGGAGCTTTGTCACAGAGCACTCAGATGCAGACACGAACGCCTTCTCGGAACCGTTTCAGATGTTGCACCGATCCTGTGGCAGAACGGGGCGCTTGCCCGTCTGAAAAAGGGAGAGACCATCGACAAGCTGTTATTTGATGGATATTCAACCATTTCCCTTGGCTATGCGGGACTTTATGAGATGTGTATGCGGATGCTTGGCAAATCCCATACAGATCCGGAAGCAAAGCCATTTGCACTGTCAGTTATGCAGCGTCTGAACGATAAATGTAAAGAATGGAAAGAGGCAGAAAATATCAGCTATTCCGTATACGGAACACCGATGGAATCTACCACATACAAGTTCGCAAAATGTCTGCAGAAGCGTTTCGGAATCATTCCGGGCGTTACAGATAAGAACTATATTACGAACAGCTATCATGTACATGTTACCGAAGAGATCGATGCATTCAGTAAGCTGAAATTTGAATCGGAATTTCAGAAGCTTTCACCGGGCGGGGCGATCAGCTATATCGAAGTGCCGAATATGCAGACCAATATTCCGGCAGTGCTTTCCGTATTACAGTACATTTATGAGAATATCATGTATGCAGAGTTGAATACCAAGAGTGATTTCTGCGAAGTCTGCGGTTATGACGGAGAGATCAAGATCATCGAGGACGAGACCGGAAAGCTGGTATGGGAATGCCCGAACTGTGGCAACCGTGACCAGGACAAGCTTTTTGTGGCGAGAAGAACCTGCGGATATATCGGAACCCAGTTCTGGAATCAGGGAAGAACCCAGGAGATTAAGGACAGGGTGTTGCATCTGTAAGGATGGAAATATTTTTGAAAAAAAGTGAGAAGATATAATAAAGGACACGGCTTTCGTTCAAAGAAGCCGTGTCTTTTATTTAGGACAAGTTATTTAAAGTTAAGTGGATAAACGTCTTTGATCAAACCATCCTGGTCATAAGAAAAATATATCTTTTGGACTATTTCTTTCTTATCGACCGAAAAAGTCACAAGAACAGTTTCGGAATCATCTGTTTTGGAGTCAAGCGAAATATCTTTTACAGCTATTTTGGTATTATTAACAGCTGCCTCTGACAGATAGGTCTGACCATAGGTTGAAACAAAATATTCTAATCGACTGCTTTCAAAATATTTTCCTACAAGCTTGTTCCAGTTCTCAAGAATTTTCTCAGAATTGGCGAAAGCATCATCAGAATTTGCATCATTATTTTCACCGATTACGGTAGAAGCATCCGGAGAGTATAATTCTTCATTTGGCGCGGTAAACATTGCATTGATTACTGCTTCGGCTTCCGGATTTACGGCTGATTCAGATGCCTTTTTGCCTGAGCAGCCAGTAAGCAGAATAAACAAAAGTAACAGAATAAAATAAATTTTTGGTGTTGCTTTTTTCGTCATGAGAATCCCTCCTTTGCTTGTGGGGGCAGTTAAAATAGTTTTCCTACCATTGGCTTGATCTGCCTTTTACATTTTGGGTGTTTATAAGTATAGTATAATGGATCTGGCTGTAAAACGCTAATATTATTTTTGCAAGAAAACAGCTGCCTGGGAGACCGTATGTGGTCAGATCGTAGCAGCACTGATTACAGCGTTTGGAGGAGTCCAAAGACCGCCGGAGTGGTTGGAGTCGTGCTTTACCGGAGGACAATAATAGTTGATTTTCGGGCGTGATTTGCTATAATTGTAAGAAGAGTAAGAATGGACAGCAGAGTAGTCCTGCCATGATGAGAAAAAGGAAAGTATGAAGATATGAATTACGGAACAATCAAAAATTACGATATCGCAAATGGAACCGGCGTCAGGGTCAGCCTTTTTGTGTCCGGATGCCGACATCACTGCAAAGGATGCTTCAATTCCGAAACCTGGGATTTCAATTACGGCAATCCATACACCAAAGAAGTTGAAGCACAGATCCTCGAAGCACTCAAACCGGCATATATCCAGGGATTTTCCCTCCTCGGCGGCGAACCCTTCGAGCCAGAGAACCAGAAAGAACTCGCAGGACTCCTGCAAAAGATCAAAGAAAGCTACCCGGAGAAAAATGTCTGGTGCTACACCGGATACCTCTATGATGTAGATCTCATCCCCGGCGGAAAAGTCTACACCGAATACACGGATCAGATGCTCGATTGCATCGACACCCTCGTGGACGGCGAATTCATCGAAGCCGAAAAAGATCTCACCCTGGAATTCCGCGGAAGCCGCAACCAGAGAATCCTGCATCTTAATGAAATCCGTCAAAATGCGAAAAAATGCGAAAAACTAAAATAATTCATTGACAAAAAAAGACCACTGTGCTATAAATAACAAGTGGTCTTTTTTAGATCATAAAATCAAATAGGGGATTGGTCAAATGGTATGACAGGAGTCTCCAAAACTCTTAGCGGCAGTTCGATTCTGTCATCCCCTGTAAAGCCCTCTCGGAAGCAGTTCCGGGAGGTTTTTTTATACGCTAATAAGTGTTTCTTGAATAAAAGTTTCTTGAATAAAATACAAAAAAGAATGACAGTATCATTTTCTAATGCTATGATATATAGAAATGTAAAGTATGAGTGAGGTGTGGAAAATGAAAATTGAATTAAAAAAATGGAGTATTGAAGATAAAGAATCCCTTATAAGAATATGTAATACTATAGATAGAAACTATTTATCAGATAGATTACCAAATCCATATACAAATGAATCAGCGGAATGGTGGTTAAATGTGGTAAAAGAAAATGAGGGAAAAACGGGTATATTTCGAGAAATTATTGTTGATGGCAAAATAATAGGAACAATATCAGTTGAACAAAAAGAAGATGTCTATCGAAAAGATGCTGAAATAGGATATTATTTATTACCAGAAGAATACTCAAAAGGAATCATGACAGAAGCAGTAAGACAAATCTGTGAAACAGCTTTTGAAAAATTAGACATCATCCGAATCACAGGGCTGGTATACGAACCTAATATTGCCTCCAGAAAAGTACTGGAAAAGAACAACTTTATACTTGAAGACACAATGAAAAAAGCAGTCATCAAAAATAATAATATTTATGATCTTTGCATTTACGGAAAAAATAAGATAACAAGTTAAACAATAAGTAGATCTGCAACCAATAAATGTAAGCGGCAACGAAGCAAAATAATTCCCCTCAGATTCAATTTTTGTGCAATGGAGATGAAACGCAGGAATCGTGGAAGCTTCTGCTGAACACGATTCCCGCTCTAAGCGGTTCATCGGAATGGTTTGCACAAAGAATCTGAGGGGAATTATTTTGCTTCGTTGCCGTCACAACCTATAAATTTGCATACTTAAAAATATCTTTAGAAATTAAAATCCAACTCATACACCTTAACCGGCCGTCCCTTCGCATTGGTCGTCTGCGTATATGCGAGCCTCGCAACTCCACCATTTTCCAAATTTTGAATGATCCGGTTCGCATTTCTCACTGTACTTCCCATCCTCTCGGCAAGCTCATGCGTTGTAATCTTATTTGATCCGGCAGCATGCGTACTGGCAAGGACTTTCTTGATCGTAACCGGTGAAAGATTACACTGCTTTGCAATCTTTCCAAGATTCTGCACATACTGATTCTGGATTACTCTCCGGTCGGATGAACCAAGAGGTCCGATCATATCCCCGTTTTCATTCTGGATAAAACTTTTTCCAAACTGAACAGCCTCTTTGCGGGCATTTACGGAATTACGGATCGCATTGTCAAAATTTGCCCCGATTCCGTATCCTACAGCACATTCAAAATGCAGTTTGTCGGTGAGAAATTCATTCAGTTCGCAGACCTTGTTATTGTGCGTAATATGTTGCAGCATTTCCACAGTGGTCAAGGCACTGCAGTGATTATCCACTTCCTGAGGGATACAATTCATCAGATTCTTTTTAAAGAAATCTTCCATACAAACATAGATCTGCTGGATATTTTCCGGTGTGTTATCTGTCGAACTACGGGGAGATATATTGATGATAACCGGAAGGTTGGAACGCATGTGCTCCAGCTCGATCGTGGACAGAAGTTCATTTGCAAGATTCCGGATATGGCTGACACTTGGCAGAGGATAGATTGTCGGGATCCCGTGCGCACGAAGCTCCGGCAGGATATTACTGTACTGACAGAGAACCATATCCATTTCATTGTTGTTCCACATACGGATCAGCTCTGAAAGGACATGATTTTCAATCGTACTGATACTGGTGCGGGTCAGTGCCTTGGTCCAGTTGTTAATATGCGGTGGAACTGTATCAATGTCCAGCTCCTTAAGGAAAGCGGTTGCAGTACAGCCGCCGTCGATCGGAATCAGGAAATCCAGAATAATCCGGTCCATATCCAGATCCCGGTTGGAAATCAGCAGATTCAAAAGAGCACGGTACAGACCGGCTGTATCAATTTCAAAGGATACAATCGGACGGTTATAAGCGTGCGCAGTTGACTCAATGGCAGCTTTTGCGATCTTACCACTGATAAGAAATCCGTCAGTGTCCCCGGCGTAAGAATCGTAAACTTCTGATATTGTGTCAAATTTGTTGTAGGAAACCACCTGGATGTCGCAGTTTAGTTTTAGTTCTGAGACGATCTGCGAGACAGGTTCCTTTAAGTACTGGCTGGTAATAGCCACAATTTTTCTTCTCATTTTCATTCACCTCTCAAAAAGTATCATATAAAATTATCTTCCATAAATCAACCATAATATTCTGAAAATTAAAAAAATAACGATTAAATAGGTAAAAACAACGAAAATCAAGAATATTCTGTAATATTATTGACTAAAATTTTAGAAGTTGGTATTATGTAATCATGATAACTATTCTGTAAATGTTCCAAAAACAAATAAAAATATTCTGTAAATATTCTAAAAGTAGAACAGTATTTTTAATGTAAATGGCAGGAACAAAGTTAAAGGAGGGCTTAGTATGAATTACTATGAAAGAGCATTGGAATTAAAGGATGAAACAATTGCAAACCGCAGACACATCCACAAAAATGCTGAAACTGGTCTGGATCTTCCAAAGACCAAAGCTTATGTTATGGAAAAGCTGACAGAATACGGACTTGAGCCGAAGGATTGTGGCTACGGGGTAACAGCTACACTCGGCAAAGGGGGAAAGGTTCTTCTTCTGAGAGCAGATATGGATGCACTTCCGATGCCGGAAGAAAGCGGAGAAGAATTTGCATGTCCTACAGGAAAAGAAGCACATGCATGCGGACATGATTTCCATGCCGCAATGCTTCTTACAGCAGCAAAGATGCTGAAAGAAAAAGAAGATACACTGGAAGGAACTATCAAATTCATGTTCCAGCCGGCAGAAGAAACTTTTGAAGGAAGCAAGAATATGATCGAGAATGGTATTCTTGAGAATCCTCCGGTTGATGCAGCACTTGCATACCATGTATCACCGGGAAAAATGCCGATCGGACTTTTTATGTACAACGATAAGGATACGATGATGTATTCTGTAGATGGATTTAAGATCACTATCCATGGAAAAGGATCCCATGGTGCTTATCCACATGTAGGAGTTGACCCGATCAACATCGGAGTTCATATCCATCTTGCATTGCAGGAACTGATCGCGAGAGAAAGTGATCCGACCCATTCCTGCGTACTTACAATCGGACAGTTTGCAGGCGGAACTGCAGCAAACATCATTCCTGAGACGGCTGTTCTCCAGGGAACGATCCGCACCAACAAGCCGGAAGCAAGAGAACTTCTGGTTCGCAGAATGAAAGAAGTCGCTGAAAAGACAGCAGCTGTATATAACGGAACCGTTGATATTGAGATGATCTCAGAAGTTCCTCCGCTGATCTGCAATCCGAAGCTTACCGATGAAGTGGTTGGATATATGCAGGAGCTTGGAATTCCGGGACTTACACCATATCCGGGAATTTCTGCAAGTGCTTCTGAAGATTTCGCAGTGATCGCTGAAAAGGTTCCAAGTACATTTATGTATCTGTCAGCAGGATATCTGGATGAAAGAGGACAGTATCCGGCACATCATCCGAAAGCACAGTTTAATGAGGATGTTTGCCCGATCGGAGCAGCTTGTCTTGCACATTGCGCTTCACAGTGGCTTAAAAATAACAAATAGAGAGTAAAGGTTTCTTTAGGAACAGGAGGAAAAGAATATGAGTAAAGAACAGCAGGCTCAGGCACAGCCACAGGTTGCGATTCCGCTTCCGAAGGCAAAGAAAAACTTGGTTCAGATCGGATGTATCTGCATGATGCTTTCCGTAGCAATGTATGGACTGGTATTTGCAACGTTAACAGCACCTATCCTTAAAAACGTTGATGCGATGGGATATGTAGGACTGACTCTTCTCTATCGTAGGTGCGATCGGTGTATCGATTATGACTCCGATCGGAGGAAAATTAGGCGACCTTATTGGTAGAAGAAACATTGTAGTGATTCCTGGAATTATCTGTGCAATTGCAGGTTTTGGATTTGCATTTGTCAGATCTCTGATTCCACTGATGATCCTCAGACTGGTTGTCAGCCTTGCGCAGGGCGCATTTACAGCAGCTCCTTATATTATTGCAGGACTTATCAATGAAAGAAAAGATGTACCAAAAGCTATGGGTATGCTCGCAACAGCAATCGCTGTAGGTGGATTTGGCGGAAGTATCATCGCTGGTATCTTAACAGATATGGGAATGCTTACAGTTGCAATCATTATGCCGGCAATTCCGCTGATCATTGGTATTGTCCTGATCGGAATGAATATGCCGAATCAGAAAAGAGAAGGAAAAGTTACGATTGATGTTCCAGGTATGATCGCACTGATTATTGCACTTTGCGGTATCCTTCTTGCACTGAACTTTGGATCATCTGTAGGATGGACAAGCCCGGCAATCATCGCTGGATTCGTAATCGGTATCATCGCTCTTATTGCACTTGTTAAGATTGAAAACAAAGCAAGCGAACCGCTGATCCCGATGAAATTATTTAAGAACAAGAATTACACAATTCTTCTTATTGTTGGATTTATCTGCTATTTCTATCAGAACGCTATGAACGTATATGCACCGATTGGCGCAATGCAGGTAATGGGAGCACCTACAAGTGCCGCAGGAGCTCTTCAGATGCCACGTACAATTATTACTATTATTCTTCCGACCATCGCAGGTGCCTGGGTTGGAAAGAAAGCAGCCAATGCATGGAAAGCTATGGTAATTGCTACAGGTTTGGTAGCTATTCCGATGGCAGTGATGGGAGCAATGACAAATTCAGGTGCTTCAATCATGATTTACTTCGTAGCTTTGGCGATTACAGGTATTGCAGAAAGTTTTCGTGCCGTATCTATTACACCTACAGCACAGGGCATGTTAGCTCCGGAAGATATGGGAGTTGGAACCTCACTTGTAAACTTTGCAAACTCTCTTGCAGGAACAATTGCAGCAGCAGTATTTGCAGTAGCATATAACGCAAGTACGGCAGCAGATCCTACAAACGTAGCTTTGATTCAAAGTGGTGTTAAATCAGTATTCTGGACAGCAGCAGTTGTATTAATAATCGGACTTCTCCTGGTACTCTTCATCGTAAAACCACAGATGAGCAAGAAGGCAGAAGGAAGCAAATAGAATATTGAAATCTATGTGAACATGTGAATAAGAAGCCGGGGCGGATGTGAAGAAGCATCTGTCCCGGCTTCTTATTTACGTGAGCAACGAGTCAAAGTCCGTGCCGAGACCTTGGCGACTGCCGTGATAATTTGAGAAACTCGCGGAGCGTGTTTCTCATAGTTGAGAGAAGTTTTTTATAGATCTGCCGGTCACAGGTACTGTGAACAGTAACACGAGAAGGGAAATGACATATGTTTCAGGTAAATGCAGATTGCATTTCAGAAAATCAAGAGTATAATAAGAAATAGTGAAAAGAAGAAAGGCAGACAGATATCTGTCTTTTTATAATTATAGAGACAATTTTCAAGATATAAGAAATAATATGATTTACCGGAGGAAAAGGATGATTGGAAAATATCTGGATGAAGTACGAAAAAAAGCACCATTGATACACAATATCACCAACTATGTGACGATCAATGATGTGGCGAATATAGTTCTTGCCTGCGGTGGAAGTCCGATCATGTCGGATGAGCCGACAGATATTGAAGAGATTACATCCATCTGTCAGGGTCTGAATATCAACATGGGAATGTTAAATCCGCGCAAGATTGAAAGTATGCAAAAAGCCGGGAAAAAATCCAATGAGCTATATCATAAAGTGTTGTTAGATCCGGTCGGAGCAGGATCGAGTTCGTTCCGAACAGAGGCGGCACTGAATCTGATCCGGGAAGTTCAGTTTGATGTGATTCGGGGAAATATTTCCGAGATTAAGACACTGGCAGCAGGTCATGGGACGACGAGCGGTGTGGATGCGGATGTGGCAGATACACTGACCGAGCAGAATCTTGGGAAAATGATTCCGTTTATCAAGGATTTTTCCAGACGGACGGGGGCTGTGATCGCAGTGACCGGCGGAATTGATCTGGTAAGTGATGGTGAGAAATGTTTTGTGATCCGGAACGGACGCCCGGAGATGGGGAGGATCACCGGAACAGGATGTCAGCTTTCCGGGATGATGACGGCATTTCTTGCGGCGAATCCGGAGAACAATCTGGAAGCGGCGGCTGCGGCAGTCTGTGCCATGGGAGTTGCCGGTGAAACTGGCTGGAAATATATGCAGCCGGGAGATGGAAACGCAACATATCGTAATCGGATCATCGATGCGATTTATAATATGGAAGGAAAAGAATTGGAAGAAGGTGCAAAATATGAGATTAGATAAGAAAGATATGGTTTTGTATGCGGTAACAGACCGTCACTGGCTGAATGGAGAAAGTCTTTACAGCCAGGTAGAAAAAGCGCTGAAAGGCGGGGCTACATTTATCCAGCTCAGGGAAAAAAATCTGGGTGAGGAAGAGTTTCTGGCAGAAGCAAAAGAGATTGCCAGGCTCTGTAAATCCTATCATGTACCATTTGTGATCAATGACAATGTTGAGATTGCAAAGAAGGTAGATGCCGATGGTGTGCATGTGGGGCAGAGCGATATGGAAGCTCTTGATGTGCGGAAAACACTGGGCGAAGATAAGATCATCGGTGTTACGGCAAAGACGGTGGAGCAGGCGCTAAAGGCGCAGGCACACGGAGCTGATTATCTGGGAGTCGGCGCAGTCTTTGGCACGACATCAAAGGCAGATGCAACAAAGCTGGATCATAAGGTTTTAAAGGAAATCTGCGAGACGGTGGACATTCCGGTTGTGGCAATTGGGGGAATCACGGGAGAGAATGTGACAGAGCTTGCCGGAAACGGAATCTGCGGAGTTGCCGTGATCAGTGCAGTTTTTGGACAGCCGGATATTGAGCAGGCTACAAAAGAATTAAAAGAGAAAGTAGAGGGTATGTTGAAATGATTTTGTTTACAAGTGATTACACAGAAGGGGCACATCCGAGAATTATCGAGAAGCTTGCCGAGACCAATATGGAGCAGACAGTAGGATATGGGGAAGATCCTTACTGCGAAGAAGCGAGAGAAGCAATTAAGAAGGTGTGTGAAGCACCGGAGGCAGATGTTCATTTTCTGGTGGGAGGAACCCAGACGAATTTTACAGTAATTTCTTCTATTTTGCGTCCATTTCAGGGGGTGCTCTGCGCAGACAGCGGGCATATCAATGTCCATGAAACCGGGGCTGTAGAAGCGACCGGACACAAAGTTCTGGCACTTCCTTCAAAAGATGGAAAGATTACCGGACAGCAGATTAAGGAATATTACGATCTGCACTGGAGCGATGAGTCTCATGAACATATTGTACAGCCAAAGTTGGTCTACATTTCCCATCCGACAGAGGTTGGAACACTGTATACAAAAGCAGAGCTTGAAAATATTTCTGCTGTTTGTAAGGAATGTGGATTTTATCTTTTTCTGGATGGAGCGAGAATGGGATATGGACTGATGGCACCGGGAACCGATGTGACACTTCCGGACATTGCGAAGTACTGCGATGTATTTTACATTGGGGGAACAAAAGTTGGAGCACTGTTTGGAGAAGCTGTAGTGATTACAAATTCGTGTCTTAAGCAAGATTTTCGTTACTGTATCAAACAGAAAGGTGGAATGCTTGCAAAAGGGCGCCTCCTCGGTGTTCAGTTCCTGGAACTGTTTAAAGACGGACTTTATTTTGAAATTTCCAAACATGCGATCGATATGGCAATGCTGTTAAAAGAAGGACTGAAAGAAAAAGGATATGAATTCTTCATGGACAGCGATACCAACCAGCAGTTTATTATTGTGAAAGATACGAAATTGCAGGAAATCCGTCAAAAATACGGTGTAACATATCAACAGAGATACGATGAAACCCACAGTGTTATCCGATTATGCACTTCATGGGCAACAAAAGAGGAAAATGTGAAGGCATTCCTGCAAGATATGTAATTGCTGTTTGATGCGTTATAAATCACAAGAAAAGCTATATAAAGAATAGATATTGTGAAAGAAGAGGACTTTTTTACCTGGAAAGGGGTAGAAGAGTCCTTTTTCGTATAATAAGAAATCCCGGAGGAACTTCCTGTTATATAAAAGGCACTACATGTCTGAGATGTACACTCGCGTGAAGAAAAATGATTAGGCATATAATTATTTGTTTGTAAAAAATATTATAAAAATATAAATTATTGAGAATAAATATTGACTTATATAGAAAATACAACTAGAATAACGATTAGACATCTAATAAATAGACATCTAATTAAATTGCAATAGGAGGTGAAATGGTGAAGTCGGGAAAATTTAAATGTGAAGATTTCTCGAGAGAGAACATGCCGGTACAGCTTTTGCTTGCACAGGTGGGACATATGTATAAATGGTATGTAGGAAACCTGATGAAAGATACGCAGATGAAGCCGGGACAGGCAGGAATTCTGGTAATTTTGCAGATGATGGGACCAATGTCCCAGAGAGAGCTTGCTGACCGGGTGCATATTACGCCACCATCTGTGAATGTAGCTGTCCAGAAGCTGGAGAAGCTCGGATATGTGCGCAAAGAGCAGGACGAGAAAGACCAGCGTATGACGAAGATCCATCTTACAGATAGTGGAGAGAAAACGATTGAAAACATGCATGATATTATTCAAAGAACGGAAGATACTCTTCTTAAGAATATGAGCACAGAAGAAAAAATACTGTGCCGAAGACTTCTATTGCAGATGAGTGACAATCTTTTTCAAGAAAAGGCTTTCAGAGAAATGCCTTGTAAAAGTCCATTTGAACAATAAAAATAATTACTAAGAAAGGAAATAATTGCTATATGAGAAAGTTATTTAAGCATCTGAAGCCATATGCAGCAACTATAGCAGTGATCGTTATGGTTCTGATCGTTCAGGCATACTGCGATCTGTCATTGCCTTCTTATACTTCAGACATCGTCAATGTCGGAATCCAGCAGGGAGGAATCGACGAGGATATTCCGGATGCAATTGCAGAAAAAGAGATGGATAAGTTGCTTCTCTTTGTTTCAGAAAAAGATCAGCAGACGGTGCTGGATGCCTATGAGAAGAAAGAATCCGGCACTGGTTATGATTATGATGGCGCTGTATACATTTTGAAAGATTCTGTGAAGAAGGATGAAGACAAATCCGGAAAGATCTTTGATATTCTCGGAAAACCAATGCTTCTGACTTATGGATTTGAATCTGGAAGTGATACAACGAAGAAGATGGAAGAATCCATGAAAGAGAATATGATTTCTTCTATAAAGGAACAGGCTGAAAAACAGGCAGAGAGTATGCAGTCCCAGATGACAGATGAGCAGAAAGAAGCACTTGCGGCAAATCCGGAGCTTGCCAAGAAACAGCAGGATGAAATGCAGAAAAAGATTGATGAACAGGTGAAAAAGATCGAAAATGCAGATATCTTTGAGATCCTGAACATGATACCGGATGAACAGAGAGCAGACGTTATTGATAAGATTTCAGAAAAAATGGACGATATGCCCGATACCATGCTGGAACAGGCAGCAACTTCATTTATTAAAGAAACCTACAGTGTTCTGGGTGTGAATACCGATAAGCTCCAGAACAGATATATTTTAACAACTGGCGGTAAGATGCTTGCCCTTGCATTTCTCGGAATGATCGCAAGTGTACTCGTCGGACTTCTTGCATCAAGAGTTGCGGCAAGTACAGGACGTGATCTGAGAGGAAAGGTATTCAAAAAAGTTGTTGGATTTTCCAATGCAGAATTTGACAAGTTCTCAACAGCATCGCTGATCACGAGAAGTACCAATGATATCCAGCAGATCCAGATGCTTGCAGTTATGCTTCTGAGAATGGTTATGTATGCACCGATCATGGCAATCGGAGGAGTTTTCAAGGTTCTTCATACTAATGTCAGCATGTCATGGATCATCGTACTTGGGGTAATCCTGATCGTGATGGTTGTTGCTGTATTATTTATTGTGGCAATACCAAAATTCAAGATTCTGCAGAACCTGGTCGACAGACTGAACCTTGTTACCCGTGAAATCCTTACCGGACTTCCGGTTATCCGTGCATTCAGTACAGAAAAGCATGAAGAAGAACGATTTAATAAAGCGAACAGAGATCTGACAAGAACCAACTTATTCGTAAACCGTGCCATGACATTTATGATGCCGATGATGATGCTGATCATGAACGGAATTACCGTACTGATCGTATGGAGCGGTGCACATGGTGTCAGTGACGGGCAGATGCAGGTTGGTGATATGATGGCATTTATCCAGTATACAATGCAGATCATCATGTCCTTCCTTATGATCTGTATGATTTCCATTATGCTTCCAAGAGCAGCCGTTGCAGCAGAACGTGTGGATGAGATCCTGACAAGCAGGACAGCGATCGAAGATCCGGAAACACCGGAAAAACTGGAAGAATCCAGAAAAGGCGAAGTAAAATTTGATCACGTATCCTTCCGTTATCCGGGAGCAGAAGAAAACGTACTTCATGATATCAGCTTTACAGCAAAACCGGGACAGACAACGGCGATCATCGGAAGTACCGGCAGTGGTAAATCTACGATGATCAACCTGATTCCAAGATTCTATGATGTAACAGAAGGTACGATCACATTGGATGGAAAAGATATCCGCACCATTTCACAGCATGATCTGAGGGATGAGCTTGGATACGTTCCACAGAAAGGTGTACTTTTCTCAGGAACAATTGAGTCCAATATTCTGTACGGCAATCCGGATGGTTCCGAAGCCGAGATGAAGAAAGCAGCGGAAATTGCACAGGCGACCGAATTTATCGAAGAAAAACATAAGAAATATAACAGCCCGATCGCGCAGGGAGGATCCAATGTATCCGGAGGTCAGAAGCAGCGTCTGTCCATTGCACGTGCGATCGCAAAAAATCCGAAGGTTTATATTTTTGACGACAGTTTTTCAGCACTGGATTATAAGACGGACGTAGCACTTCGTGCGGCGCTGAAAGAAAACACACAGGATAGCACAGTGATCATCGTAGCACAGAGAATCAGTACAATTTTGCATGCAGAGCAGATCATTGTCCTGGATGATGGAAAAGTTGCAGGAATTGGAACACATAAAGAACTTCTGAAATCCTGTGAGTCTTATTATCAGATTGCTTCATCCCAGCTTTCAGAAGCAGAGCTGGCAAGAGACTTGAATGATGAGACTGACGGAAAGGAGGAAGCATAGTATGAGTAATCAGCCAAGAAGAAGAGGGCCTATGGGCGGTGGACATGGAAGAATGGGAACCGGCGAAAAGGCAAAAGACTTCAAAGGTACCATGAAGAAACTTTTTACTTACCTTAGTGAATATAAAATCGGTATTTTCTTTGTTATGATATTCGCAATCGGAAGTACAGTTTTCAATATTATCGGACCAAAGGTTCTCGGAAAAGCGACGACCGAAATCTTCAAAGGTCTGGTCGGAAAAGTATCCGGTGGCAGCGGAATTGATTTTACAAAGATTGGTAAAATTTTGTTAACTTTATTGTGTCTGTATGTGATCAGCGCATGTTTCTCCTTTATTCAGGGATATATCATGACAGGTGTATCACAGAAACTGACCTATCACATGCGAAAAGAAATTTCTGAAAAGATCAATCGTATGCCGATGAATTATTTTGATACGACTACACACGGTGAGGTACTTTCCAGAGTAACCAATGACGTGGATACTCTGAGCCAGAGCCTGAACCAGAGTGCAACCCAGATGATCACATCCGTGACAACGATCATCGGTGTACTGATCATGATGCTCAGTATCAGTCCGCTGATGACTGTGATCGCACTTCTGATCCTGCCGGTATCTATGGTACTGATTTCTGTAATCGTAAAACATTCACAGAAATACTTCAAAAGCCAGCAGGAATACCTGGGACATATCAATGGTCAGGTAGAAGAAGTATATGGCGGACATAATATTGTCAAAGCATTCAATAAAGAAGAAGATGTGATCCGCGAATTTGATGAGACCAATGATATCCTGTTCCGTTCCGCATGGAAATCACAGTTCCTTTCCGGAATGATGATGCCGATCATGCAGTTTGTCGGAAACCTTGGATATGTAGGAGTTTCTATCTTAGGTGGTTACCTTGCAATCAAACAGACCATCGAAGTTGGAGATATCCAGTCCTTCATCCAGTATGTAAGATCCTTCACACAGCCGATCCAGCAGGTTGCACAGGTAGCAAATATGCTCCAGTCAACAGCTGCTGCATCTGAGAGGGTATTTGAATTCCTGGACGAAAAAGAAGAAGACCAGTTTGCTGAAAATCCAGTATCTGTAGAAGGCTTACAGGGAAATGTAGAATTTGAACACGTACACTTCGGATACAATCCGGAGCATATCATCATCAATGATTTCTCTGCAAAAGTAAAAGAAGGACAGAAGATCGCCATCGTAGGACCGACCGGAGCCGGAAAGACAACCATGATCAAACTGCTGATGCGTTTTTATGATGTCAACAGCGGGGCAATCAAGATCGATGGACACAATATCAAAGACTTCAACCGGAGTGAACTCAGACAGATGTTCGGAATGGTACTTCAGGATACCTGGCTGTTCAGCGGAAGCATCGAAGATAACATCAAATACGGAAAACTCGATGCCACCCACGAAGAAGTCGTAGCCGCAGCCAAAGCTGCCCACGTACACCGTTTCGTTCAGACTCTTCCAAGCGGATACAACATGATCCTCAACGAAGAAGCCAGCAACGTATCCCAGGGACAGAAACAGCTTCTCACAATCGCCAGAGCCATCCTCGCCGATCCAAAGATCCTGATCCTCGACGAAGCCACCAGCTCCGTAGACACCAGAACCGAAGTACAGATCCAGAAAGCCATGGATAACCTCATGAAAGGTCGAACCAGCTTCGTAATCGCCCACCGACTTTCAACCATCAGAGATGCAGATCTCATATTGGTAATGAAAGACGGCGATATCATAGAGCAGGGAAACCATGAAGAATTACTTGAAAAGAATGGGTTTTATGCGGAATTGTATAATTCGCAGTTTGAAAACGCTACAAGCTGTGCATAAAAATGGAAAGATGCCGAAAATCATGCTCGCATGATTTTCGGCATCTTTTTATTTTTATATAGAGCGCCAGCTCTCATTCGGATGATGCGACAGCATTAGCCGAATGCAGCACAGCGTATGTGATGGAGAGAAAGAGTGGAGTGCATCACCCCACAAACCAATCAATCCCCAGCGGGACAGGAGCTTCAGCTCCGCTTCCCGCGCCCGTCTTGCGTTCCCTGAATTTTATTCAATTATTTCCCAACATCTTCTCCAGCAACGCCGAATTTGTTGATTAGTTTATGATTTCTGTAATTTTCAATCAACTAAAACGAATTTGTTGATCTGTTTTTAATTTCTGAAATTCTAAATCAACTATATCTGCATATTTCGTTGATTAGCTTTGAATTTTACAGTATCTAAGTCAATAAAATACTATTATTCTGTTGACTTGTTTTTGAGTTTTATAGTATCTAGATCAATAATAGTGGTGCTAGAATATAAATAGTACAAGCCAAAATGAGAAATTCCAAATACACATAA
>NZ_JAAIMM010000034.1 GCF_013300725.1 Allocoprococcus comes
GTCTTGCGTGGATTCCCTGTGCATCTGTTACTACATACTTAAATTCTTTCATGATTCAACACTCCTGTTCTTTAAAAATTATTTAGAAAATTTACAAGTTACTGCTCTGCTTTCAATGGCTTTTTGAGTAATACAATTCCCGCCATTGCTACAACAGCTCCTACAACCAATGCTATCAAAAACATCAATGGGTTGTCAATAATTCCGATGACAAAAATCCCTCCGTGCGGAGCTCTTGATCCGCATCCAAACATCATGGATAATGCGCCTGCTACTGCAGAACCAACCACACATGGCGGAATGATTCGAAGCGGATCAGATGCTGCAAATGGAATGGCTCCTTCTGTAATAAAGGAAAGTCCCATAATGTAGTTTGTGATAGTTGTCTGCTGTTCACTCTTTGTGAAACGGTTTTTAAAAAATGTGGTGGCAAGTGCGATTGCGATCGGCGGAACCATACCTCCGATCATAACAGATGCCATAATATCAAACTGTCCACTTGCGATGGACGCCGTTCCAAATACATATGCCGCTTTGTTGAACGGTCCGCCAAAATCAATGGACATCATACCTGCAAGAACCGCTCCCAGAAGCATCTTGCTGGATTCTCCCATTCCGGAAAGGACATTGTTCAGCCAGGTGTTAAATGCGCCTACCGGCGGATTTACGATGAAGATCATGAATACACCCATGATCAGGATTCCGAAGAATGGATACAGAAGAACCGGTTTTGTCCCTTCCAGAGTTTTCGGAAGCTTGTCAAATAATTTTTTCAGTCCGATCATCAGATAACCTGCTGCAAATCCGGCGATCAGTGCACCGAAGAATCCGGATGAGATCCATGCATCTTCAGCAAGGAATACAGAGGTTCCGGCTTTTGCAAGAAGTCCGCCTACGATACCAGGCATCAGCGCCGGTCTGTCACCGATTGCCATTGCGATATAACCGGCAAGGATCGGGAACATCATCCCAAATGCTGTATTTCCAACGGTGTTGAAGAATCTTGCAAGTGGAGTTCCGCTACCAAATGCTGCTGTACCTGCATTTGCACCGTCAACCAGGAAAGAAAGTGCGATCAGGATTCCACCGCCGATTACGAACGGAAGCATATGGGATACTCCATTCATCAGGCTCTTATAAATCTTACGTCCGATGGTATCTCCGTCAGATGATGCACCCCCCTCTTCTGTTGCTCCGCCCTTGCTGTGATAAACTGGAGCGTTTCCGCTCAAGGCACGTTCGATCAGCTCCTGTGCTTTGTTGATTCCGTCAGATACCTTTGTACTGATCAGCGGCTTGCCGTCAAATCTTGCCATTGCGACATCCTTGTCGGCTGCAATAATGATACAGTCACAGGCAGCGATTTCTTCCGGTGTCAGTACGTTCTTGGCACCACCGGATCCGTTTGTTTCTACCTTGATGGTAACTCCCATTTCTTTCGCTTTCTTTTCCAGACCTTCCGCCGCCATGTAAGTATGGGCGATACCGGTCGGGCATGCGGTAACTGCGAGGATCTGATACGGTTTTGCAGATGCATCCGCCGGAGCCTCTGCTTTTTCTTCTGCTTCTTCCGGGAATTTTTCTTTCTCGGCTGCATCAACATAAGCAAGAAATTCATCAACATCCTTTGCATGAAGCAGATTGTTTCTGAAATCCTCATCCATCAGAAGCATGGACAGACGACTGAGTACTTCCAGATGTACATTGTCCTCTGTATTCGGTGCTGCGATCAGGAAAATAAGGTATGCCGGTTCTCCGTCCAGAGAATCGTAGTCTACACCCTCCGGAAGTACCATGGCTGCAAGTCCCGGTGCGCTTACCGCTTCAGTCTTGCCATGCGGGATTGCAATGCCTTCACCAATTCCGGTAGTTCCTTCTTCTTCTCGTTTGAAGACGGTGTCACGATAGGTGTCAATGTCATTGATGTTCCCGCCTTTTGCCATCAGATCGACCATTTCACGGATGACCTGCTCTTTGGATTCTGCCTTGCCATTGAGGCAAATACTTTGCTTTTTGAGTAAGTCTGTAATCTTCATCTTGTCATTTCCTCCCATTTGGTTTTATATATGATACACTTCTGCCGGTTCACCAAGAAGTGCAACAATCTCATCTCTTGTAGCGAGCCATGAACAGAATGCCGAAGCACTTCCTGCCGTCACACCCAGCCGAAATGCTTTTTCCATATCTTTTGTATTCAGATATCCGGTAATAAATCCTGCCACCATAGAATCACCTGCGCCAACAGAATTGACAACCTTTCCTTTCGGAGGCATGGTCTCATAGACTTTTCCCTCCTTTGTCACAAGGATTGCTCCGTCACCTGCCATGGATACCAGTACATGCTGTGCTCCAAGTGCCTGTAACTTCTTCGCATGAATGATGATGTCTTCTTTTCTCTTCAGTTCTACGTTAAACATCTCACCTAACTCATGGTTGTTCGGTTTGATCAGGAACGGATGATATTTCATAACTTTTAAAAGGAGATCCTTCGTTGCATCCACTACAAAACGGATTTCTTTTCCGGAAAGTCTCTCCAGGATCCTCTCATAAATATCTTCCGGCAGAGTATTCGGAATACTTCCTGCAAGGATCAGTACATCGCCTTCTTCCAGCTTATCCAGCTTTTCATATAATGACTGGATCGCTTCTTCTGTGATAACCGGTCCCTGTCCGTTGATCTCAGTCTCAGTTCCTGCATTGATCTTTACATTGATTCGGCTGTTGCCTTCTTTTAATGGGATAAAATCTGTCTCACATCCGAACTCTTCCAGCATCTTTTCCAGTACATCTCCGGTAAATCCTGCCTTGAATCCAAGCGCTTTGCTCTTAATTCCCAGATTGGAAAGGATCACAGATACGTTGTTTCCTTTTCCTCCCGGATAGATATGTTCGCTTGTTGTCCGGTTGATCTCTCCCGGGATCAGCTGATCTGCCTGTACCACATAGTCCAGAGACGGGTTAAATGTCACTGTGTAAATCATTATTTTGCAACCTCCACAATATTTTTATATTTGTTAAATGTAGCATCCTTAAGCTTTGTTGTAATGATGTCCGCTGCATCCAGTTCTGAAAATGTCACCGGTGCTACCTGACCGAATTTGGTTGAATCTGCAAGGATGTAAGCCTTTGCGCTTCTTAAGATTGCCATCTCTTTGATCGCAGCCTCCCGGATATCCGGTGTGGTGCATCCACTCTCTATATGAATCCCATTGGTTCCGAAGAATCCTTTTGTGAAATGGTATCTTCCCAGGGTTTTCATTGCTTCCTCTCCGACCAGTGCCAGCGTTGCTTCTTTTAATTCTCCACCGATCAGATAGACTTTACATCCTTTCTGTGTCAGCTTCTTCGCATGCATGATCCCGTTTGTCACATACACAGCGTCCTGCTCTGTCAGGAAGTCAATCAGGAAATCTGTAGTCGTTCCGGCATCGATATAAACAAAATCATCTTTTTCAATCAAAGCTGCCGCATACTTTCCGATCTGTACTTTTTCATCGATGTTCAGATCCTGTCTGACTGCAACAGATTCATCTCTGGTGTACTGCGCCATATTGACTGCGGTTGCACCACCATGTACCTTGATCAGCTTTCCTTTTTTATGAAGTGTTGTCAGATCTCTTCGTATAGTTGATTCTGATGTATCCAGAAGCTCGGTCAGTTCCTGAACAGTTATAGTCTTGTGTTCTTCGACTAGTTTCAGGATCTCGCGGAATCTTTCTTCTGCAAGCACTTTATTCACCTCCATTTGACTGTTTCTGATTATTTTGATTGTATTTTTTTGATATTTAATCATTTTCAATCATTTATTTTCTTTTCCATTCATCTTTAAATCTAATATATCGCCATTTTCAGTCAAAGTCAATCATTTTCACTCATAAATAACTACCAAAAAATATCGTGTGATTTTGTGCATTTTAACGGGGAGGCAGTGAACCAAGAACAAACCTTTACACATTCTTATATTTTGTAAGATAATTATTTCTATCCACATAAGTGAAATTTTTTCTTATACTAAAAAAACCAAAGCACTTTTCAAGTTATGTTGAGTGATAACTTCTCTTTAAGTGCGTTGGCTTTTTTATCTCAGATATTATAATTTAAGCGAAATCGAACAGAGACAGCTGGTTTGTCTCCGGGAGGTCGCCCAGCAGACCCATATCTGCCATCAAGTCAACCAATGTTTTGCTGACTTTTGTTCTTTGACGGAAGTCATCCTTTGAAAGGTATGGTCCGTCTTTAGCGGCAATTTCCATGGCCTCGGCGGCTTTATCGCCCATGCCGTCAATGGTGTTGAACGGTGGAAGGAGCTTGTCGCCGACGATCTGGAATTTGGATGCTTTGGATTTGTAGATATCGATCGGTAAAAAATCAAATCCTCTGGCATACATTTCCAGTACATTTTTCATATCTTTTAAGGTATCCTGATCTTTTTTACTGAGCTGATTGAGTTCTGCTCTTCTTTTATATTCTTTCATATGGTAGAGAAGCTTTTCTTTTCCCTGTCCCATCAGTTCGTAAGAAAATGCAGATGCACGGATTCCGAAGTATGCCGCATAATAGGCAAGCGGATAATTGATCTTGCAGTAGGCAATCCGGTATGCCATCATGACATAAGCTGCAGCATGGGCTTTCGGGAACATGTATTTGATCCGCTCACAGGACCAGATATACCATTCCGGCACGTCATGCTCCAGCATATCTTTTTTAAACTGCGGCCATTCCTTACATTTTCCTTTTGCAACGGTTCCTTTACGCACACGTTCCATGATCGTGAAGGATTCTTCACTTTCAACGCCTTTGTTGATCAGATAAGTCATGATATCATCACGGGTACAGATTGCCGTGGAAATGGTTGCCTTCCCTTCTTCAATCAGCGTCTGTGCATTGTTCAGCCACACATCTGTTCCATGAGACAGACCGGAAATACGGATCAGGTCCGAAAGCGTCTTTGGCTTGGTATCAATTACCATCTGGATAACAAAATCTGTTCCAAATTCCGGTACTCCCAGGCAGCCAAGCGGACAGCCGTCAATATCCTCCGGTGTGATGCCGAGCACCTCCGTCCCTGCAAAAAGCCCCATTACACCCGGATCATCCAATGGAATATCGGTCGCTTTAAATACATTATTCACCCCATCGTATTCGTTGTCCATCGCATCGGAATTGATCAGCTCTTCCAGCGTTTTGATCATGGTCGGATCATCATGTCCGAGAATATCCAGTTTCAAAAGGTTGTGGTCGATGGAATGGTAGTCAAAGTGTGTGGTGATAATGTCCGTCGTCATATCATTTGCCGGATGCTGGATCGGGGTAAATGAATTGATGTCCTCCCCATGTGGAAGAACAACGATTCCACCAGGATGCTGTCCGGTACTTCGGCGGATTCCGGTACAGCCAGCTACGATACGGTCGATCTCGCAGTTTCGCTTACGGTCACCACGCTCCTCATAATAATTCTTCACATATCCATAAGCCGTCTTTTCTGCAAGTGCGGCAATGGTTCCGGCACGGAAGGTCTGACCCTTTCCGAAAATAACCTCCGTATACTTATGCGCTTTACTCTGGTAATCTCCGGAGAAGTTCAGGTCGATATCCGGCTCTTTGTTTCCCTTGAATCCAAGGAAAGTCTCAAATGGAATGTCAAATCCGTCTTTGACCAGCTTCTGTCCACAGACCGGACAGTTCTTATCCGGCATATCGTGTCCGCAGCCGCCCACATATTTTTTCACTTCTTCCGAATCAAAATCACTATAGTGACAATTGCTGCAATAGTAATGTGGCACCAGAGGATTGACCTCCGTGATTCCTGCCATAGTTGCAACGAACGAAGATCCTACCGAACCACGGGATCCTACCAGGTAACCGTCCTCGTTGGATTTCCATACCAGCTTCTGCGCAATGATATACATAACCGCAAATCCATTGGAAATGATGGAATTCAGCTCTCTTTCCAGTCGTTCATGTACAATCTCCGGGAGCGGATCCCCATACATGGAATGGGCTTTATTATAACAGATATCTCGCAGCATCTGGTCGGAATTCTCAATAACCGGAGGACACTTATCCGGGCGGACCGGAGAAATCTTCTCGATCATATCCGCGATCAGATTGGTGTTCTTGATCACAACTTCATATGCTTTTTCCGAACCAAGGTATGCAAATTCATCCAGCATTTCCTCCGTTGTACGAAGGTATAGTGGTGCCTGGTTATCGGCATCTCCAAATCCTTTTCCTGCCATGATGATCCGGCGGTACACCTCATCCTCCGGATCCATGAAATGCACGTCACAGGTTCCCACAACCGGCTTGTGGAACTGTTCACCAAGGCGCACGATCTTCCGGTTCAGATCCATGATATCTTCCATGGAATTAACAGAAGTTACCTTGTCACTTTCTACCATAAAGGCATTGTTCCCAAGTGGCTGGATTTCCAGATAATCATAGAAATCCACGATCTTCGCGATGGTCTCATCCGGCTTTCCATCCAAAAGTGCCCGGTAAAGCTCCCCGGCTTCACAGGCGCTTCCCACGATCAATCCTTCCCGGCGCTCATTTAACACACTTTTCGGAATACGGGGTCTGCGGTTATAGTAGACAAGATGTGATGCCGAAACCAGCTGGTACAAATTCACTCGTCCAATGTCATTTCTTGCAAGGATAATGACATGGTATGTCGGAAGCTTTTTAATGGAATCCGGGTTCAGATCCCCGAATTCATTAACCTTTGAAAGCGTGGTCAGATCCCGCTCTTTGAGCATCTGCACAAATTTCACAAAAATCTCAGCCGTACATCCCGCATCATCTACTGCACGGTGGTGATTCTCCAGTGAAATATTTAAAACTTTTGCAACGGTATCCAGCTTGAAACGGTTCAGTGCCGGAAGCAGGACACGGGCAAGTGCTACGGTATCTACATAAGTAAAATCTGTCTCAATCTTCTGTCTTTTGCAGTTCTGCTCGATAAATCCCACATCAAAAGAAGCATTGTGCGCCACCAGAACCGCATCGCCAATAAAATCTATAAACTGCGGCAGGATCGTCTCAATGTCCGGCGAACCGATGACCATCTCATCGGTGATGCTGGTAAGTTCCGTGATACGGAACGGGATCGGTCGTTTCGGATTGACAAAAGTACTGAACTTGTCCGTGATTTTCCCGTCTTCCACTTTTACTGCGCCGATTTCAATAATCCGGTCTGTCACAGCAGAAAATCCGGTTGTCTCGATATCAAATACTACATAAGTACCTTCCAGATCCTGTCCTTTTTCATTCTCTGCAATCTTGGTCAGATCGTCTACCAGATAACCTTCCACTCCATAAATGACCTTGAACGGATCATCTTTATCCAGATCCTCGATCACATGGTTGGCATCGGTAAAGCCCTGTACCACACCATGGTCAGTGATTGCAATCGCCGGGTGTCCCCAGTCATGTGCCCGTTTAACAAGATCCTTCGCCTCGGAAACCCCGTCCATGTCGCTCATCTTGGTATGACAGTGAAGCTCCACTCTCTTTTCCGGATACTTGTCTTTTCTTGTCACACGGAAGTCCGACGTTTTGCGGATTCCGGTTACGGATCCGATGGTCAGTTCTCCGTCAAATTTATCAATCGTTGTAACACCCTTTATTTTCAGAAATACCCCTTTTTTAATTTCTGCAAGCAGATCCGGAAGCTGGTCGTTTCGGGTAAACATCTTAACCATGATCGTATCGGTAAAGTCGGTCACGGCAAACATGACGATCGTCTTTTCATTCCGGATCTCACGGGTATCGAAACTGATCACCTGTCCGCGGAAGGTGATCTCACCCATCTCCCCGGTAACTGTCTTCAGCTCGATCGGCATATCGTCAAAGTCCCGCCCATAGATTACATTCGGATCATCTGAACGCTTGAGCGGATAGTCCCGGCGAACAAAGCTGCCTTTTCCACCTTTGAATCCACCGGATTTGCCCGCAAATTCCTGCTTTTTCGGAGTATCCACCTTCTTCTGCTCCGATTTTGCCTGCGGATTTTCCGATTCTGACTTTCCTTCTGCACTCTTCGCTCTTTCTACTTTCTTCTTTGACACGCCGTCGGTTTCTTTTCCTTTTGCTTCAGCATCCTCCGTGGCATGCTGTGCCTGCAGCTTCTGGTTCCGTTCCCTGATCGCATCTACTTCCTGTTGAAGCTGCATCTCGTTGAATTTCTTGTATTTGCTCTCTTTTACCTCTTCATAGTCGATCTCCACATCCACTGGCACATGAAAACGATTCTCAAAGACATCCTTCAGATAGCTGGTGATCTCGCTGGTCTTTCCTTCGGCAACAATGGTATCTGCCATGGTCAGACACATAGTACGTTCCCCTTCGAAGCGGCACTTCGCCTTCTGGAACATATTTTTCTCCAGCACACTTTTCTGCTCCAGTTCAAATAGAATGCTCTCCTTGTAGGCATGCATCAGGTTCTCCGGCGTATACTGCTCGGAAAGCCGATATTCCTCGACGATCGTCACCGGAATATTTCCCTGCGAAAACAGCTG
Source organism: Allocoprococcus comes (assembly GCF_013300725.1). Classification (GTDB taxonomy): domain Bacteria; phylum Bacillota; class Clostridia; order Lachnospirales; family Lachnospiraceae; genus Allocoprococcus; species Allocoprococcus comes_A. The sequence continues at coordinate 8,520 of NZ_JAAIMM010000034.1, forward strand.
TTCCTCAATCTGGTTCTCCACATAACATACCGTTTTCTTCGGGATCAGATGGGTGCTGTAAATATAAACCTTGATATGATTTCTGGCTGAAGTGGAGGTGATTTTCGTCACCTCCACCTTTTCAAACAGCATATGGCTGTCGTTATCCATATTCAATGTTGGAAACACATCAAAAAATAGCTTTGTCATCTTCTATTCGCCCCAATGTTCCAGTTCATTACGAAGTGCATCTAAAAGCTCATCCTCTTTTACCTTACGGATGATCTCTCCCTTCTTGATCAGAAGTCCTTCTCCGATTCCCCCTGCGATTCCAAGATCTGCCTCTCTTGCTTCTCCAGGTCCATTTACCACACATCCCATAACCGCAACTTTGATATCAAGTGGAAATTCAGCAACCATCGTCTCTACCTGGTTGGCAAGTCCGATCAGATCGATCTTGGTACGTCCACAGGTCGGGCAGGAAACGACTTCAATTCCACCTTTTCTGAGTCCCAATGCTTTCAGGATCAGTTTCGCACTCTTAATTTCTTCCAGAGGATCCCCTGTTAGTGATACACGGATCGTATCGCCAATTCCCTGATAAAGGATGATTCCAAGTCCTACAGAAGATTTGATGTTGCCTGAAAGCAGCGTCCCGGACTCGGTAATTCCTACATGCAACGGATACGGACATTCCTTTGCGATCAACTCATGTGCCTTCACACACATCATAACATCAGAGGACTTGATGCTGACCACCAGATTGTCGTAACCCATGTTCTCGATCATGTGCACCTTGTCAAGCGCACTCTCTACGATTCCCTCTGCTGTCACGCCACCGTACTTTTCCAGAAGGTTCTTCTCCAGAGAACCACTGTTCACACCGACACGGATCGGGATACCATATTCTTTTGCTTTTTCAACAACCGCACGGACTCTGTCCTCGCTTCCGATATTTCCCGGATTGATACGGATCTTATCTGCACCGTTTTCAATCGCTGCAATTGCAAGGCGATAATCAAAATGAATATCTGCCACCAGCGGGATATGAATCTGCTTTTTAATCTCTTTTAAAGCCTGTGCCGCTTCCATGGTCGGAACAGCGCAACGGATGATCTCACAGCCTGCCTTTTCAAGCGCAAGAATCTGCGCAACCGTAGCTTCCACATCCTCTGTCTTTGTATTTGTCATGGACTGAATCGCTACCGGATTCCCTCCGCCGATCTTTCTTCCTCCGATATTTATTACTTTTGTATCCTTCCTTGTCATCAGCTTTTAACCTCCTGTTCTCACACAAAACCCTCTGTCTGCGGACTTTCGTGCCCACAGAGAGAGGGTTCTCTTTATTTGCCTGCTTTTTCAAAAATCATCTGGTCTCCATAATCCCATTCGGTAAGTGTAAGCTCGGTTCCGTCCACACTGTAATTGAATGTAGTAAGTACAGAATTGATCGCCTGCTCTACTTCCGATGCAGTTACATTATCACCAAGTTCTTTCGCTGTCTCATCCAGTTCTTCCTGCTTTACTGTAAATGTAATCTGCTTTGCCTTGATATCCAGTGTATATCCAAGCTCCACATCCACATCCTTACCATCGATCAGGTTCTTCCAGTCAAGCTCTGCTTCATTATGATCATCTACTTCCAGTATCATATCACTCTCATCATGCTTCCACTTTCCTTCCAGCGGATTCCCAAAAAATCCCTGGTAAATGAAATATCCAGCCACGATAATGATCAGAACGGTCGTAATTCCTGTCACATAGTTCCACACACGGCTTCTTTTATCTTCATCATTCTTTGCAATAATCATAGAATCAAGCCCTCCACATCATGTCAATCTTATAATTCATTATACGGGTTTTAACTGGCACTGTCAACGGGAGCATCAGAAACATCCAAGAAAAAGCGCCAGCCACAACTGTGACTGACGCCAGAAATACACAGTCTCCCCTCTACTGAATGTGAGGAAATACTGGTTTGAGTGCCGGATAAATCTCCCGGAACTCCTGATATCTCTTCTCATATTTTTCAACCAACTCTGCTTCCGGTTCTACTGTATCTACAATCTTAACTAGTTTGTCAGCTGCTTCTTCTACGCTTTCGTATTCGCCACATCCGACTGCTGCAAGGATTGCACCGCCAAGTGCCGGTCCTTCTTCACTCTCGATGATATCCACCTTCAGATTCATGATATTGGCGATCATCTTTCTCCAAAGCGGGCTCTTTGCTCCACCACCGCAGATCTTGGTGCGTTCGATCTTGATTCCAAGACTTCTTGCAACTTCCAGTGAATCACGCAGTGCAAATACAACTCCTTCCAGTACTGCCTGCATCATATCTGCTCTCGTGGTATCCATAGTCATGCCGGTAAAGGTGGCTCTTGCATAAGGATCATTGTGCGGTGATCTCTCTCCCATCAGATATGGCAGATAGAATACATGATTCTCTCCAAGCTTTGTGATATCCTTCTGCTCTGCTGCAAAATCATCTGTATGAAGAATTTCTTCTGCCCACCATTTATTGCAGGATGCGGCACTAAGCATACATCCCATCAGATGATAATGACCGTCTGCATGTGCAAAAGAATGCAGGGCATTGTTCTTGTCTACACCGAAGTTTGCACTGGAAATGAAGATGGTTCCGGATGTTCCAAGGGAAATGTTACATCTTCCGTCACCAACAGTTCCTGTTCCGACAGCTGCAGCTGCATTGTCGCCTGCTCCTGCGATAATCTTTACGTTTTCAGAAAGTCCAAGTTCCGCTGCTACTTCCGGTTTCAGAGTTCCTACGACTTCGTAGCTTTCATAAAGCTTCGGAAGCTGTTCTTCTGTCACACCGCAGATGTCCATCATTTCTTGGGACCAACATTTGTGTTCTACATCCATCAGAAGCATTCCTGATGCATCCGAATAATCTGAACAGAAGCTTCCTGACAGGCAGTATGCCAGATAATCTTTTGGAAGCATGATCTTTGTGATCTTTGCAAAATTTTCCGGCTCATTTTTCTTTACCCACAGGATCTTTGGTGCGGTAAATCCGGTAAATGCAATGTTTGCTGTGTATTTGGAAAGCGTTTCTTTTCCAATCTCGTTATTCAGATAATCGGTCTCTTCTGTAGTACGTCCATCATTCCAGAGGATTGCCGGGCGGATGACCTGGTCTTCGTTATCCAGGATGACCAGTCCGTGCATCTGTCCACCGAAGCTGATTCCTGCAACCTGGCTCTTATCACACTCAGAAGTCAGTTCTTTGATTCCTTCTACGGACTGTTTGAACCAGTCTTCCGGATGCTGTTCTGACCAGCCCGGATGTGGGAAGTATAATGGGTATTCTTTTGAAACAATTTTTTTGATGTCGCCTTTTTCATCCATTAACAGAAGTTTTACTGCGGATGTTCCAAGGTCTACGCCTATATAGAGCATGATATTCCTCCTTATTAGGGTTTTTGTATCAATATGGCGGGTTCGAGGGGGTGTGACCAGATTATGACAAATAAATATTGCATCTTCCAATCGGCAAAACATTCCGATGAGCCTCTTGGGGCGGAAATTGTGTCAGCAATGGCTTCCACAATTTCTGAGTCTCATCTTCATTGCCTCAAATGGAATCTGCCATATTTATTTTCTATAATCTGGTCCTCAAGACATTGAACCGCCTACTTGAAACATAAATCCTGTTTTTTAATTCGTGTTTCTTTGTACTATAAAGGGGCGGGTTTATGCATCCGCCCCTTATATGATTGTGTATAGTTTTAATTAACCCCAAGGATTTTCTGTTGGGTAACGTACACCTTTTGGCTGGTTGTAGCCGATTTCGTCTACTGGTACTCCGATGTATTTGAATACTTCGTAAAGTGCTTTTCCGTAATGTCCGAATGCTACGGCTCCGTGATGTGGGAAGTTCTTTTCGATCAGTACATGACGGTAGAATCTGCCCATTTCCGGAATTGCGAAGATTCCGATTGCTCCGAAGGAACGTGTTGCTACCGGAAGGACTTCACCGTGTGCAATGTAAGCTCTCAGTACATTGTCTGATGTGCTCTGCAGACGGAAGAATGTGATATCTCCAGGTTTGATATCTCCTTCAAGTGTTCCCTGTGTTACTTCGATCGGAAGAGATCTTGCCATGATCATCTGGTATTTCATTTCGCAGAATGAAAGTTTGGATGATGCAGTATTTCCACAGTGGAATCCCATGAATGTATCTTTCAGTGTGTAATCGAATTTGCCCTTAATGTCTTCTTCATAAAGGTCGGCCGGTACAGAGTTGTTAATATCAAGGAGTGTTACAGTGTCTTCACTTACAACTGTTCCGATGAATTCGCTGAGTGCTCCATAGATATCTACTTCGCAGGATACCGGAATTCCCTGTGCTGTCAGACGGCTGTTGACATAGCATGGTACAAATCCGAACTGTGTCTGGAATGCAGGCCAGCATTTTCCGGCGATTGCAACGTATTTGCGATATCCTCTGTGTTCTTCTACCCAGTCTTTGAGTGTCAGCTCATACTGAGCAAGTTTTGAAAGGATTTCCGGTTTCTTGTTACCAGCTCCGAGTTCTTCTTCCATTTCTTTTACAATTGCCGGAATTCTTTCGTCTCCTGCATGTTTGTTATATGCTTCAAACAGGTCAAGCTCTGAGTTTTCTTCAATCTCTACGCCGATATTGTAAAGCTGCTGGATCGGTGCATTACATGCAAGGAAATTCAGCGGTCTTGGTCCAAAGCTGATAATCTTCAAATTGTTAAGTCCGATGACTGCTCTTGCGATCGGTTCAAATTCATGGATCATATCAGCACATTCTTCTGCTGTTCCAACCGGGTATTCCGGAATATATGCTTTGATGTTACGAAGTTTTAAATTGTAGCTTGCGTTCAACATACCACAATATGCATCGCCACGTCCCTGGATCAGGTTGTTGCCGCTTTCTTCTGCTGCTACGAACATCTTTGGTCCATCAAAGTGTTTTGCAAGCAGAGTCTCTGAGATTTCCGGTCCGAAGTTTCCAAGATATACAACCAGTGCATTACATCCGGCTTTCTTGATATCTTCCAGAGCCTGTACCATATGGATCTCACTCTCTACGATACAGATCGGACATTCGTAAATATGTTCTTCTCCGTATTTTTCTTTGTAAGCTTTCATAAGTGCTTCTCTTCTTGATACAGAAAGGCTTTCCGGGAAGCAGTCACGGCTTACTGCAACAACTCCGATTTTCAGTTCTGGCATGTTATTCATTGTTTTTTCCTCCTAAAATATGAATCTGTCTGTTCTATTTTGCGATGTCGATGTTCTCACCTTTAAGTCCGCACACAGCGCCTTCGATTCCGGCTTCTTCATGTGCGATCAGCCATTTGTTCTTTGCGGTAAGAAGCTTGTCATCAAATGACTTGGTATGGCAGGTCATCAGATCTGTATTCGTTCCCTTTGGAAGAACTACTACTGCCTTAAATCCATTTCCATCTACTCCGCAAGGTGCATAGTGAAGGGTTGTTCCGTACACTTCGATTCCAGTTCCTGCCGGAACAAGGAATGCCTCTACTTTTGATGTGTCGTATGTAAAATCCGGTTCGATATCCTGCTCTGCCCCCAGAAGCAAAATGATATCCGTAACTGCGACATTCACTTCTGAACTTCTGTGATATTCCAGTGCATTCAGTTTACTGTTATGTCCGTTGCAATATCCGATCTGGATCGGAAGTTCTCCGTAAATTCTCATCTTCAGATCGATTGCCACATCGGTTGCTTCCAGTTCTTCAATAGATGGTTCATAGATAACATCCTCTGGAAGAGGGGTGTGTTCCATTGCTTTGATCAGCTTTGAAAAATCATAGCCGTCGATCACGCGTCCATACTTTCTGAATTCTGGATCTGTTACTTTATTGATTTTCATTTCTTCCACCTTCTTTCTGTCTTATATTCTAACAGGCCAAGCCGGTATCTGCTACCGAAAACTTAGCCTGTTAACTGCACTTTCTTGTCCTTACGTTATTTTTTTATTATTTAGAACGTTTTTTAGATTCTACGTCGAAGATAACAGCTGCAAGAAGAACAATACCTTTTACAACTTTCTGCCAGTTGGCATCTACACCCATGATAGACATACCAAGGTTGATAACACCCATCAGTGTTGCACCTACGATAACTCCCGGGATCGTACCGCTTCCACCATAAGCGGAAGCACCACCGATGAAGCAGGATCCGATCGCATCCATTTCATATCCATCACCGGCTGTCGGGTTTGCTGAGTTCAGACGGGCGATAACTGCCATTGCTGCAACTGCTGCAAGAAGTCCCATGTTTGCATAAGCAATAAAGTACACTTTATTAGTATTGATACCTGAAAGCTGAGCAGTTTTCATCTTCCGATTCCTGCTTTCTCATTTTACGGAAATCACTTGGTCTTACTCCGTATTTTTTCCGGAATGCTTTGGCAAATGCTCTTCCGTCCGCAAATCCACTATGTTCTGCAATTTCCTCAACCATCGTATCACTGCTTATCAGTTCCCGGTAGGCATATTCCAGACGGATGCCCTGAATATATTCTTTATAATTGATTTCTGCATATTTGCGAAACATCCGTGACAGATAGGTCGGCGAATACCCGAAGATCTGTGCCAGCCCTTCCAGCGAAAGATCTTTCTGATAATTATCCTTAATATAATTCGTAATCGTAGAAAGCCGGTTTCTGTTCTTGTGATCCCGCACGATCTCCGCACTGACATCAACCTTCCTGTATTTTGTCACCATCAGATAGACCAGCATATAAAAATAGCTCTGTACCTTTAATTCATATCCTGTTTTCTTCTTCTGATACGTCACATACATCTTTTCAACCAGTTCAACCAGTTGTTCATCCTGCACGCGTTCGCTGTGGGTAAAACAGATAAACTGTTCATCCGTATAATACCGTTCAAATGTCTGAAGTGGCATCTGCAGTACGATCGTCTTATTCGGAAACGGTGCCGAAATCGAATGCAGCTCATTAGAATTCACAATCACAAATGATTTTTCATCTAAATGGATATCTTCTTCATTGATATAAAAATCCAGCTTTCCTTCCAGTACAACAAACATCTCGATCGACCGGTGCCAGTGCTTTTCCCTGACATAATTTCCGTCTTTTCCTTCAAACAGAAACATCCGGAATGGCAGATCTTCATTCGGCAGAACCAGTTCATGCGAAAATTCCATCTAATTCATCCCCTTCTCTGTACATTCTCTGAGCAGTTTCATGGCATCCTCATACTTTTCAGCAGAAACACCTGCACAGGTGAGTAACATCCTGTTCTTCTCCACTTCAAGAAATGTCATTCCTTTCTTTTTTGCTTTCTCTGCAATCTTTTCTGCATCGCAGTCCTCCGCAAAGATCAACTGTACCATAAATCCTGCAGCACCAACCTGTACATCCACATCTTTTCCTAAAATCTTTTTTGCACTGTCTGCAAGCTTTTCTGCCTTTGCCAGATGGATCTTCCTGGATTTACGAACCTGACTCGCCAGATGTCCGTCACGGATAAACTGTGTCAGTGCGATCTGCTCAGCCTTGGATGCAGTCTGATTGTAATTATTTTTTCTTTTTTCGTAGGTTTCCATCAGTTCCGGCGGCAGTATCATATAACTGATCCTGATAGACGGAAGCAGCATTTTGGAAAATGTCCCCAGATAAATGACATTCCTTCCTCCTGAAAGTCCCTGTAGGGACGGAACCGGTTTCTGGAAATATTTGAACTCACTGTTATAGTCATCTTCAATGATCAGAAAATGCTCTTCCTCGGCACGTCCGACCAGCTCCAGTCTTTCCTGGATCGGCATCACCCCACCAAATCTTGTCATCTGTGATGGGGACACGTAATACATTCCAATCTCTTCTTCCGCACTTCCTGCAATCCGGTAGTCATGATCTTCAAAAACCGTCATTCCCTGTACAAACTCACTGTCCCTGAAAAATATGGTTCTCTTTTTGTGATTCAGTGGGCACAGAATATGCAGAAGACTCTGTATACCGGCACCGATCACGATCTGATCCGGGCTGCAGATCACACTTCTGGTCTTCTGAATATATTCAGACAGTATTTCCCTGAATTCCTGTTCCCCCTGCGGTTCTCCATAAGAAAGCAGTCTCTCATCCTGACGCAGTGCACTCTTCATATATCTCCGCCATAATTCAAACCTGAAACTCTCTTTATCTACATTAGATGTTGCAAAATCATAGACAACAGGATTCTCCAGTTTCCTTACATGCCGGCTTGCAATCTTTCTGCCCTCTTCCTGCTTCTCGGCAATATCCGTCACATAATATCCACTCTGCGGTCTGGACACAATATAACCTTCTGCTGCCAGAAGCATATACGCATTCTCCATCGTCGTCCGGCTCATCTGCAGCTCGCTTGCCCCTTTACGGATCGATGGAAGCTTTGTCTCTGACTTCATCTGCCCGGATAGTATCAGATTCCTGTAATAATGATACACTCTCAGATACCGGCAGTGTTCCTCATTCTGTAATTCCACTCTCATAACTGACCTCTAAAAAATATTTCTTTTTGTATATTTTACAAATGACACTTTTATTTTATTCTATATAAAACACATAAGAAATGCAAGAAATTTTCACTTTGTATTTCGGAAAGGATACCTCAATGATAAAACGAGTCGCTGTTATTAATGATCTGTCCGGTCTTGGTAAATGCTCTCTGACAGCTGCGATCCCGGTTCTTTCCGTCATGGGTGTACAGGCCTGTCCTCTGCCAACGGCAGTTTTAACCAATCAGACCGGCTATGACAGCTATTACTGTACGGACTTTACCGACAAGATCGATCATTACACAGAAGAATGGCAAAAACGTGGCCTTACCCTGGATGCGATCAGTACCGGATATCTCGGCAGTGCAGATCAGGCGGAAAAAATCCTGAATTTCTGTGAGAAATTCAGAACCCCTTCCACTCTGCTCTTTGTCGATCCGGTCATGGGAGATTCCGGTATCAAATATGACATTTTCACCCCCAGACTCCAGCAGCAGATGCAGAAGCTTGTATCCCATGCAGATGTGATCACACCAAATCTTACCGAGCTGTGTCTTTTAACACACTCTGATTTTGCAGAGCTTACCAGACATCAGGACGAACCGGATTATCTGGACCGGATTGCCCGGATTGCCGCTCCTTTAAAAGAAACACAGATCCAGACGATCATCGTCACCGGTATTCTTTATCAGGCTCCTTCTGATGATACCGTAAAATATTATAATCTGGTTCTCGAGAACGACCAGATAAACGTCATTTCCTCTGGAATTCATGGTGGAAGCTATTCTGGCACCGGCGACCTACTCGCCGCTGTCGTATGTGCCTCGATGGTACAGGGAAAAAGTGCAGCTGCAGGCGTGGAAAAAGCATGCCGGTTTATCGAAAGATCTCTGATTGACACCGTTGCCGACCAGATTCCACGCAATGATGGAATCAATTTTGAATCCCATCTTTCCATGCTGCTTGACTGACATTTACAAAAGAAATAAAAACCAAGGAGGTAACTATCATGTCATCTACAACCATTAACAATCCAGAACCCTCTGCAAATGCACTTTCTCATCAGAAAGTCTCCAGACTGACTTCAACAGCTCTTTTTGCCGCACTGATCTGTGTGACAACCGCTTATATTTTCCATATTCCATTTGGTGCAAATGGCGGATATGTACACATCGGAGATTCTCTAATCTATCTTGCCGCTGCATTCCTCCCAACGCCATATGCCATGTTCGCCGGCGCAATCGGTGGTGCCATGGCAGATATCCTGACTGCTCCGGTATACGCACCTGCAACCTTCATCATCAAGATGCTGATCTCCCTTCCGATCACATGTAAAAAGGACAAGATCGTGAATGTACACAACTGTGTCGGTGTTGTTGTTGCCGCTGTAATTTCCTTTATTGGATATTATATCACAGATGTGATCCTGTTCGGAACCTGGGGTGCACTGATTCCTTCGATTGTAGGAACCCTTGCCCAGTCAGGCGGAAGTGCTGTGATCTTTATCATTCTTGGTTCCACTCTTGACAAAGCCGGTTTCAAGAGTACAATGAAAAATAAATTTGGAATTTAGCCAAATATTTGATTATACGCAAATGGCAGGTGGTTCCTGAATATCCGCCTGACTTTCAAAGAGGAGATTTTATTATAATGTCAGATATTATTTACACATTTAAAAACAATGCATATTTTAACATCACCAACCGCTGCACTTGCAAATGTATTTTCTGCATCCGCAACGAGCATGAAGCCATCGGAGAGGCAACAGAACTTTGGCACGACCACAATCCTTCTTTCGAAGAGATCAAGGAAGCCATCGATGCTTTTGATTTTACAAATTATCCGGAAGCCGTCTTCTGCGGCTACGGAGAACCGACCTGTGCCTACGATAATCTGATTGCTGCTGCAAAATACATGAAAGAAAAACATCCGGAAGTTCTGCTCCGCGTCAATACCAACGGACTTGGCGAACTCTTCAATAAAAAGCCGATCGCCGAAGAAATGGCAAAATATATCGATGCCGTATCGATCAGCCTGAATGCGCCAACTGCCGAGCGTTACCAGGAAGTTACGCAGCCTTGTTTTGAAAATGCATTCCCGGATATGCTTGCTTTCGCTGAAAAATCCAAAAAGTTATTCTCTTCTGTCCAGTTCAGTGTGGTCAGCATTATTTCACAGGAAGAAATCGATGCTTCACAGAAGATTGCGGACGAGATGGGGATTCCGTTGAAGGTTAGAATTTATTCTTAGTTCATTCTTTTTTTTACAAATTACCCAAATAGGACGGCTGCCAAAATTTGCGCTGTATACGGCAGTCGGTCCAAAAGAAATGGTGCTAATTCCATTGTGCAAACCATTCCGATGAGCCTCTTGAAGCGAAAATTGTGTCAGCATAGGCTTCCACAATTTTTGAGTCTCATCTCCATTGCACAAAAAGTGAATTAGCACCATTTCTTTTGGCTCGACTGCCTGTTTTCAGTGTATTCTATGGCAGCCTGATTTTTGAATGCTTGTAACAAAGCGAATGAACAGGAACTTATTCATTCCGATTGTTATTCTCCCTTTCAACTCTGGTTCGATGTTTAACAGTTGAACGTTTTTAACAATTGGTATTTGACAGAAGTAATATAACTCTTCCTGTAGATGTCTGGTAATTCAACATGTTTAACGAAAATAATACATGTTTTTCAATAAATGCCCGATAGTCGAATGTTTCCAACAAAACAACAGACTCCTCATCCCTTCTCAAAGTTTTCTCCTGCTTCGTTCTGAATTGCTGTTATCTTACCAATATCACCACATTTTATTCGATAAAGTTCAAAGAGCGCCAGCCACAAAAGGAATCGTTCGGATTCTATTTTGCGCTATGGAGATGAGACTCAGGAAGCATTGAAGCCTTTGCTGAACATGCTTCCCGTCCTAAGAGGCTCATCGGAATGGTTAGCGCAACTTGAATCCGAACGATTCCTTTTGTGGCTGGCGCTCACTCAACCTCTATCATTCGCCAAACAAAAATGACCATATGCTCTCACATACAGTCATTCTATATTTTCTCAAGGAAAACTTTCACATTTTTATCCAAAGATTCCTCCGATCACAACGTAAGACAGGATATACATGATCACCGATGCCATGCATACGCCGACTACGATTGCCCCGAAAGCTTTTTTCCAGTCGATGCCAAGGAGGGATGCTACGAGAGCTCCGGTCCAGGCTCCGGTTCCCGGAAGGGGGATTCCTACGAAGAGTACCAGCCCCCAGAATTCATATCTGCTGATCTGGTCGCTTTTGTTCATCGCTTTTTTCTCCAGATTTTCTACAAGCGGACGGAAAAGGCGCGTCTTGCGCAGCCATGCGAAAATCGGACGGATCAGAAGCAGGATGAACGGGATTGGGATCAGGTTACCCACCAGACAGATCGGGATTGCACGCCAGGTCGGGATATTTAAAAACGCCGGACCTGCCGCAAGGATTCCTCCTCTGAGCTCCAGGATCGGAATCATTGAAATAATAAAGATAATCAATTCTTTGGCAGCCTTGCCGCCCAGATGGGTTACAAACCACTGTACTAAAGTTTCAGTCATACAAATCTCCTATTTTTTACTTATTAAATCGGTGTTCGACGTGTCAATAAGCATAAATTGGTTATTTGTGCAAGCACAAACGCAATTTATGCTTTTAACACTTACATCATATATTCACGGAGGAAGGCAAAGAGTGCTTCCATCTCTTCTCTCGTACCGATCGTCACGCGCAGATATTGCTCAATTCGCTCGCTTCCCCAGAAACGCACATAGATTCCTTTTTCTTTCATTGCTTCAAAGAGTTCTTTTGCATCGTATTCCGGATGTGATACAAAGATGAAGTTTGCGCTTGGTTTTGGAAATACAAAGCCGAGCTTTTTGAATTCTTCTTCTGCCCAGTCTCTTGTCTCCACAATTTTACGTGTTGTCTCAGCAAAATATTCTTTATCTTTTACCGCTTCTGCTCCATACACCAGAGAAGTTTTGTTCATAGTATAAGAATTGAACGAATATTTTGCATCGTTTAAATACTTGATCAGGAGCGGGCTTGCGATTGCATATCCAATACGCATTCCAGCCATTGATCTTGCCTTTGAAAATGTCTGTGTAATGATCAGATTGTCATATTTGTCCAGAAGAGAAAGTGCTGACTCTCCTGCGAAATCAATATATGCCTCATCCACAATCACAATGACATCCTGGTTGTGTCTGATGATATCTTCTACAAATTCCAGATCTTCATAGATGGATGTCGGTGCATTTGGATTCGGGAAGATCACACCACCATTTTCCGGATAATAATCTTCTTTTACGATCCGGAAATTTTCATCTACCTTCTTACATTCGTATGGAATCCGGTAAAGATCCGCCCATACCTTATAGAAGGAGTATGTAATATCCGGAAAGAAAACCGGTTTTTCCGAGTTAAAGAAGGTAAGGAAACACATAGAAAGAACATCGTCAGATCCCACGCCCACAAAAACCTGATCTTTTCCAACATGATAAAAGTCCGCCAGTGCACTAACCAGTGCATCAGATGTCGGATCCGGATACAGCCTTAAACTGTCCACATGACCCTCCAGCTTTTTCATTGCTGCAAGAACTCCCGGTGCAGGTGGGTACGGATTCTCATTGGTATTCAGTTTGATCACTTTTTTCTGTGGCTGTTCACCCGGAACATAAGGTTCTACTTTTCGGATATTTTTCTCAAATTCTCTCATCTTGCTTTCTCACCTTTCTGTCACATCTTTTGCTTTTGTCTTATCCTAACTGATATTCTTTTGCAAGCTCTTTGAATTTCGGCAGTGCATTTACGATTGTCTCATAAGCTACACAATATGCAATTCTGACATATCCTGCACATCCAAAAGAACTTCCCGGTACCAGAAGCAGATTATATTTTTTTGCTTCCTGGCAAAATGCCTTTTCATCCTCGATCGGAGTCTTCATGAACAGGTAAAATGCACCCTGCGGTTTGACACATTCAAATCCACAATCTATGAGTCCCTGGTAAAGAGTCTCTCTGTTTCTGTCATAGTATGAAATATCGGTCTTCTCATGCAGACATCTTGCAACCACCTTCTGCTGCAGGGTTGGCGCATTGACAAATCCAAGGATACGGTTTGCAACATTGGCTGCTGCAATGAGTGTCTCTGAATCTTTTACATCATCCGGGATCACCAGATATCCGATTCGCTCTCCCGGCAGGGAAAGAGATTTACTATAAGAATATCCTACGATCGTATTGGCATAATACTTGGTCAGATACGGTACATCCACACCATCATAAGCGAGCTCACGGTATGGCTCATCAGAGATAAGATAAATCTCTGTTCCGTATTCGTTCTGCTTCTTCTCCATGATCTCTGCCATCTTCCTGATCGTCTCTTCGGAATAGACAACACCGGTCGGATTATTCGGTGTGTTAACGATCACTGCTTTTGTCTTTGGTGTGATCTTTGCCTCAAATTCATCCAGCTTTGGCTGAAAATCTACGGTATTCGGTGAAATTTCAACCAGAACACCGTCAAAATTATTGACATAACTTCTGTACTCTCCAAAATACGGTGCAAATGTGATCACTTCATCTCCCGGATTTAACAGTGCTTTTAAAATAACATTCAGTCCACCTGCGGCGCCAACTGTCATCGTAATATTTTTTGCTGCAAACGCAGTACCAAAGCGCTCATTCAGAGATTCAGCTACAGCCTGGCGGACATCTTCATATCCCGCATTGCTGTTAGTATATCCATGAAGCACCAGTTCGTCTTCTTCATCTAGAATATCAAGAATCGCCTGCTTTACGGCTTTCGGTGCCGGTACATTTGGATTACCGAGACTGAAATCAAATACATTTTCCGGTCCGTAAATTTTTGCAAGACGGTTTCCCTCTTCAAACATGGCACGGATCGCCGAACTGTTTGCCACCATATTTTCCATCTTCTTAGATATCATCTTTTGCACACTCCTTTTCGCTGTCTTCTTTTAATGTCACAACACCTTTTTCTACCATAAATACCGGTTTGTAGGAAAGCTTGGCCTTTCTTAAGCCTTCTTCTCCAACATCATCTTCCCGGTTGGTATATTCGTATTTTCCGGCAATTTCATGCTCTACGAACTGCTGGTTGATCATGGTATACGCACCTTCCACGTCCGCATAAGCTTTCTCGATATGAACTACAAAGGTATCGTCATTTACCGCTTCTCCAATCGTAAATGCAGCAATCTCATCACCAACTCTGAGCAGACCTCCGGTCAGGTTCAGTTCTTTGTAAAGACGCAGTGAATTGAGTGTTACACACATCTCAGAATTCTTCTCTTCATCATCTTCACAGCCATTCAGATTCCGCCATTTCAGTGCCATCTGAAAACACTCTTCCAGATTATCCTCTGTAATCGTTTCGTAACTCCAGTTATCTCCGTGAAGTGCTTTAAATTTATTGACGTGATTCCGCTTGCCATGCAGCTTTTTGCCGGAAAGTGTTGCAAGTTTCTCACTTTCATAGACATAATCCGCCTCATCTCTGTGATAGGTGATGTCGAATTTGCCTGGAAACCATGTTTCCAGCTTGGCGAAATTCTCTTTTGTCACCCCATACAGACAGAATGGAACGCCTTTTTCTTTCTCCCACTTCATGATATCTTCAATCGCTGCTTTTACATCTTCATCTTCACCTGCCGGAAATGCATAGCCGTAACCTGCACTGTTGTCCCGAAACAGGAGAACGTTGTTATATTGTGCAAATTCTACTTCGTAAAACCTTGCCCACAGATATACATTTGCAAAAGTACGGTCGCAGCTTCTGCTTGGGTACTTTTTGAAATAAAAATCGATAAGATCCCGGTCTGTCAGTTCTGGTTTTTTAAATTTTGCTTCTGCCATAAAAATTCCTTCCATATTCCGCTTTTTTGCGGTACTGTCTGTTAGTATACCACATTTTGAGGGGATTTTTGCGGTTTTCTTGTATTTTTTTGTGTTACTTGTAAAGTTAGTGGGCCAGGTACCCAAATAGAACATGCCTGATTCCACTCGGCAAACCATTCCGATGAACCTCTGAAAGCGGCAATTATGTCAGCAATGGCTTCCATAATTGCCTGAGTTTCATCTCCATTGCCTCGGATGGAATCTGGCATGTTCTATTTGGGTACCTGGCAGATCTACTTTACTGGTTGTGACTGTTGCCCCAGTACAAAGTTTTTTTGCCAAACAGGAAACCGCAAAAACGGCTTTATTTGTTCATTTGTTCCGGTATGATTTTCTTTGACAGACATAAAAAGCGCAAAACAGCTTTGTTGATTCAGTTGATCCAATTACTGTTTTCTGAATCCAGTCATCTGATAAAACCAGTATGTTTACAATAAAGGGATTTTGCTTCTCTGTTCAAAATGTGGCAAATGTAATCAGCTATAAAATCATTTTAGTCTATAGATGAATACCGGGAGTGGGGGATCGTTTTTGCGGTTGTAGTAAGTGTTTACGATTACGAGCCATTTTTTTGAGTCTAATGTTTTGAGATAATTCAAAATGGCTTCTTTTTCTTCGTAGCCGGTGTCGCCGCCGCTGTAGATGCAGAGGTTTATGACGCCGCCTTTTTTGAGCAGGTTAAGGGCTGACTCGATGGCGGCGAGGCTTGTTGATGGATGGGTTGCGATTTCGTGGTCGCCGCCGGGGAGATAGCCGAAATTGAAGATGATGGCCTTGGCTTCTTCTTTTACATAGGTCTGCATTTTTTCGTGACCGTCAAGGATCAGTTCAGCTCGTGCAGACAGATTCGCTCTTTCGAGGCGTTCTCTGGTGTGAGCAATCGCCATCTCTTGCACATCAAAAGCATAGACTTTTCCGGTTTCTCCGACTTTTTTGCACAGAAACTCCGTGTCACCGCCGTTTCCGGCGGTGGCATCAATGCAGATATCCCCTTCTTCTATATATTCTTCTAAAATGTGATGGCAATATTCTGTGATCTGAAAATTCATGTCCTAAATCTCCTGCTTATGGTAGGAAAGTGCGCATTGCCTCGATGGTCTGTGCGATCAGAGCTTCCTTCTTTTGTTATCATTTTCTGTCACTCCTTATCTGTCTTTTCCATAGAAATTAAGCATTTCCCGTACTTCTTTTTCGTTATCGAATGGGTTTCTGATAATCTTATACTCTTTGCCGTCCCACAATATGGTAATCTTACTGTTTTTTACTGTCATCTGATCGATGGCGGTCCGTGGCAGCTGTACGAGTTCATTGCCATCCTTATCATAAAACGCCATGCCATTGTCCCAGTAAATGATGACTCGCATCTTTTTCATTCCATAATTGCGCGTAATCAGGCACACCACTGCGATCACGATAAACCAGATACTGTAGGTCAGCCCTCCGGCAATTCCGCTTCCTGCCGCACACAGAATACAGAAGATTGCAAATGGAAGCATCAGATATTTGACGGTCATCCCGCTGTAATACCCGGACACCAGGCAGTGAAAACTTCCCTTCCATTCATTTCCAAACTTTGCAGCTTCCTGCTGTGTCTTCTTCTGGATCGCCTGGTTCACTGCCTGCATGATGGCATTCCGGACCAGACGCTGTACAATATGTCCCATCTTTTGTACCTCCTCATGTTCTCTCATTTATATCAATTTTAGCATATTCTGGTGCTTTTTCAAGAACACAATGACGGTTGCGTTATAAGTTTTTCTTATATCATTATTCACAGAATGTATTTCCAATTTGCTTCCATTTCTCCTAAATTAGAGGTATCGACTTATGGAGGTACTAACCAATGAATCTTACCGCAAAAAGAAAAGAACAGATCTCTTCTGTTCTCATCATCTGTCTGGGAAATATTCTCAACGCTTTCTCGGCAAGAGTTTTTCTTCTTCCTGCCGACCTTGTTGCCGGAGGCACAACCGGAATCGGACTGATCCTGCAACGCATAACCGGGATCCCACTTTCCTCGCTGGTACTCGCTTTTAACATTGTCATGCTGGTGCTTGCCTATATTTTTCTCGGAAAAAAATATACTCTTTCCGCAATTTTAAGTTCTTTCATGTATCCGATTGCACTGGAATTTTTCAATCAGATCCTTGGAGATTATGTCCTGACGGACAACCTGATCCTCTGCACACTCTTTGCAGGGATCGGAATCGGAATCTCTCTTGGGATGATCATCCGTACCGGCGCTTCTACCGGAGGCGTTGATGTTCCTCCGCTGATTCTGAATAAATATTTCCGTTTTCCGGTTTCAGCCGGTCTGTACATTATCGACTTCTTTGTCATCCTGGGACAGGCGCTTTATCAGCCGGTTGACAAGGTACTCTATGCAATTTTGTATGTGATCATTTACACGCTTGTCATGAATAAGCTGATCGTCAGCGGCACTTCACGGATTGCCGTCCAGATCATCAGCAAACATTCGGATGAAATCCGCAATTTTGTACTTAAGCAAATCGACCGTGGTGCAACCATCATTCCGGTTCAGGGCGGTTATCTCAGTCAGCAGCTGAACATGGTACTCACCGTCATTTCCAACCGCGAGCTTGTCCAGCTTGAGAAAAATGTCCATCTGATCGACCCGGAAAGTTTTATCATCGTTTCCCAGGTACAGGAAGTACAGGGACGCGGATTTAATCTGGACAAACACTGGAAACCAGAGTAGCCAGATACCTCTGAAAATCCCGTATCTCCGGCTCTTTTTTCTTTGATTTCAGGCAGGCAAAATAAAGACTGTCCTGCCTGGCAGGAACCAGCGGCACTGCCGTGACACCATAGTATTCCGCAAATGACTGTGGTCCAATGGCAATCCCGCTTCCACTTTTCACCATCTTCATCACTGTATCAATACTGTCCGAACGGATGACTCTCTTCCATGTAATATTCTGCTCTCCATATGTCTTTCTGAGCAGGCGGTCTTCCACCGAATGTTCCAGTCCCGTGAGCATGGTATATTCCCTGCAATCCATAATTGAAGCATTTTCTTTCTGTGCGAGCGGATGATCCGGTGCCGCCAGTATGCACTGCTTCTCACGAATCAGTTCTTTTGCAAAACAGACACATTTCTCCATACCAATTTCATTTTCCGGCATCCGGTCCAGTGCCATATCAAGGGATCCATCTTTGATCGCCGCATACGCATCCAGTCCGGCTTCTGTATAAAACGTAACCTCCAGCTCCGGATGCTTTTCAAAATATCTGGCAATCTTTGGAAATAGTCGGTTGGAATACACTCTGGCTCCAAGTCCAATCTTTAATTTTTTATGTTCTGTCCCTGAAATCACTTCCTCTTTAAAATGATTCCAGTCCTCCAGCATTTTCTGTGCTTTTTCGTAGAAAAGCTTCCCTTTTTCCGTAAGCTCCAGCCCCTTGCTTGTCCTGCGAAACACGCGGTATCCCAGTTCCTTTTCCAGATTACGGATCTGCTGGGACAGGGCAGGCTGCGAGACGAAAAGGTACTCTGCTGCGCGGGAAATGCTTTTGCAATTTGCGATTTCTACAATGTAAGTTAATTGTTGTATGTTCATTCAACGCCTCTGTTTTGTTTTTCGGTATATAAAAATCCCCCATACGGGACATTTCTGTTTTCTTGACCTGTATGAGGGTATCCTATTACTATTTTTTAGCAGGAGTGTGTCCTGCAAGCCATCCTCTGACGGTTTCAATATTTACTTTTATAATTTCAGAAATATCCTCA
>NZ_JAAIMM010000035.1 GCF_013300725.1 Allocoprococcus comes
TTGAGAAAAATTTCTTAAAATTAACTCTTGACAAAAGTCACTTCATAACAGGAGATAGAAATTTACTACATTTGGAGGTTTCATTATGAGTAAGAAACGTGCTCCAGGGCGTTCCCTGGACGAATGGATGGAACTGGTAACCGAATGCAGACAAAGCGGCCTGACAGATGCTGCATGGTGTAATGAGCATGGGATATCTCCCAGCTGTTTTTACAATGCAGTTACCCGTCTCCGCAAAAAAGCCTGTCAGATACCGGATCCAGTTGGAAAAGCCAGCACTCTTGACCTTACATCCCATAAACAGGATGTAGTCCAGATTGCTATAGAACCAGAGTCTTCTCCGGTGGGACTGATCCCAGATACTGGAAACAGACCTATGCACCTTGACAATTCACATACGATTGAAATCGAAGCAGACGGATTGCTTATACGAATGAGTAATGAGATCAAACCGTTACTTCTGAAGCTGCTTATGGATACGCTGAAGGAGTCGTTATGTTAGCGGACATCTCAAGTGTTGATGCGATCTATATCGTCTGTGGCAGAACAGATATGCGCAAGTCCATTGATGGATTGTGTGCGATCATCCAGGAACAGTTTTCGATGGAGATTGACCATGCACTTTTTCTTTTCTGCGGTCGTAAATGCGACCGCATCAAGGCTATTTTAAAAGAGCCTGACGGGATCGTTATGATCTACAAAAGACTGACCGCCCAGGGATCTTACCGATGGCCCAGGAATAAATCTGAAGTCCGGAATCTTACATGGCGGGAGTTCGACTGGCTGATGTCTGGCATTGATATTGAGCAGCCCAAAGCGATCAAGGCAACGTAAAAAGATGCACATAAAACTCTTGTTTTTTGCTGTATTTTCGGCACTTTCAAGTCCTGGTAAATCCGCTGCTGGGAAAAACCACTGTTTTCTGATATAATGGAAACATCAGAAACAGGAGGAAAAAGCAGTGGCAGACAGTTCCAAAGATATCCAGCTCCGTGAGCTGAAGGACATGATAAGCGATCTCAAAAAGATGATAAAAACACTCCAGGCAACTGTCGATGCTGCCAATAAACGGGAAGAGGCTCTCACCCAAGAGCGGGATAATCTGAAAGAAGAGATAGACCTTCTCCGTAAAAAACTGTTTGGCACCTCCAGCGAAAAAAGGGCCCTCGATATTCCAGGCCAGTTAAACTTTTTCAATGAGGCGGAACTGGAACAGGATCCAGAAGCTGCAAAAGCAGAGGATCTTGAAGCACTCCTTCCGGAAAAAACAGCAAAAAAACGAAAAGCAAGAGCTACAGATGCGGAGCGTTTTAAGGGAGTTCCTGTTGAAAAAAAGTATCTGGAACTTTCTGAGAAAGAGAAACTCTGTCCTGTCTGTGGTACCCCACTGAAAGAAATCGGGGAGGAGTTTGTCCGCCGGGAACTGGTTTTTGTACCGGCAAAACTGAAAGTATATGAATACTACAGTAAGAGCTATGAGTGCCCGCAGTGCAGGCTTCAGGATATTCCGGTCATCAAAAAAGGAAAAGATGGCAGATCTCATATGCTTTATGGAATGGCTTCTGCAGGAACGGTTGCCTGGGTAATGTACCAGAAGTTTTGTAATAGTCTCCCATACTACCGTCAGGAAAAGGACTGGAAACAGTATGGCGTGGAGATCACCAGAGCTACTATGGCAAACTGGGTGATCCGGAATTCTGAAGCGTTTTTTCTTCCTATGTACGAATACTTCCACAGGAAACTTCTGGAACGTGGATTCGCGATGGCAGATGAAACGCCACTTCAGGTTTTGCATGAACCGGAACGCCGTGCACAGACCAAGTCATATATGTGGCTGTTCCGCAGCGGTGAAGACGGAGGACCACCTATTATCCTCTATAAATACTCGGAGACCCGAGCCGGGGATAATGCCGTAGATTTTCTTCACGGCTTCAAGGGGTATCTGATGTGTGATGGCTATAGTGGATACAATAAAGTTCCAGATGCCAAGCGCACAGCCTGCTGGGCACACATCAGAAGATATCTGACAGATGCCATTCCCAAAGGAAAGGCTCTGGATTATACCCAGCCATCCGTACAGGGAATGCTGTACATTAACCAGCTCTTCCACCTGGAAGATGTGATCAGATCAAAGTATTCTTCCTTCGATGCTATCAAAAAGGCTCGTCTTGAAAAAGAAAAGCCGGTAGTAGAAGGCTTTTTGTCGTGGCTTGATCAGCAAAGCCCTATCCGTGGAAGCAGAATGGATAAAGCTGTCACTTACATTCAGAATCGCCGCTCCTATCTGTCCACCTATCTGGAAGACGGCCGCTGCAGTTTTTCTAATAATCTCAGTGAAAATGCGATTCGTCCGTTTACAGTAGGCCGTAAAAACTGGCTGTTCTGTGACACACCAAACGGAGCCCAGGCCAGCGCTATTGTGTACACAATGGTAGAAATGGCAAAAGCCAATGGAGTAAACGTCTATCACTATCTTACCTATCTGCTGGAAAAACTGCCTGATGATAGGATGAGTGATGATGAATTAGAACTTCTGGCGCCATGGAACGAAACTGTCAAAGCTGAGATCGAACGTCGTGCAAACGAATCAAATCAATCATATGTGAATTGTCAAGGTGCTCCGGCTACTGAAAAGTAGTCGGGGATTTTTCTATCATACCTAAAAATTAAGCGCTTACGTTGGAATGATGATAAGATTTGGTTGAGACAATAGTGAACATATGTGTTCACATTTCATAACTAAGAAGTAATGGATTGGAGAGGTGCTTATGGCAGATAAAATTGGAACTGATGAATATGGGGAAATACTTATATATCAGACTGATGATGGGCAGACAAATATAGAAGTTAAAATAGAAGATGATACAGTGTGGCTGACACAACAGCAGCTTACTGAATTATATCAATGCAGTAAATCAAATATAAGTGAACATATAAAGCATATATTCGAAGAAGGGGAATTGGATAAGGATTCAGTTGTTCGGAAATTCCGAACAACTGCAGATGATGGAAAAACATATAATGTTACTTATTACAATTTAGATATGATTATATCTCTTGGATACCGAATTAAATCAGTGATTGCAACAAGATTCAGGCAGTGGGCAATCGGTGCTTACATGATAGAAGTCTGCTAGCGTCAGTAGATTGCCAAGTGACATATCTACATTTTTATCTTTCTCATAATTGCCGAGTGTGGAACTCGGGATGCCAGTAGCATCAGACAATTCATGTAATGATATTCTTTTTTCTGCGACTCTCAAATCTTTCAGTCGTTCCGGTATGGTAACAGAGAAAATTGCAAAAGAATATTAGACATTGGATAAGGAGAGGTGTTGTCATGAGAACTATAGGTAATATCCTTTGGTTTATATTTGGAGGATTACTGGGCGGTCTGGCTTGGGTTTTTGCAGGACGCATATGGTGTATTACAATTATCGGAATTCCATTTGGAAAGCAGTTTTTCAAGATGGCAAGACTCTCTTTCATGCCATTTGGTGCGAGCGTGATAGGGTAGAATATAATAAAGCGTTAATCGAAATGGCTGAAGAAGTTATGGAGGCGAAATATGGTAATCAAAGAGATCATTGACGATAAGATGCATTATATAGACTTATTATTTCTGGCAGATGAGCAGGAAGATATGATTCGTCGCTATCTTGAAAAAGGAATCATGTATGTGCTTGATGATAATGGCGTGAAAGCAGAGTGCGTCGTTACCAATGAGGGAAATAGGATTCTTGAAATCAAGAATATTGCAGTAAAGCCAGAATATCAAGGCTGCGGATACGGAAAAGCTCTAATTGACTTTTTGATTCGCAGATATACTGGTAAATACTCTGTTATGCAAGTAGGAACAGGAGATAGTGCATTGACTGTTCCGTTTTATGAGAAATGTGGTTTTACACGCTCTCATTGCATCCCTAATTTCTTCATCGATCATTATGATCATCCAATATTTGAGTGTGGTATTCAACTTATTGATATGATATATCTACAAAGATGCTTATAACTTTTGATATCTAATTTAGTAGCTATGTGACGCTAATCTGTCTGCTGTTATATCTGGCAGAATTCTGGGCATCTGTTGAGTTGAAAAAAGGCATACAGTGAAGGAATTTTTCAGTGGCACGATCGTTGCATGTGTAATATTTGCAGGGACTTTTTGTATGCTGTAATCAATCTGCATGGATATGGAAAAAAAGAATTGAAAACCGTCGAATTTCAATTCTTCTTTTCTGAGAATCTATTCTTTCATAAAATCATTTTGAATCCTATAATTGAACCATATACTGACAGGTGGATAGGCAAGTCCGGCTATCCGAGATATGATGATTTTATGCTCTCTTTATTATCTTCGGTAGAAAATAATTCAGGAATTGCTGAATATCTATGCAGCGAAACATTACAATTAAGAGCATCTGCTATTAGTTTTGCAATAAATTCCAATATGTTTTCTTTATAGTGGTTGTAAAAGTTGTATATGTCTAATGTAACACATTCTTTTGCGTCAAATGCAAATTCAAAAACCAGGCTTTTGGATGCAACTAAATTCATTTCTGTAGCAGAACCAAAGAAAGTGTAATTGCCATCTTCAAACAAAACTTTTTTATATGTTCTAAGCAAAAAATCTTTATTGACGTTACTTCTAAGTTCATTTAATTCTTTAAAATCAAGTTTTTCAATGTGAATATTATTTCTTAAGTATATATAATCACTATTTAAGGTTGAAAATTTACGATAAAAATTTGCTTCTTTATCATTAACTATAGGTAAATCATTAATATTATTTTTTACCCAATTGTCAAAATATGCAAAATCAACAATGTCCGTTAGAATTTTTTCAAAAGATTGTTTGTAAGAAATTTGTAATTCTAAAAATTCGTCTAAACTGTAATTTAAAGGAATACTATCATCAATTTTAATGGAATCCGGTATAAATTTATAATTCATATATTGCCTCCCTGTAAGCATTCGCATGATACTTAATTATAGTTTATCACAAGCAACTATGAGAAAAAAGTTAATATGCTGTTACTGACCAAGAAATATTTTTTAAAATGACTTTTTCTCAGTAATCTATGTTATTCTATAGAAAAGTAAAAATACTGATGAAGAAAGCAGGAGAAAACTTATGAATATTGAATTAAGTATTTTGGATTGGCTCCAGACGTTGCATACGCCTTTTCTGAATAAAATCATGGTATTTATCACAAGACTTGGGGATGCAGGAATTATATGGATTGTGTTGAGCATAGTATTGCTTCTGATTCCTAAAACGAGAAAAAGCGGCGTGGTTATGGTGGCTGCTTTAATAGTAGATGTATTACTCTGCAATATTGTCCTGAAAAATCTTGTAGCACGGACAAGGCCATATGATGTGAATACAGGTGTACACCTTCTGGTAGCAAAGCTTCATGATTATTCTTTTCCGTCTGGACATACGGCAGCTTCGTTTGCTTCGGTAACAGCTTTGTACCTGGCAGGTGAAAAGAAGATTTGGAAATTTGCGCTTGTGCTGGCATGTCTGATCGCAATATCGAGGTTGTACCTGTATGTACATTATCCGACAGATGTTCTTGGAGGAATTTTGTTCGGTGTGATTTCAGGATATTTGGGATATCGCAAAGTATTGAAATGAAGATGACCTAAGATTATCGATCGGGAATTATATGCCGAAATTCCTGAAAGTGATCAAAGAAGTAACAGATGATGATTCCTACAAGAACGCATCTTTGGCGAGATTATGAGGAAGTAAGGTTTTCTGTAAAATAGAAAATATCATCTATTACAAAATGATAAATTTAGATACAAAAAAAGGACCTTGCAAGCCCGCAGGTCCTTTTTTAGTGACGGTTCATTGCTTCGAGATACAGATAATTCGCAGCATAAAATTCGATCACTTCATGCATATAATCTTTGATTTTTTTAATCATTCTTTCTTTCATGATTTGTTCTCTCCTTTCTTTTCTTTATGTGGTCATTATAGCTTGAAAAGCGGATATATGCTTGCCAAATCTGATGAAAAAGTAGACAAATCTTGCAAAAATGCTATATAATAAAATAAAAAAACCACATGATCAAAGAGGAAAGGCTATGTATTTACATTATAAAAATACGAATCGGAAAATACAAACCATACAAAAAAGAGCCAGGCATGCAGGACCGCATCTGCACAGCACCTTGGAGATGATCTATGTGACCGAAGGCACTTTAGAGCTTGGGATTGGACAGGAGTTGTATCATCTGGAAACAGGGGATCTGGGAATTGTATTTCCGGATGTGATCCATCACTATCAGGTATTTGGAGAGGACGCACATAAGGTGTATTGTGTGAATTTGATTCCGGATAATCTTGGATTTTTCAGTGAGGCACTGCAGAAATATGCACCGGTCTATCCCGTCCTTAAAGGCAGAGAATTAGATGAAGAGGTTGCATATGCCTTGTGCCGGATGATGCTTACTAATGAGGAAGAATTTCTGATCCTGCAGGCTTATTTACAGATCGTTCTGGCGCGTTGTATTCCGCTTTTGGAATTGGATGAAAAATCCAAAATCGGAAGTGACGATCTGATTTATCAGACGGTGGCATATATATCCGGGCATTTCCGGGAAAATGTGACACTGGATAAGATGGCACAGGAGATCGGAGTCAGCAAGTATGCAGTTTCGAGAGTTTTTTCCGGGACATTTCACAGTAATTTCAATCAGTATCTGAATGATACCAGACTTCGTTATGCCTGTGCGAAGCTGGAAAATACAACGGATTCAATTATTGAGATTTGTCTGGACAGCGGATTTGAAAGTCAGCGGACATTTAACCGGGTATTTAAGGAGCGGTACCGGATGTCACCAAGTGTATATCGCAAAAAGATGAAGGAACAGGGCACGCAGATTTTACATTGATTTTACAAAGAAAACACATGGCAATGATAGATAGATCCGAACCGCAGATGTATAATCGGAACTAAATGCTAAGAAAAAGAAACTAACAGAAATCACGAAAAGGAGATACCAAATGAAGAAGAAAACAATGAAATCAGAACCATATATGATGAATCGTGAATTGTCGTGGTTAAAATTTAATGAAAGAGTGCTGAATGAAGCAGGAAATCCAAGAGTACCGCTTGCAGAGCGTCTTACCTTTGCATCAATTTACCAGTCTAATCTGGATGAATTCTATATGGTGCGGGTGGGAACCTTGATGGATCAGATGGAATCTTCTGAAGTTGTACGTGAAAATAAAACAAATATGACCAGCGAAGAGCAGGTGAAAGCAATTATTGAAGCTACGAGGGAGCTGGATATAAAAAAAGCAATGATCTATGAACAGCTCATGGGCGAATTGGAGCCGCAGGGGATCCGGATTATCAATTTCAACAAGCTTTCCGGAAAAGAAGGGGAATTACTGGAAACTTACTTTGATAATGAAATTGCACCATATCTGTCTGCGAATATCATCAGCAAACAGCAGCCGTTTCCATTCTTACAGAATAAAGAGATCTATGCGGTTGCACTGCTTGCAACGAAGGGTGGAAAGACAAAAACTGCGATCATTCCGTGCAGTAATAACGTGTTTAAGCGCCTGATCGATATCCCGACCAGACCGGGAACCTTTATGCTTTCGGAAGAACTGATCCTTCATTTCCTGCCGAAATTATTTAAAAAATATGAAATCAAAGAAAAATCTCTCCTGCGAATTACGAGAAATGCGGATATTGATACAGAAACCATTTATGATGAAGACATGGATTACAGAGACGCCATGGAAAATCTGGTAAAGCAGAGAAAACGTATGAATCCTGTCCGCATGGAATTCTCCAGAAAGATCAATAAAAAGCTGATTGCGGAAATCTGCAAATATATCCATATGGATAAAGAGCATGTATTCTTATCAAGAGTACCGTTGGATTTATCCTTTGTATTTGCAATTCAGAATTATCTGAGAATGCAGGGAACAGCAAAAGAGAATCTTTTCTATCAGAAAAGAAGCCCTCGAATGACACCGCAGTTGAATGATAAACAGAGCCTGATTGCCCAGATCGAGCAGAAAGATGTACTTTTATCTTATCCTTTTGAAAATATCAAATCTTTCACTAATCTGCTTTATGAGGCAGCAAGAGATGATTCTGTCGTATCCATTAAAATGACGTTGTATCGTCTGGCTGTCCGTAGTCAGGTTGTGGATGCACTGGTTGAAGCGGCAGAAAATGGAAAAGAGGTTGTAGTACTTGTAGAACTTCGAGCAAGATTTGATGAGGAAAGCAATATTGAATACTCCAGAAAGCTGGAAGAAGCCGGATGCCGTGTAATTTATGGACTGAATGGATTCAAGGTACATTCAAAACTTTGCCTGATCACCAGAAAGACAGAGAAAGGTCTGGAATATATTACGCAGATCGGAACCGGTAACTATAATGAAAAGACTTCTACTTTATATACAGACCTGTCACTGATTACAGCAAAGCAGGAAATCGGAAAAGAAGCGGCAGAAGTATTTGCATGTCTGCTGCGCGGTGAAACCATCGAAGAAACACATGTCCTTCTGGTGGCACCGAAGTGTCTTCAGAATAAAGTACTTGCTATGATCGATGATGAGATTTGCCATGCGAAGAAGGGGGAAGATGCTTATGTTGGAATCAAGATCAATTCCCTGACGGATAAAGTCATCATTGAAAAACTGGTAGAAGCGTCACAGGCTGGTGTGAAGATTGAGATGGTAGTACGTGGAATCTGCTGTCTGATTCCGGGAATTCCGGGATATACAGAAAATATCAAGATAGTCAGCATCGTAGGAAGATTCCTGGAGCATTCCCGTATTTATCGTTTCGGAACGCCGGAGAGAGAAAAAATCTACATCGCATCCGCTGATTTCATGACAAGAAATACCATCAGACGTGTGGAGGTTGCAGCTCCGGTCCTGGACGATACCCTGCGTGCACGACTGGATGAAATGTTCGATACAATGATGAAGGATGACGAAAAAGGAAAAGAGTTAACCTCGGACGGTACATATGTGGATCGAAAGATCAATTCCACAAAATTGGATTCACAGGAACTTTTCTATGAAACTGCATATAAAAATGCGGAGAAAAAGACGGTATAAAACAATCTGTTTTTACTTTGATTTTATACAGATATGATAGAAACAAGATAGTACCGTGATCACGAACATGCTACGATGAGTCTGTAAAGAAGGACAATTGTCGGAAAAGGAGTGTTCGTATCTATGATAAAAACCTATGTAATAGACACCAATGTACTGATTCAGGCACCGTACGCACTGGAGTGCTTTGAAGATAATCATCTGGTTCTTCCTCTGGTCGTATTGGAAGAACTGGATGGTCTGAAAAAGGCGGAAGGAGAGAAAGGTGCGAATGCCAGAGCAGCTGTGCGAAAGCTGGAAGAATACAGGCACAGAGGAGATCTGTTACAGGGAGTAGAGCTTCCGGGCGGAGGATGTCTGCGTGTTGAAAAAAACTATGTGAAGGTAGAGCTTCCGCCGGATCTTCCGGATGATAAACCGGATAATAGAATATTGAAAGTATGCAAAGGTCTGATGGATGATAAAAAAGCAGATCAGGTCGTGCTGGTTACGAAGGATATTGTTTTGCGGCTGAAAGCACAAATTTTAGGAATCAAAGCGGAAGATTTTGAAACGGAACAGATTTCCGCCGATGATGCACAGTATACCGGAAGAACAGAGCTTTATATACCGGAAGAAATGGTCAAGGAATTCAAAAAGAAAGGGATTTCCACGGAAAATCTGTATCAAAGTGATGCGGAGGGAAATCAGTTTCTTCCAGAGCTTCATGAAAATGAATTTGTGATATTAACACCGGATCAGTCTGCGAAAAAGACATTGCTTGGAAGGGTGGCCGGAAATAAAGTTGTTCCTTTGGCTTATAAAAAGAGCAAACCGTATGGGGTATCCCCGAGAAATGTAGGACAGTATTTTATGCAGGAAGCACTGATGGCTGATGCAGAAACAGCACCTCTGGTTATTATCAAGGGAATGGCGGGCACCGCAAAGACTTTTTATTCACTTGCGGTTGGAATGGAAAAGGTTTATAACAATCCGACGAAGGAATACCGGAGAGTGATCGTATGCAGACCAAATGCCCAGTTTGATGACGATATCGGATTCTTGCCGGGTGATGAGAATGAAAAAATAGCACCGCTTATGCGACCGGTCATCGATAATCTGGAGCAGATTCTGGATTCTGATGAGAGTAAACGGTATGAAGATGAGGACGAGTTGACAGACAAAGTAGCGGAAGTATTTGAAAGAGGAATCATCCGGACAGAAGCACTCAATTTTATCCGTGGGCGATCCATCGCAAAGACATATCTGATCATTGATGAAGCACAGAATATGACGCCAAATCAGGTAAAGGGAATCATCACAAGAGCCGGTCACGGAACAAAAATCATCTTGTTGGGAGATCCGCAGCAGATAGACAGACCATTTTTGGACGAAAGAACAAATGGATTAAGTTATGCGGCGAAACATATGATGGATAGCCCACTTTGCTGGCAGATAACGTTGTCAGCAGATGAATGTGAGAGATCCATACTTGCAATGGATGCCGTAAAGCGACTTTAGAAAATGAAAGAGGCAATAGAATATTTGAAATACAAGGAAATACTAAAAAATAAGGAAATCAATGCATATCTGGAAAAAGGAAATGCAAATTTGGGACTGCTTGGATTTACGGATCATTCGCAGGCACACTGCGTTCAGGTGGCACATCAGGCAGGAAAAATCCTGGAGCGGTTCGGATATTCGGAACATGAAGTAGAGCTTGTTAAAATTGCAGGGTATATGCACGATATCGGAAATGCCATTAACAGAACCCATCACGCAGAATATGGGGCGCTCCTTGCAAATGATCTGCTGAAGGATACGGATATGTCTCTGGAAGACAGGATCACGGTGATGTCGGCAATCGGGAACCATGATGAATCAACCGGGGATCCGGAAGATGTGATATCTGCGGCTCTCATCATAGCTGATAAAACAGATGTAAGAAGAAGCCGGGTACGCCCAAAAGAGCAATCCGCTTTTGATATTCATGATCGCGTCAATTATGCAGTTACAGATTCAAAACTTAAGATCGCAAAAGATAAGTCGGTTATTGCACTCAACCTTCAGATTGATGAAAATATCTGTTCCATGTATGATTACTTCGAGATTTTTCTGGAAAGAATGATGCTTTGCAGAAAGTCAGCGGAAGTGCTGGGAACAACATTTAAGCTGACGGTGAATGGGCGAAAAGTTTTATAAATACAGTTGACAAAAACGGACGTTTGTGATAATTTAAATAAGTCGTAAACGTCATGGGGGATTAGCTCAGTTGGGAGAGCGCCTGCCTTGCAAGCAGGAGGTCACGAGTTCGAATCTCGTATTCTCCACTTTATGGATAGTGTAGCAGCGTTGCTGTTGCACTATTTTTGTATATTTGACAAATTTATATATGTGCCTTATAATACACTTAACAGGAAAGTCGGACGATAGATGAAGCCTATCTGCTCCGGTAAAAAGTTAATAGTTACAAATTTTGAAAATAAGTAAGCTACTTACTCGGCCAAGAGACAAGGTAGCTTACTTATTTTTTATAATTCAGAATTGCTACGATGAGTAGCGCCACGGTTAATATTACCATGAATTCTTCATATGTACTCATAAGCGTCACCCTTTCTAACAGGATTAGAGTAGATGACGGCATACCTTTCCGACTTCCCGGTTAAATGCATTATATTGAAAAATATTATCATTTATTGATCGCGCAGTAAAGCAAAAATATGAAAAAGAAAATTATAATCAAAAAGCATAATTAAAGATACATTATAAGTATTAGACATAACACGCCTCCGCTTTTTATAATAGAACTATGACGTAGCACAAACAGTTCATTATAAAAAGAGGAGGTCTTTTTTCATGGAATATACAAAAATCGGCAAT
The DNA here is from genome assembly GCF_013300725.1 of Allocoprococcus comes. GTDB lineage: Bacteria > Bacillota > Clostridia > Lachnospirales > Lachnospiraceae > Allocoprococcus > Allocoprococcus comes_A. The sequence goes on from NZ_JAAIMM010000035.1 coordinate 11,966, forward strand.
ACAGACATCGAAGTATCCAGACTCTGCATCGGCTGTATGAGTTTCGGAAAAGCAGGAACCATGAGAAGAAGTAATTTTCAAATCGATTTTACACTGGAAAATGCAGTTCGTGCAGAAATTTCAACCATTTATGAAAGCAGGCTTTGACAGCCTGCTTTCTGTTCGCATACAGTAGTGGATGCAAAGACATTCCGTGTTGCAGATGACAGTAATTACAGTGAAAATGCAAGAGTTTTAGATGAGACAGTAGCAGTTAACCAGTTCCAGGCTTATTCCAAAGGAAATGTAACATATCTGTCACGTGCAGATGGATTTGCAAATTATGCAGAGGCAACAGCAGCACCGTCAGATGATATGTATGTGATGGATGATGAAACACGTGAAGCAATTACAGAAAAATCTGTAGCACGATATGACTCAATGAAGATAAACAGTGGGACTTATACTGTGCGATCACAGCAAACCCACTTGCTGATGATGTTGGAAATTTTGAAGAATTTAAACAGCGGTTTATGGGTACAGCACCGAAAGGTGAAAAGACTGAACAAACTGAACCGACAATGAACAATGCACAGATTAAGTTACAGGTGGAAAAAGCAAATAAAATTTTAAATGGATTCGTGCCACCATTGAAAGGGGGTGGCTAATCGTTGGATATTTTTTCGTTGGTCGGAAAAATAACGATCAATTACGCTGATGCGGTGAACAACATTGAAAAGGTTTCAAAGTCTGCAAAGGACACAGCTGAAACACTGGAAGATGTTGATAAAAAGGCAGATGGTGCAGGTGATTCAGTAGAAGATGCCGGACAAGCTGCCAAGAATGCAGACAGTGGATTTACAACATGGAAAGCCACGCTTGCGAATTTAGCATCTACAGCAATCACAAAAGTAATTTCAGGATGTACACAGTTAGCTGAAAAAATGGCAGATGTGACAAAATCAGCGGTTGGTCACTATGCTGAATATGAACAGTTAGTTGGTGGTGTTGAAACACTATTCAAAGACAGTTCCGGTAAACTAATTGATTATGCTGAAAAGGCATATAAGACAGCCGGAATGAGTTCAAATCAGTATATGGACACTGCAACGTCATTTGCTGCTTCACTGATTCAAGGTCTTGGCGGTGATACTGCAAAAGCGGTTGAACTGACAAACCTTGCTATCACTGATATGTCAGATAATGCTAACAAGATGGGTACTGACATAGGTTCGATACAGGACGCTTATCAGGGTTTTGCAAAGCAGAATTACACAATGTTGGATAACCTGAAACTTGGTTACGGTGGTACACAATCTGAAATGATTAGGTTGATAAATGATTCAGGTGTACTTGGTGAAAAGATTGAAAGTTTGGATAACGTAACGTTTGACCAAATGATTGAAGCTATTCACAAGATTCAGGATAACTTAGGTATAACCGGAACAACAGCACTTGAAGCAGGTACTACAATATCAGGTTCATGGGGTTCAGTGCAGGCATTGTTTGAAAATATCCTTACAAAAGTAGGTTCAAAACTTGCACCTACTGTTATGGGGTTTTTACAGCAGTTGTCAGACTGGATGGAAACCGTTGATTGGGATGCGTTTGCAACCTCTGTCGGTGATGCCCTACAAAGGGTATTTGACTGGATTCAAAAGATTGATTTTACAACATTCTTTGAAAAAGGAATGGACGGTGTTGAAAACTTCCTTGAAAAACTAGGTGGTCTTATTGAAGATATACCTAAGATTATTCAAACGTTCAAGGATTGGTCACCACTTATAGCCGGAGTTGCTGCCGGATTCGTAACCTTAAAGGTTGCAATGGCGATATCATCATTGATTAGTGCCATAACAACAGCATGGACAACATACAAAACAGCAAACGAAGGTGCTACTATTGCACAGTGGCTTTTCAATGCTGCATTAAATGCTAACCCTATAGTTCTTATAGTCACTCTTGTGGCAGGGCTTGTGGTTGCACTGATCACATTATGGAATACCAATGATGGATTCAGAGAAGCAGTCACAAATGCTTGGGAAAAAATAAAGGAAGTCTTTGGTACTGTTATTGACGCTATCAAAGGCTTTTTTAGTGGATTGGTGGAGAAGGTACAGACTGCATGGGAATCTGTAAAAGAAGCAGTAAGCACCGCCATTGAAGCAATCAAAGGATTCTTCACAGGTTTGGTGGATTCAATCAAACAGGCTTGGGAGAACATCAAAACGGCAATATCTGAAAAGATAGATGCCATAAAAGAAACAGTAACCAATGTGTTTACTGCAATAGCTGATACTGTAAGTGCAGTGTGGGAAACAATCAAGAATGCGGTACAGGTTGCCATCATGTTTATTGGTGAAATTATCAGTGCTGCATTTCAGATCATCACAATGCCTTGGATGTTTATATGGGAAAACTGCAAGGAATATATCATTGCAGCTTGGGAGTTTATCAAGAACGCTGTATCAACAGCCCTTGATGCAATCTCAACCACTATCAGCAATATTTGGAATGCTATTGTTGGATTCCTGACCCCTATCTTAGATGGTATTAAAAATACCTTTACAACGATTTGGGAAGCTATAAAATCAGCGGTATCAACCGCAATCAACAACATTCAGACGGCTATTACAACCGTATGGAATGCCATTGTTTCATTCCTTAAGCCGATACTGGAAGGTATCAAGAATACATTTACAACTGTATGGAATGCGATAAAATCAACCATTTCTACAGTGCTGAACGCAATTCAGACCACGATTACAAATATTTGGAATGTAATCAAAACGACTGTAACCAATGTAATCAATTCGATTAAGTCAGTAATCAGCAGTGTGTTCAATGCAATTAAGTCTACTATTTCAAGTATACTGAACAGCATTAAATCAACCTTTACAAGTGTTTGGAACAGTATCAAGTCAACGGTATCTAATGTGATCAACGGTGTGAAGTCCACTATTTCAAGTGGTCTGAATGCTGCAAAATCCACAGTATCGAACGTACTTGGTGCAATTAAGGAAAAGTTCAGCAGCATCTTTGAAGGTGCAAAAAACATTGTAAGTAACGCTATAAACAGAATTAAAAGTTTCTTCAATTTTTCGTGGTCATTTCCAAAACTCAAATTACCACATATTTCAATTAGTGGTTCTTTCAGCCTGACACCGCCAAGTGTACCGCACTTTGGTATTGAATGGTACAAGAAAGCAATGGATGATGGTATGATCATGAATCAGCCGACTATTTTCGGTTACAATGCTAAGTCAAATCAGTTCTTGGCAGGTGGTGAAGCCGGAAGTGAAACGGTTGTCGGAACACAGAGCCTTATGGATATGATCAGGGTGGCAGTCAATGAGGAAAACGCTTCATTACTGGAAAAACTTGACCGGATTCTTACAATCCTTGAAAGTTATATGCCTTTCATTCCACAACTTGCGAACCTGAAACTGGTAACAGATACAGGAGTGCTTGCAGGTGAACTTGCCCCGGTAATGAATGAAGAACTGGTTAGAATTTTTGATAAGGAAGGACGGTAAAAGCCCATGATTCAAGGTGTGACTTTTGGAATTAAACACAGTTATGAAGATTTTGGGCTTATCCTTTCTTCAAAAGAAATCGGATTGCCTACACCTAAAACAGAATCAGTCAGTGTAATTGGTCGCAATGGTGACCTTGATCTGACTGATGCGTTGGGTGATGATGTAAAGTTTGAAAACAGGAAGTTATCATTTACTTTTTCCCTGTTAAATGGTGCAAGAGATTGGACTGCAACACTTTCCAATCTTTCCAACTATCTGCATGGTAAGAAGATGCGTATTGTTATGGACGCTGATAAAACTTTTTATTACTGGGGACGGTGTACAATCAATAAATTCAAAACAGATCGTACACTTGCCATTATCACAGTTGATTGTGATGTTGAACCGTACAAAATTGAAACAAATTCAGCAAGCGAACCGTGGTTATGGGATGTGTTCAGTTTTGTCAATGGTATTATCCATGTAAATGAAGTGAAAGTAAGCGGAAGTAAAAAAGTAAATCTGATTAATCGTGTCAAGATTGTTTCACCGACATTTACCTGTTCAACAGCTATGAAGGTGACACACGAAGGTAATACTTATAGTTTACCTGCCGGGGAAACAACAGTTTATGACATTCGTTTGCAGGAAGGTGATAATTATGTAACATTTACAGGAAACGGTACAGTCAAGATCAGTTATAGAGGGGGTTCATTGTAATGTATAGAGTATTATGTGATGGACTGCCTATTTATGATTTACGTGATGAAAACCTTGTTTTGATTGACCCTAAACTTGATTTAGAGGTCAACAAAGCAGGGTCTTTTAGTTTTAAGATGCCACCACAGCATCCACAATATGAATTACCGCAAAAAATGCTGTCATGCATTCAGGTATTTCAGGATGATGAAGAAGTGTTTAATGGCAGAATTACAGAATGTAAGATAGATTTTTATAATCGTAAATATTTTACTTGTGAAGGTCAGCTTGCATATCTGAATGATAGTATACAAAGACCTGCTGAATATCATGACATAACCGTCAGAGGTTATTTAGAATCACTGATTACATCACACAATGAGCAGGTAAAAAAAGATAGACAGTTCAAGGTTGGTATTGTCACGGTAACAGATAATAATGATTCATTGTACAGGTACACGAATTACAACAGTACCATGAAAGAAATCAAGGAAGATTTGGTTGATGATCTTGGCGGTTATTTACGTGTAAGGAATGTCAATGGAACAGCGTATTTGGATTATATAAGTGATTATGACAATGTAAGTACACAAAGTATTGAGTTTGGTGAAAATCTGCTTGATTTCAGCAGAAATACAGATGTGTCAGATATTGCAACAGTATTTATTCCGCTTGGTGCAAAACTGGAAGAAAGTCCAATAGCTGCACTTGAACAGCGGTTGACTATTGAAAGTGTAAATAATGGGTCTGATTCACTTGTGAATTTGGACGCTGCAAAGAAATTTGGTTATATAACCAAAACTATTACTTGGGATGAAGTTACAACACCAAAAATGTTGTTATATAAAGCAAATAAGTACATTGCTGATTATCAGTGGGATAGTATGACACTGGAAGTAAACGCTGTTGATATGCATTGGACTGATGCAGATATAGAACAGTTCAAACTTGGTGATAAAATCAAGGCACATTCTTCACTGCATGGACTTGATCGGTATTTCCCATTGTCGAAAATGTCAATACAGCTTAACAATCTATCAAGTAGTAAATTTACACTTGGTACTGTAATAAACAAAAGTCTTACGTCAAGGGTGCAAGAAATTTCAAATACTGCATCAAAAGCAGTTGAAACAACACCTGTACCGTCTGCAATAGTAAAACAGGCGGTTGATCAGGCAACAGCACTGATTACAGCAGCAACTCATGGTCATGTGGTTACCACAGCCAATGAACAGTTAATTATGGACACTAACGATGTGAATACAGCCCGGAAGGTGTGGCGGTGGAATCTGAACGGTCTTGGTTATTCGTCAAACGGGTACAACGGAACGTATAAGACTGCCATCACAATGGATGGTCAGATTGTTGGTGAAAGATTGGTTGGTGGCTCGGTATCTGCTGAAAAACTTGATATTACTTACAGAAATCAGGTTATAAAAGAAATAGCAGATGCAGAAGAATCAGCAAGATCGGATGCAGAAGATTACACTGACGGTGAGTTGAAAAAGTACTATACAAAAAGTGAAGTTGAAACAAGTATCAAAAATACTAAAGATTCTATTCTGTTATCTGCTAAGGAAACAGCTGAACAGTATGTTGACGGTAAGTTGAAAAATTATTCAACGTCAGCACAGATTAAAGTCAAGACAGATTCGATTGAATCAGAAGTTAAGAAGAAGCTGAACAGTTCAGAATTATCAACTAAGATTCAGCAAAATTCCTATGCGGTAAAAATTGCATGGAATAGTATCAGTAAATATATTCAATTTGAATATGGTGAAATGCGTATTTATGAGAGTACGACACAAAACAGTAACACACTGTTAATGTCAATGACATCATCAGGTGCATGGTATTACTACAAAGGTACTACAATCGGAAAAATTGGTACTAACGGTTGGACTGGTGACTCTACGTTTAGGGGGGTGATGTTTGACTTACAAAATGGTGCTGATTATATGGGTTGGGGTTATCAGGATTCACCGGGAAGTAGTTACTATGTAAAACTCATATATTACGCAAATAATAGAAAAGAAAAACAAGGCTTACATGTAGGTGCAAACACTTATGTGTGGGGGTATTTGAGATTTAATGAAAGTGCAGGATTTTATAATTATTCTGATAAAAGTATTAAACTATGGTCTGATAAAGATGTAAGCATTGGTAGTTCATCATCAACTTGCTGTACATTCACAGGTACATCTTTTCAGATTTAACGTTGCAGATGATGGTTCTATAGTAGCATGGTTCGGTGATGCAGATTACAAAGAAGATGGTTCAATGGGTCAGGTTATGGTATATCAACCAAAGTTTTATTACTTGGTGTGTCCGGTGGAATATGACCCTATTGATACAGGCATTGGTTACCATTTAAGAAAAGCAAATTACTATGTGTCAGAAAAACCACGTGCAGGTTTTAGACTGCATCCTGCTTTTTATGATGCATCCGGGAATGAAATTGACTATATTCTTGATTCTGCGTTTGAAGGTTCTATTTGGGATGCAGACGGTGGTGATGGAAACGGTGCTTACTTGATGAATGATGAACAAGTCATGAATACTGGTACAGACAAGTTCTGTTCAATCGCAGGTGTAAAACCTGCATCTGGTTTATCTCAAAATCTGACAAGACCGAACATTGAAGCACTTGCACAGAACCGTGGTGTGGAATGGCATGGTGATCTGATTAAACCTGTATCTGCAAGACAAATGTTGATGATCATTGAACTTGGTATGATGAATACACAGACAGGTGTAGGTTATGGTGTTGCAGGTATATCAGATAATAGTTCATATAACTGTTCATCACTTACCGGAAGTACATCAGAACTTGGTAATGGAAGTGGTAAAGCAACACAGACAATCAATACAAAAGGTGATACAAGAACTACTGAAACGGCAAATGAAAGAGTTGTAGTATCTTGGAGAGGTACAGAAAACCCTTGGGGGAACATTTGGAAGTTTGTTTATGGTATCAATATTTGGGGTAATGGAAAAATGGGTGGTGGTCAGCCTTACATTTGTACTGACTTCAACTTTGCTGAATCAAAGAATACAGGTAACTATGAAGCAGCAGGTTTTACAGTAACTAATGCAAACGGTTATATTTCTGCAATGGGGTATTCAACAACCTGTGATTGGTTATTTATTGCTTCTGAATGCCTTGGAAATAGTTCACTTCCTGTTGGTGACTACACATATATTACTGTAAATCTCAATGGTTATAGAGTTGCTCGGTTGGGCGGTAATTGGAATTTTTGGGGTCATGCGGGCGGTTTCTGTTGGTATCTGTATGACGGTGTTGGTTTTCGTTATCGGAATGTCGGGTGTCGCTTGGTACTTATTCCAACAAAAGATTCAGCTGTATATACTGCAAATATCACCGCATGGAAGCAGAAAATGGCAGCTTAAAATGTAACTTAAAAATCAAATATAAGGTTGAAAGAATCTCTGATATTGTTTGTTATTACCTGTAATGAACACCATGAAAAACAAATATATTGCTCAATTAGGCAGTAATTGGAATAATTGGGATAATGCAGGCAGTTTCTATTGGAATCTGAATAACAGTGTTGGTAATCGTAATCGGAATATCAGGTGTCACTTAATAATTGCAAAATATAGCCGGGTGGAAACATCCGGCTATTTCTATAAACTGTATAGTTCTTTCAACCATGCCACTTAGGCAAAACAGAAAAATAGACGGTGCAGACAACCCAACCGGGAATACCGTCTTACTTACGAACAATAAGGAAAGGTCAACCGTATTTACCGGGCAGTAATGCCGACTGAAATTCGGACAATGCAAATACCAAGGAATGAAACGCTATGATCACTTATATGAAAAGATTTATGACCTTGAAAATTTAAGAAAAGCACACCAACACGCAAAGAAAGGAAAAGGTTGGTACAGAGAAGTTCAGGAGATTGACAAAGAACCTGACAAGTACCTGAAACAGATTCAGGAAATGCTTATCAACCACACTTACAAAACATCTGATTATGAGGTGTTTTATAAACAGGACGGTAAGAAGTTAAGGAAGATTTACAAACTGCCTTATTTCCCTGACAGAATTTGTCAGTGGGCTATCTTACAGGTCATTGAACCCTGTATCATCAATAACTTAACCGCTGATACCTATTCAGCAATACCAAACAGAGGTATACACAAGGGTCTGACAAAATTGCAAACAGCAATGTGGAATGACCCGGAAGAATGCAAGTATTGTTTAAAACTGGACGCAAGACATTATTATCAGTCAATCAACCACGATCTTCTGAAAGAGAAGTATTCAAGAATGTTCAATGATAATGAACTATTGTGGTTATTGAATGAAATCATTGACAGCATTGAAACAGCAGAGATCGAGGACTTATCAGCAATCTATCTGTTGGAAGAAGATATTGACCCTGAAACTGGTATACCGATAGGAAATTACTTATCACAGTATTCAGGCAACTATTATTTTTCAAGTTTTGATCACTGGATAAAAGAACAGAAGCACGTTAAATACTACTTCCGTTATATGGACGATATAGTTATTTTTGGCAAGACGAAAGAAGAACTGATTGCCTTGAAGAAAGAGATTGATATTTATTTCAGGAATGAACTGAAATTGAATATAAAAGGAAACTGGCAGGTGTTCCCATCTTACATAAGAGGTGTTGACTTCTTAGGGTACAGAACATTTTACAAGTATACATTACTTAGAAAAAGCACCTGTTTGGAAATGGAAAAGAAAATGACCGCTATCAGGAACAAAGTAGAAGCCGGGAACATGATGAACTATTCAGAGTGGTGTTCAATCAATTCTTACAAAGGTTGGTTGAAATATGCTGATACTTTCCGGCTATATCAAAAGTATGTTGTACCGCTGTTACCTTATGCGGATGATTATTATATACGCAACATAAAACCAAACACAAAGAAAGGATTGAATGCAGCATGATTGATTATGGAAAACAGAAAAGCACTGTCAGACCGGAAGAACTGGAACTGACAGAAACAAAAGTATTTGTCAGTTCCAATATCACGGAAGTGAACGAAGATGAAACTGACGGACAGCCGGGATTTACTGGATATGAATTTGACCTTATCGAGTATGACAAGGATGAATACATTAAAATTCAGGCAGAAAAAAATGAATCACTACAGAATCAAGTGGAAGTTACACAGGAAGCACTTGATTTTATTTTGTTTAATTCATAGTGATGGAAAGGGGTGATATTATGGCAGCTTATTTTGCATTACGGTTAGAAAACCGCAAACTGAATTACAATACAGTAGTTCAGAAGTTCCCACAGTTTAAAGAAGATATTGACCTGATTCTTCTTGCTGATGGGTATGTTGTAAATGATGACGGAACAGTCACACTTGCACAGGAATAAGGAAATTATCACATACACGAAAACAACCGCCATGTGACGATTATATAACGTCAGAAGCGGTTGTTTTTGTGTACAGAAAGGACAACAGACCATTGGAACAATTTATTTATTCAACGTACACGATTGTTTTACCAATCATTGTCACTGCCCTTATGGGGTATGTGGTTTGGTTGCTGAAAAATCAGAAGAAAGACAGGGACGCAAACAGTAAAGGTACAATGCTTTTACTTAGGGTTCAACTTATCGAATATCACGATAAGTACATGATGTTGGGTGACATTCCATCATACGCTTATGAAAATTTTATGGAAATGTATGATGCTTACCACGCTTTAGGTGGTAATGGGATGATCACAAAAATGATGCATGAAATTGAAGAATTACATTTGAAAAAGAAAGAGGTATAAAACATGAAAAATATTAACTGGATTGTGAGAATTAAAAACAAAGCGTTTTGGGTTGCACTGATTCCTGCTGTACTTCTGCTGATTCAGGTTGTTGCAGCAGTATTTGGTTATACCCTTGATCTTGGTGATCTTGGTAACAAACTGCTTGATGTGGTCAATGCAGTATTTGCGGTTCTTGTGATTCTTGGTGTGGTGACTGACCCGACAACCAAGGGTATTACTGACAGTGATCAGGCACTTACTTATACAGAACCGAAGAAATAAGAGGTGATCAACTATGACAAATCAGGAATTTATTGATCAGATTGCAGTGTACGTTAAAAAGTATGCTGCAATTTTTGGTATATGCGTACACAGTCCAATCATTGCACAGGCAATCTTAGAAAGTGGGTGGGGCAAGTCAAAACTTGCTGCCACCTATCACAACTATTTTGGTCTTAAGTGCGGTACAAAGTGGACTGGTAAGAGTGTGAACATGACCACACAGGAAGAATATGAGCCGGGAACGTTGACAACTATTGCTGATAATTTCAGGGTATTTGATTCGATGGAAGAAGGGGTTAAGGGTTACTTTGAATTTATCCAGTTATCCCGGTATCAGAATCTTAAGGGAGTCACAGACCCTAAGACGTACCTTGAAACAATCAAGTCAGACGGTTATGCAACAAGTTCAACATACGTTCAGAATAACATGGACTTGGTTGAGCAGTACGAACTTACAAAGTATGACAATGAAAAGAGTGATAACATGAGTGACAGACGGAAGCCGGGAAATTGGCTTGCACAGTATGAGGGTATTGCAAAAGGCAGTGCAGAACACAAAGCCATTCTGAAAGTATTCAATGACAGCGGATTGTGTACAAGATATAAAATGACAGTCAATGACGCTTGGTGTGCAACAGGAACATCAGCAGCATTCATTGCTGTTGGACTTGTCAGCATCTTCCCTTGTGTGGAATGCTCTTGTGAAGCAATGATTAACCTTGCAATCAGTGCAGGTATTTGGGTTGAAAATGATGCCTATGTGCCTGATGTTGGTGATGTAATTCTGTATGACTGGGATGATAACGGTATTGGAGATTGTACTGGTTGGAGTGATCATGTGGGTATTGTAGTATCTTGTGACGGTAAGACAATCAAAGTCATTGAAGCTAACAGGTCAAATTCTGTCGGTTATCGTGAAATTGCCGTAAATGGCAGATACATCAGAGGATTCATTACACCACATTATGTAGCAGGTGGTTCTACTACACCGCAACCTTCCGGTAAGAAATCCGTTCAGGAAGTAGCAAAAGAGGTTTATGCAGGTGAATGGGGTAACAATCCGGCAAGAAAGGAAGCACTTGAAAAAGCCGGATATAATTATCAGGAAGTTCAGGACGCTGTAAATGCACTGGTAAACGGAAGCGCACCGACACCTTCAAAATCTGTACAGGACGTTGCAAGGGAAGTTATCAATGGTGACTGGGGAAATAACCCTGATCGTCAGAAGAAACTTGAAGCAGCAGGTTACAACTATCAGGAAGTACAGAATGCAGTCAATGCGATTCTGAAAGGCAACGCTGCAACAGACCTGACCGCCATTGCAAAAGAAGTTTATCTTGGAAAATGGGGAAACGGTCAAGACCGAATTGACCGCCTGAAAGCAGCAGGTTACAGCCCTACAGCGGTACAGCAGAAGGTCAATGAACTGTATGCCTGATTTGTTACTAATTTGTTACTGAATGAGTAGGATTTAGGTATATACCGCAAGCGGTGAAAACTGAACAAACCGCAGAAATGCGGTGTTTTCTGAACTAGATAAACGGTGTAATTCATGATATAATAAATCTCGCAGAAAATTGTCAGAAAAGGAGAATGATTATCATGAAAGAGAATTTAAAAGTACTTATGATCAATGGAAGCCCGAAAGCAAATGGCAATACAGCTGTTGCATTAAAAGAAATGGAAAATATTTTCAAAGAAAACGGAATAGAAGTTGAGACCGTTGTCATCGGCAATAAAGCAGTCCGTGGATGTATCGCATGTGGATCCTGTTATGAAAAAGGCAAATGCGTCTTTGATGATGTAGTCAATGAACTGGCTCCGAAGTTTGAAGCGGCAGATGGTCTTGTAGTCGCAAGCCCGGTTTACTATGCATCTGCAAATGCAACCCTGATCGCCTGTCTTGACCGGTTATTCTGCAGCAGTCATTTTGACAAGACCATGAAGGTCGGAGCAAGCGTTGTCTGTGCAAGACGTGGCGGATGTTCTGCAACATTTGATGAGCTGAACAAATACTTCACCATTTCCGGAATGCCGGTCGCATCCAGCCAGTACTGGAACAGTATCCACGGAAGAACACCGGGAGAAGCCGAGCAGGATGGAGAAGGAAAGCAGACGATGCGTGCACTTGCAAGAAATATGACATTCCTGATGAAGAGCATTGCACTTGGTAAAGAACAGTTTGGACTGCCGGAAAAGGAAGAGCGGATCGCGACACATTTTATCCGCTGATGGCAGTTTTACTTTTTCTTATAAGGGAGGAAAATCATGATTTGTGGAATGACATACTATCAGATATGCTGGTATTTTCTGATATATTCCTTTGGGGGCTGGATTGTTGAAGTAATCTTTCATGCAGTAGCTTTGGGAAAGGTTATAAACAGAGGATTCCTGAATGGCCCTGTATGCCCGGTATATGGATTTGGAGTAATATCTGTTTTTGCTATGATAAATACACTGCAAAGCAGTGGTTATCAGATGAATGATGGCATGATATTTCTATTCGGAGTTATTCTGGCGACTGTAGTGGAGTTAATAGCCGGATGGCTGTTAGATGTATGTTTTCATGCGAGATGGTGGGATTATTCAGATAAACCTTTAAATTTTCATGGGTATATCTGTTTGGAATTTTCATTGATATGGGGACTGGCAATTGTGCTTGTTGTGAAAGTTTTTCAGAAATATGTGGAAAACCATACATCGGCACATTCAGATTCGATTTTTGGCTGGATCGTACTGGCAATTTTATATTGTGTGTATCTGGCAGATGTTATCGTAACAGTAGCTGTTATACAAGGACTGAATAAGAAACTTACCAGATTGAATAAAATCCGTTCAGATATGCGGATTGTGAGTGATAAAATCAGTGATACCGTTGCAAATACAACAATAGATACAGCACAGGTTATAGAAAAAGGAAAGGTGCAGACAGCTCTTGCAAAAGCGGAATTGCGTGAAGCTGCTGGAACGAAAAAAGACCAGTCCATTGAGAAACTCCGCAAAAAGAAAATGGAACTTCAAAGAGAATTTGATGAACTTTCTAATTCTATAACCAATCATACAATTGTTGGACAGGGAAGAATTATTAAGGCATTTCCGGAGATGAAGCACCGGTATTACTATGAACTGATTCAGGAATTAAGAAAAAAATTTGAAGACAAGTAAAGAGGTTGTTGACCGGGTAATAAAATAAATAGCCTGCAAATAAAAAGTCAAGGCTAAATTGAAAGAACATTGAAAATTTTATAC
>NZ_JAAIMM010000036.1 GCF_013300725.1 Allocoprococcus comes
ATGATATATGCATTAAGAGCAGTCCTGTTTTCTAATTTTAGCTAACTGGCATTACTGAATCAGGGCCCCCTTTTGAAAATGTTTTTCTTCGCCAATCAACTACCGGCTACACCTTACAGACCTTCTCTTTGTTTGCTATCTACAGGTGCGTGGCACGCTCCTGTCATAAGGTCATCAAGCAGAATCTTTACCAACGAAAGTTCTCATGCATTCCACACTTATCCAAATATTCCTGTCTTGCTTTTTCCCGTTCTTCTTCGGTTGGTGCTGTTTTGAATGTTGTATATAACTGACGTTTTACCATACTGTCTAATTTTTCCATCAATGCTTTTTTTATCTCCGGCAGATATTCCTCATTCCCAGCAAGATGGTACTGGAACAATGCCCGTAATAAATCTTTGGATATCTGTACCTGTGATTTTCTTTCCATGTTTCTCCTTTCCGTGACGGTCGTGACGATAGTGACGATATTTTCACTACCGACACGCTATATAAAATACCGTCACAACCGTCACATATCGTCACGCTTGTTTTCCAACAAAGGCTAATCTGATCTTTCTTCCATCATGTCCTCGTTCCGCTTTATACTGGATTCCATATTCCAGAATCAATCGTTCCAAGCTGACATTTAATTTTCGTGATAATGCGTTCGGCTGCATTTCCACCTGCAATACTTCCACAAGCTCTGTTGCTGTTCCTGCCCACTCTGGCGTAGTTTCTGTTACAAGTTCTTTGATTTTTTCCAACACTGGATCTTCTGGTTCTTTCCAAAGTTCTGTTTCTGTCTTGGTAAGTTCCCAGACACATCTCTCCCGATTAAAGTTTAACCAAAGTTTCTGATCCTGCTGGTCACGCCCTGCCACTTCCAGAACTGCCTTATTATCTGTCCGTTTTTCTTTCTGCATGACGAATGCTCCATCCGCAGCTCCAAGCAATCCGTTCGTGCCAGAAATCATATCAAAACTATCTGAAGATTCCATTTTTCTTGTATGATGCACTACCAAAAAACAGATCCCATATTTATCACTGAATGCTTTCAGCTTTGTTACAATCTCGTAATCGCTGGCATAACTGAATTTATCTCCACCGACCTCTCGAACCTTCTGAAGAGTATCAATGATAATCAATCTTGTATCTTTATGCTCTGTCACAAACGTTACAAGCTGTCTTTCCAGACCGTCATTGAGCGATTTTGATTTTGTAGCGAAATAAAAATTCTCACTGCCTCCCATTCCAAACATCTGTGATAACCGCTTTTGCAACCTTGCATAATCATCTTCCAATGCCAGATACAGAACCGTTCCCTGTCTGACTGAAAAGCCCCACAATGGAAGTCCTTTACTGATGTGATACCCGATCTGTGCCATAAAGAATGATTTTCCAATTTTCGGCGAACCAACAAACAGATAAGTTCCGTTATACAGAAGCCCATCTACAATCGGCAATTTTGGTGGATATGCAGTATCGTATAATTCCATCATAGAAACTGTTTCCAGATCATCTGGATTCTTTTTATTTGCTGATTTTGCTGTATTTTCCGCATTATTTGTGGCTTGCAGATTGCCCTTACCGGGCAAATCTGCTATACTTTGGTTGGTTAATTTATTACTTGATGACTGTTCCACATCTGCGCCAACAGATGCAATCGGAGCAGTCATTTTTTCTTTTGCTGTCATTCATTTTCCCCTTTCAATCCATACAATGTCTCTGCGACCAATCTCAGGGTACTCAGCAGATCTTCGTTTTCCTCACTGCATTTTTCCAGACGTTTCAATTCTTCATAAATCTCTGCCATCTGATTTCGCAATGCCTTATACACTCTTGGATTTCCCTGTACCACAATTTTCCGATCAGTTAATCGTTTTGTGATATAGTCCTGCTTGCTAAGTCCTGACAATCGGACACATGCATCAATCTGCTCTGCTTCTTCCGGTGATACCCGGAATGCTACGATTTTGTTTCTCCATCTTCCTTTACTGTCCAGATTTTTCTCCATTTGATTTTTCCATCCTTTCAATATCCAGTTGTTCTGCCATCTGTGTCTGCTCACTTGGAAACAGATGCGCATATCGGTAAGTGATATCAATACTCTCATGTCCCATTCGGTCTGCAATTGCCAATACCGTAAATCCCATATTGATTAACAACGACACGTGGGAATGTCTCAAATCATGCACGCGGATTCGCTTCACCCCAGACACTTTCGATCCTCTGTTCATTTCATGATGCAGATAAGATTTGGAAATCGTGAAAATTCTTTCGTCTTCCTTCAGGCCGTAAAGCATTCCCATATAATCCTGCATCTCATCACATATAAATTGTGGCATCTTGATAAATCTGTTACTTTTAAATGTCTTTGGTGGTGTAATCACATCTTCCCGGTTTAATCTTTGATAAGATTTGTTAATTCGCAGTGTATGCGTTGTAAAGTCAAAATCCGCTGGTGTCAGGGCAAGCAGCTCTCCTTCACGGATACCACACCAGTAAAGCATTTCAAAAGCGTAGTAAGAAACTGGTTTATCCATCATCACATCTGCAAATTTCAAATACTCTTCTTTCGTCCAGAACAACATTTCCTTATATTCTTCTATTGCTATATTTCCAGCTTTCTGTGCCGGATTAGAAGGCAAATGATAAAAATCAACTGCATGATTGAAAATGGCACTTAACTGGCTGTGGATTTTCCGCAGATATGAAGCAGAATACCCTTTTCCATTCGCTCTCTTAAATGCAAGCAAATGATTCTGCCATGCAATCACATCTTTTGGTTCAATTTCTGCAATCTTTCTCTCCCCAAAGTATGGAAGAATTTTTGTTCTGGCAATATTATTCTTAGTTCCCCATGTGTTATCCCGGATTCGTTCCTTTTTATCTTCTACATAAATTTCATAAAAACTTGCGAAAGTCATATCCAGTTTTGCATCATGCTTTAACATTTGTTCGTGTTCCCACATCTGCGCTTCTCGCTTCGTAGGAAATCCTCGTTTTGAAGTCTGTTTCGTTTTCCCTGTCCAATCGGTATACCGATAGACCACTCGCCACTTCCCAGTGACATTATCTTTGTAAATACTCATACAAATTCTCCTCTCTCTTACACTTCGCTGTAACATACTTTTTTGCGGAAATAATTGGTGTTTACTCTGCCAGCTACCGTAAGATAACCCAGCTTCTGTAATTCTTCATTTAGCTGTTTGACAATCTTATAAGCATAAGACTTGGAAACTCCCAGTTCCGCTGCAACTTCTTCTACGGTCATAAAAGTTCTATTCGTCACATCGCATCTCCCCTTTCTATCTTAACGTATTTTGTTTAAGTTGCTACATTTGCATGATACTAAACATTTTAATTTAAGTCAAGCAATTTTATGAGGACATTAAATTTTTTTGTTTAAGTTCTTCTTGCTATCCAAAATTGCTCATGCTATACTGAACCTAAACAGAATTGTTTTATTTCCTATCACAATTAATTATGGCAACATGAATGACCACTATAAGGAGGCAAACAAGAATGGCAATCGGACAACGTATCAAATTTTTTCGCAATCGCAAAGGCATGACACAAAAACAACTCGGAGAACAACTGGGATTCAAAGAAAAAACCTCAGATGTCCGCATGGCTCAGTATGAATCTGAAGCCAGAGTTCCTAAGATTGATCTTGTAAAACAAATGTCTCAGATCTTTGATATCAATACTCATGCCTTAACAGTTCCAGATATTGATACTCACATAGGTCTGATGCATACACTATTTGCACTGGAAGATATGTATGGTCTAAAGGTAAAAAATGTAGATGGACAACCTCATCTCTGCCTTGACTCTTCCATATCTGCTCCCGGCTCATCTGTCGATGAAATGCTTCGTGCATGGATGGAACAAGCTGACAAACTGGAAAACAGTGAAATCAGCAAGGAAGAATATGATGAATGGAGATATAAGTACCCGGAACTGGATACTTACCAGAAACGTGCCAATGTACCATCTCAGGAACTAAGTGATTACCTCGTAAAAGAATTGACTAAAAAAGAAAAATAAGAGAAAAGAAAAACCTTACCGATATTCAGTTTTTTACTTCTGAAAATCAGTAAGGTTTCTTTATATACGTTATGAAATAAAATTTCTATCTCTTGAATAATCACAAAATGTTGCCATTTTGTTGCCAATCACTAAGCAAATTTGCTTGCAACCCGCATAAATACTGGTTTCTTGTGGTTGTGTGGATTATTCCCACTCTACAAGGACTAACGCTTTTTGTTTAGGGGTTATTCTCTGTAGTGTATCTCTTTCTTTTGATTATTTGATATATCCATATTATCCTGCCTATACGAGCTAATGTTATCATTTTGTTATCGGTGTTGATAACACTTGCACGGTAACTGTGAATAATAACTATATGTAGTATGTCAAATTATAAGCTATTTTGCTTAGAGTTTCAACACCAAACTGAATTTTTCGCTCGATTATATAATGCACATAAATGCGTATGATACTAAGCAAAAAAACATACTTACCACACTTATTTTGTTTATCTTATAAGGTATATCGTTCTCACTCCATTTACGTATATTATTGTTTTCTATAAAAAAGCCTATTGTTGCGACAGATACTCCTACAAGTAAAAGACCAGATAGTTTCATTGCTGGCATTGTATTATTTTCAATTCCCCTAAATTCAAATAGCAATACTGTTATACCTATTCCTGCAAACAATAGCAAAATATAAGCCACTGTTACTGGAATACTTTTTATAGCTCTTTTCTTATCTTCTTCCTTACAATATATTTTGTTTATTGACCTATAATTATTTATAAGTATGGTTATTATAAAGTTCAAACTATACACCATAATCAATAAACCATTCATCCAACCAATATTCAAATCAGCACAATTGATTGCGCATAACAAGAAAACGCATACGGATGATTGGATTCCTATATGTAAATCTATCTGCACTAACATTTTTTTGACTTCAATATAATTATATTCTATTCTTTCATCAAAGCCTGCAATTCCAGTAAAAGAATCCCTATTAACCGCATTAGATAAATAGATGTGCATAAACAACTGTATCGGAAAACACACAACAAACATACAGATAACAGTTCCAAAACTAAATATGTTTAACAAACTACTTGCAACTATATATGTAATCACACATATCACAGAAAAGAAAACAAATACCCACGGTGCTTTACTCATTGTTATATTTGTGAAAATCTTCGCATTATCAGATTCATTATTTCCTAGTAAGGCATCAACGCTCACATCAAATAACTCAGCTAATTTAATTAAGTTATCTGAACTTGGTCTGGAAATGTTATTTTCCCATTTTGTTACAGCCTGACGGCTCACAGACATATACTCAGCAACTTTTTCTTGAGATAATCCTTTTTCTTTTCTAAATATTGCTATATTTTCTCCCAATTGATTTTGCATTATTTTTCAACCTCCATATAATTGATAATACTAATATAAATTTTTAATCGGTTGCATACCACCAACTATATGGCAACTATTAGTTGCAACTGTGTTTATTACCTATAAACAAGCGAAAATTCAATTTTCACTTCCCAATTATACATCCAATCGTTGAGAAATTCAATCTTCCGTACCATATTCATAAGCAACAGCCCCTGCAAATGCAGGGGCATCGTACCACCAAGTGCTTATACGTATATGATTTCCCTTTCTACAACTTCCCTCACACAAGCCTGAATATTATTCATTCTTCCAATCCATTCGTGGGGATTTTCTGCCTTTAACTGTTCCGTCACTCCCTGCCTGTCCGCATATTCCTTTACCAGTCGAAGAAACATATCCCCTGCTTGCCTATCAACATCTACAAGATATCTGTACAGCTTTCCGCTTGTCAGCAGGTTCATATACAAGACCTTATGATGTTCCTTTAAGTGCCTTGCGTGTCGCTGTCCCCATAAGCCAATCGGCTCTGCTTCTTCTTCGGCAGGTACTGTGATGTCAGGCAACAAATAATCGCCCACTTGTCTGTAAGTTCCGCCCATTTCTTCAAAAATTGTCTTTGCCATTTTCCTTTTCCTCCTGTGATTTTTGTCTATCGTGAGCGTGTATTATCACGCTTGCGACCTTTGATTGTTCTTGCCTGCTCCAGTAAATCATCTATCTGTTTGCGACCAAATACCTTGCGGAGCAGACTATAATCCTTGTTTTCAGCTTTAAGCCTTGTGTTTTCTTCGGTCAGTTTTTCATTGACTTTCTCCAAACGCTGATTGGTGCGGTATAACTGTGCATTAGCTGTGTTCAGCCTGTGATAGTTATCCCAACCCTCAAAACAACGAGCAAGCACCGTTTTGACAAGTTCCTTCAATTTCCTTACCACTGGTTCTGCCATTTTTACTTTATATGCCTTTGCACTCATAAATTTTTCAGGTTCGGGCAACTGATATTTCGGTGCAGTATCAAGCTCTATTTCAAGATTTGACAGCTCATCCTTTGCCTTATCATAGTTCAGCACCCTGTTAGATAAGGATTTCAATTCAACCTGTTTCTGCTCGATTTTAGTATCCAAAATCGCAACTTCTTTTTCTCTTTCCTGCTTTTTATAATCCAAAACAGAAAGATGTTTTTCGTGTGTTCCTTTATGTCCCCATTCAATCCCATAGCGTTCCATCACCGCCGCAAGCTGTTCTTTTTCAGACTGTACCCATTGCGACCATTCCGTATCTCCACGACTGCCGCCTTTAAAGCCTTGCGTTGCAAGAGCCTGCTTCAGCGACACTCTTGTATCAAGTCCACGCTTGCTGCCTGTGGTAAACGGGATAAAATCTATGTGAAGATGTGGTGTAGCTTCATCCATATGCAGATGAGCCGAGAACACTCGAAGCTGTGGATTTCTCTCTTGAAATCCCTGATAGTATTCATCCAAAATCTTCTTTGCCAGTTCTCCGTTTTCCGTATCAGCGTTCATATTTCCTTTACCGCCCACCTGTAAAATGATTTCGTGAAACGGTTTTTCCTGCTTGGAACTACGGATTTTTTCATAATAATCTTTTATCTTTCGGTCTGACCTTGTCTGCTTGGCATTGTATCTTTCCAGTGCTTCATCAAACAATTCGTGATAAACTGTCTTTATATTTTCATTGCAGTAGTCGATATTGAGATGAGTACGAGTTCCGTCTACATTTTCTGCTCGGAACTTTCGGCTGTTGTGGTTGACTGAGCCTTTACCGACCATTGCACTTATCGTTCTCTGCATTTTTTCATCTCCCATCTGTAAATTTCAACTATTCTCGGTTTTGTTACTTTTGTCAAAAGTAACGCAAAAGCACTTTTGACGGGTACACCCATCAAAAATGCGACCTGTAAACAGGTTTTGCGTTCTCCGAAGGCTCTCCGAGGGGCAAAGAGCCGCCTTTGAAAAGGCACTCTCTGCACACTCCGCTAAACTTTATCCGGTGTCAAAGCGTGACGATGGTGACAATGTTTTTCACAGCGTACTGCTCTCAAAAACATTGACACCTTTGACACCGTTTGTCACGCCACCACATCGGTTTCCTTCCAGAGCGAAACCTTTCTACCGTCGTGAGTTCGGCTGTTCTGATAACGGATACCGTAATCACGAAACAGCCTGCTTGCGTTGATACTAAGCCTTAAAGAAAGTACATTCGGCTTTATATCCACCGCAAGCCTTTCGCAAAGTTCCGAAGCAGTTCCTTCCCATCTGTCACTTTCCAAAAAGAGCGTATCCGCAATCTTTTCAAGCAGAGGTTCGGGCGGTTCTTTCCACATCTCCGTTTCTGATTTTGCAAAGTTCCACACCAATCGCTCGCTGTCCCTTACAAGATGAATTTTCATATCCTGCTGGTCTCTGCCTGCCACATCAAGCGTAGCATTGTTGGAAGTACGCTTGTCTTTGCTGAGGACAAACGCACCATCCGCCGCACCCATCAAACCGTTCGTACCTGAAATCATATCGAAGATATCTTCCGATTTTTGTTTGCGGGTATGGTGAACAATGAGCATTGAAACCTTGTAGCTGTCTGCCAATGCTTTCAGCCTTGCCACAACATCATAATCACTTGCATAGCTGTAATCTGCTCCACCAGCTTCACGCACACGCTTTAAGGTATCTATGATAATCAAGCCTGTGTCTGGGTGTTCCCTCATAAATCCTCTTATCTGTTCTTCCAGTCCGCCATTGACTGTTTTACATTCCGTTGCGAAATACAGATTGCCTGTTTCCTTTGCTCCGAACATCTGGAACAGTCGCTTCTGCAATCGTGGGTAATCATCTTCAAGAGCGAAGTAAAGTACCGTTGCCTTACGCACCTTATACTCCCAAAGCGGTGTGCCTGTGCTGATATGGTAGGCAAGCTGTGCCATCATAAAGCTTTTTCCCACTTTCGGGGAACCTACGAAAAGGTAAGTCCCCCTTTGGAGCAGACCGTCTATGAGTGGTGTCTGAACCTCAAACACCGTATCATACAGCGTTGTCATTGATACCGTTTTCAGATAGGACGGGTCTAACTGTCTGAGTATTTCCCTCTGCATTTCTTCAAAAGTTTGCTCATACCCCTTGAAATCCATATCCTGATTGACTATACTATTGTCAGTACATTTGGAAAGTGACTGTTCCGTATCTGTTGCCGCAGATACATTTGGAATAGTCATTTCTTTTTTATTCTCCATTCGTATCCTCTCCTTTCAAACCGCCAAGGATAACCGCAATCAATTCGATTACACCCAGCAGTTCCTCATCGACTTCGTTTCCTGCTTCAATCCTTTTCAGTTCTGCAAGGACTGCGGCAAGCTCCGTTTTCAGAGCCTTATACACTCTCGGATTGCCCTGTACCACCACATCCTGATTTAAGCAGCGACGGTAACAATACTCCTGTTTTGGCAATCCTGATAGAGCTACAGCTCTGTTAATGAGTTCGTTTTCTTCAGGCGATACTCGAAACCCCACTGTGATGTTTCTCCAACGATTTTTATTATCTCTGTTCTTAGCTGACATTTTCAAAATCTCCTTTCCCTAAATCATCTAATCTTTCTGCCATCTCAATCTGCTTTGACGGAAACAGATGTGCGTACTGATAAGTGATATCAATACTCTCGTGACCTACTCGGTCAGCAATCGCCACCGCAGAAAAGCCCATATCAATCAAGAGCGAAATGTGGCTGTGACGGAGATCGTGAATGCGGATACGCTTCACGCCTGCCGCCTTTGCCCCTCTGTCCATCTCGTGATGAAGATAGCTTTTCGTTACAGTAAAAATACGGTCTTTCTTCTTCAATCCATAAAGCATACCGAGATACTCTTTCATTTCCTCGCACAGAAACTTCGGCATTTTAATGGTGCGGTTGCTCTTTTTCGTTTTCGGAGAAGTAATCACATCCTGTCCTTTCAAACGCTGATAGGATTTGTTAATCGTGACCGTTTCCTTATCAAAGTTAAAATCCGCAGGAGTTAAGGCTAACAGCTCGCCCTCTCGGATACCGCACCAGTAGAGCATTTCAAACGCATAAAAGGAAACAGGCTTGTCCATCATCTCAAAAGAGAACTTTTTATATTCTTCCTTTGTCCAGAACAGCATTTCCTTGTGTTCCTCACTTCCCATATTTCCAACCTTTGCCGCCGGATTGGAACGCAGTTCATAGTAGCGAACAGCGTGGTTGAAAATGGCGGACAACTGATTGTGCAGCGTTTTCAGATAAGTCTGTGAATAAGGCTTTTTCTTCTCATCACGATAGGCAAGCATTTCATTCTGCCAAGTGATAATCTCCTTTGTGGAAATCTCGCTGATTTTCAGTTTTCCAAAATACGGAAGTATTTTCGTGCGTATGATATGCTCTTTTGTCAGCCAGGTGTTTTCTTTCAATCGGTTCTTCACATCATTGATATAAAGCTCCGTAAAGGCTTCAAAACTCATATCAAGGTCTGAGGAAGTCTGCAATTTGAACATCCTTTCCCATTCCTGTGCTTCTCGTTTGGTAGCAAAGCCACGCTTGCATTTCTGCTTGCGTTCCCCTTTCCAGTTCACATACCTTGCCATCACGTACCAAGTACCGTTATCTTCATTTTTAAATACTGGCATTTACATTTCCCCCTTTCCTGCTCCGTAGAGCCTTTCGTAAAAATACTGGCGGTTTACACGCCCTGCAATCGTAATAAAACCCTTTACTTTCAATTCCTCATTTAATTGTCTGATGAGTTTATAGGCATAAGGTTTTGATACGTTTAGTTCCTGAGCCACATCTTCAGCTCGGATAAATCTGTTTTCCATATCATCTTTTCCTTTCCTAAAATATTTTTTGGTTGCCGCTTTCTCCGTGTTAAAGTTCCAACAGGCACTCCCGCTTGTCGGCAGGCGCTGTGCTGTCCCAATGTACCGCAGTACATCAAGCGCTCGCTTGCGGTCAGGCAAGGTCTTGGCGGTTTGGCTTTTCGGACGGTCATTCAGTTGTTGTATTAAGCATATTTGCTTAATGTGTAACTCATTTTAATAAACATATTTGCTATTGTCAAGTGGCTACGAAGAAAATATTAAACATTTTTGTTTCTGTTTATCTTGACTTTCACTAAGCATTTCTGCTATACTTATTTCACTACATATAAAAGGAGCGTTTCATTATGGCTATCAGCGAAAGAATACATTTTTTCAGACTAATGCGTGGTATGACACAAAAGTATCTCGGTACAGCAGTCGGTTTTCCAGAAAAGAGTGCTGATGTGCGTTTGGCACAGTACGAAACTGGCACACGCAAACCGAAAGCAGACCTTACAAATGCATTAGCACAGGTGCTTGATGTTTCCCCACAGGCTCTTGATGTTCCTGATATAGACAGCTATATCGGTCTTATGCACACTCTATTTACCCTTGAAGATATTTACGGTCTTACTGTCAGCGAAGCAGACGGAGAGGTATGCTTAAAGGTCAACAAGGACAAAGGCAGAGAAGCATATGAACTTCTCAAAATGCTGTATGCTTGGAAAGAACAGGCAGACAAGCTATCTTCCGAAGAAATCAGCAGAGAAGAATACGATAACTGGCGTTACCATTATCCAGCGTTCGACACCACACAGCGTTGGGCAAAAGTTCCATCACAGGAACTCAGTGACGCACTCGTAGAAGCATTCAAAGACCACTTGAAAGATAAATAAGCACGACAAAAAGCCCTTAACTATGGTTATTAACCACAGCTAAGGGCTTAGTTTATAATATGGAATTCGTTCAGAGCCAAACTCCGAACTTTAGTCAGCAAGCCGCCTGATTATTATTCTATTACCCGCAAACCACTGGATAACAAGAATAATGGTACTTGCTATGACTGTTATCAATTTGTTATCAAAAGACTAATCGAAATGCTTGAAACCCGCATAAACACTGGCTTTTTTAAGCAACTCGATTTATTCAAACTCGTCTTTTACATTCGTACAAACGCTTATAAAGTGTATTATTAGTTCGTTTTATATGTGTTTTGTGATTGATTATCCGCACAATCCGATTCGTTCGTAATGTTTTTGTAGCCAAAATGTAGCCACTGTTTTTATTCACCTCATTTTTATTTAATGTTTAATAACAGTACTCCTTATCTTAGATTTTTATAAAGAAACATTTAATTTTGATAGTAAAAACAAAAATAAAAACATCAAAATTCCTCTAACAGTATCTTCTATAAAATCCTTCTTCTTTGATTTTGCAACATTATATCTATTAAATAAACTAGTAATAGCATAATATCCATCACTTTTTATTATAGGCAAAAAATTAATCAGTATTGTAGAAATAATGGCATAATTATACTTATTTAAAGAAGGGAAAAAAATAAAACAAATCAATACATAAATACAATTCATAAAATTCCCTGCTAGATATACTGCTATCCTTTTATATTTAGGCAGTAAATAACTATCTGATGTATCCACATAAAATGCTGGATAAATAAAATAGATTTTAAAACCTATTTTTATTTTTCCACTTTTATAAAATAATTTAAGAAACAAAACATGCCCTAGTTCATGTATAAATATATTCGCAAATAAAATTATGTTTGCAATTATAAAATTAGAATCAATAATAACATACTTTTCATGGAAGAAATACATTACTATTGTCAAAGAAATGATACCCACCATAATTATTGCGTATATTGGATTTTCTTTAATTTCTTCTCGAAAAATCAATTTTTCTTCATCACATATCTGAATAAAATCCTTTTTTTTCATTTTATAAAAGTCATTTTGATATTTTAGAATATAATCATCAGCAGATTTTCCAACTATAATACTATTATCTTCATTTTCTAATATTTTCATAATAATTAACAGAGGCTAATAACTGTAAAAACCAATCGTCCTTAAACAAAAATTCACAAAACTCACAAGGACTAGCTAATTTATGCGGATAATCAATTTTGTTATCTTCAAGCAATTTTATAAATGGTGTAAATCCTTCTGTAAATACCGTATTTAAAACATAATTACTTTTGATGTCTGTAATTATTTCTTTTAAACTGTTTTCATTCAAGTTACCCATTTGTAAAATAGTATTTTCAATAACCTGCGAACAACATGGATAAACTTCCAATCTAGGATTGATTAATATATTAGGTTCAATACATCCTACACATCTTAAAACATCATTATCTGAGTCAAGTAATTTTATATAACTATTTTCTTCAAACAACTTTCCTGATCCAGTTGCAATTACTGGCTGATAACAAAACTTTGTATAATATGCACTTTCTCCCAATTGATTTAATATATCTCCCGGTGTCATCGAATCTTTTAAAAAACATCCAACTACATCCGTTGAAATATTATACGATTTTGCTACCATAATAATATTTTTCAAGCACTGTATATCAATAAAGGGCATATGAAATTCATCATAACTCAACGATATATACGAAAGTTTTGTCTTATATTTTTCTATGAATTTTTCAACATCTTCTATATTTTTTCCCCAAAAACCATTAGTTTTAATCGAAATTTTTACATTTCTGTCGAAAGGAAATTCCATAATTCTATCTATTAACGCAGGATATAACATAGGTTCACCACCAGTTATACCAATATCAGTTATCTGTTTACATTCTTTAACATCATTAAGAATTTTATCCAATTCTCTTTCTGTTAAAGTCTTTCCTCTCACTATTCCACGACTATCACAGCACATTTTACAATGTGCATTACAATTCTCTGTTAACAATATAGCTAAATGACTAAATTCCATTCTTTGCCCACCTCCTACGTAAACATAAAACAGCCATAACACAAATTAAAAATACTATCAAATCATATACATAATTTCCAGCAATGTAGTGTAACAAACTTGTTATTTCAATTTTCCCATCCAAATAAGATATTAGATGATGATAGTCCGTTGTTGATGCATCATAATATGCAAAATACTCCATAAAAGGAGAACCAGCTGAAACTACTATTCCTGCGATCCACAAAAAGAAACTTGAAAAAAATGCAACCAAAAAATTGCTAAATATAAATCCTATTGTCGATATGATAAGGGTATAATAAATCATTACCCCTTCTATTTTTAGGAATACCACTGGCAACATTCCTAATTTTGCATATGGTACACAAACCAAAATTGAAGAAAAAGCACTGCCAATTATTGTTGCTAATAAAATCATGCCAACCTTTGTCAAATAGTATCTTAACTCTGAAAAACCTAAAGTTTTATAAAAAAATATATTTTTTTCTTTATAATCCACATAAAACTGCATTATTATAAAAGCCGAAAATAACAATGTTCCAAATTGCGTATAAACAGTATATACACTTTCAAACATATCTTGGAAAGTCACATTTTGAACTTTGTCTATAGTAACCAATAAAATGTATCCTAGCAAAACATTTAATAAGTTAATCAATGTAAAAATTACATAAAATTTGTTTCTTACAGCCCTTTTCATTTCTAGCTTCATTCTAACCATCACCCCTTAATATAAGCATTTACAACTTTCTCTTTAGTCATATTTGACAAAATATTTTTATTTTCTATCAAATAATATGCACCTTCAAGATATTCTATATCTGTCAAATTATGAGTAATGTTGATAATAGTTGTATTACTCGTTTTGATGTATTCATTCAAAAAGCTATATATATCAAAGCAACTTTTTTTATCCAAAGCATTTGTAAATTCGTCTAATACTACAATTTCTGGCTGTGTCGCTAAGAAAAATAGTAATTTAATTTTCTGTTTTTGCCCATCACTTAAATTTTTCATCTTATTATCAAATGAAATTTCTTGTATATTCAACTGTTCAATCAATTTTTGGGCAACTGTAACATTAAATTTACGTTTAGTCACATCTATAATGTCTTTAACTTTTAAATCTGATGGCAAATTAGTATAACTTCCTATAACACAAACCTTCTTATTAACACCTTCTATATCTCCATCAAACTTCATTGCTCCAACAAGTGCTTTTGCTAAACATGTTTTTCCAGTCCCATTTTTTCCTAAAATATGATTGATTGTTTTTGATTTAAAATCTACATTTACATTTTCTAACAGGCACTTTCCTTTTATTGAAAGAGAAAAATTTGTAAGCTTCATATTTTTCGCCAAACAGTATCAAAATACTTATTAAAGTGGAAATACCTCTAAACTCCTTTTTAGAGAATTTAGAGGCATTTCTTCTACGGTTATTTATGATTTACTTCCAACAATCGTAGCCTTACCTGATGAACGGACAAAATACCAAAGGCTCAGAACTTTTTCAAGTTTAAAAGAATTCAGCTTTTTTTCCAGTTCTTTTTTGTCTTTGTCATCTGTTGCTTTAAAGTCATTAATACGCATTTGGCTTTCCTCCTTTCTTCATATCAAGCAGTATAGCACTCTTGTTTAAAAATTCAATATCTTTTTCGTATTTTTTATTGTTTTTTCATATTTTTTCCAAAACAATTTATTATACTTTATCTTCCTCTATCCATAGATTTTTTCTTAACTGACCGTTTTGGTTGCTGTCTGCCTTCATGCTGATAGCGGTGCAGTTTTTCCAGTACGCTTGCTTTTTTCGGCTGTTCTAACGGATTTTCTTTCTTCTGGTCCGTCTGATTTTTCCATGCCCGCAGTTCTTCATTGTATTCTATAATCAGTTCTTCTGCCTTGTTATAAACCTTCTGAAAGGATTGCACATTTGGATACCCTTCACGTTTTACGATCTGCTCCATACTCCTGTGCAGACGCTTTTCCAAATCCTCTAACAATTCAATTTTCCCTTCCAGAGATTTTCTCTCTTTGCCTTTAAATAGTCCTCGTAACTCTGACAGTTGCTTTTTCAAAGAAGAAATATCCTGCTGTGTGCGTTTTATCTCTATTGACTGTCTCTGCAATTCATACATGAGCTTCTGCATATCTTTCCACTCCTGCAAGTCAATCTTGGGTACAGGTTTAGGCGGTAGCTTAAATTTGAAAATTACTTCCTGTAAAAAGTCTTTCGCACCTCGGATAATCTGACGGAACATATCCGGCAACCAACCGTATGCCCTTATAGATTGCAGCGTTTTATCTGTGATTTTTTCCTGCTTGATCTTCAAAATATCTTCTTCAGGAACACCTTCAACTAATGCCACATCAACTGTCCGATTCCATTCCTGCCTTGCCGCATTGTCTGCCTTTATCTCCTCTGCTTTCGGATTGTTCTTTCCAATTTTCTTCGTTGCTAAATATACGCCGCCCTGTTGAAATACGGATAGTTTTTCAGATTCTTCTTTTACATATCGGTTGATCGTATCAGTAAACAGTTCCTTGACTTCTTTGGTAAATGCTTTGTTCTTAAACCATTCATCCTTTTTCGTGAAAATATGGCTTTCATAGACTTCCCCTTTGGGGATAATACTGCATCCCACCCGAAGATTACCCTGCTCGTCTAAAACCTCTTTCTTTGTGCGTCTATGCTTTCCCTGCTCATCATAAAACATATTTCGGGTAGCAATCTTTACTTCAGGCTGTTCCAACATTTTCCGTTCACTGAATACCAGATGGATATGATAATTCGTCTTTGCCTTGTTGTGATGAAGGGCTGCACTACACTCCACACCATACCTTTTATGAAAACTCTCCGTAAAAAGCCTTACCACATCATCTGCCCTGTACTGAACAAAACTTTCAGGAAGTGCAATGATAAACTCACGCCCTTCAATACATTTCCCTGCCGATCCACTCGCCTTAAAATCCAACTGATTTTCTCTTGCAAGATTTTTCCAAAACTCCGGTGTTACTCCTTCTGTCTGATAGGTCGCATAGAGATATTCCTGCCGTTTCGGATTGGAGATATAATCAATCCTTCCTTCCACATCGGACAGCTTGCTTTGTCTGATAAATGAATGTCTGCCTATAAGCATCCTCCTTCCTCGGCTCCCGCCGACTTTGTTGTGAGTAGGTGCATAGGCACCTGTTTACGAACTGATTGCCGTATCCGGCATAAGCCTCGCAGAGCGAAATACACAGAGTACAAACCATAGGTTTGTGCGATGAGTGTATTTCGCTCTCAATCGCCGAGGGCTTGTCTTTGTTTAACATAATCCGATTACTTCTCGGACTCACGCTTAGATTTATGGGCGTATCCGCCCTTTTTTTCTGCCCGTATCCGGGCTGTTTTTTCTATGACTGATAGCAAATGATCCACAGTACTTTCTTCCCATCCAGCAAGCCATATCATGGTTCTTTCCTCTGCTTTAGTCAGTTCCACGCCTTCCAGTACCTTGTTCATTTTCTGTATCTGTCTGCCCTCCATCTCATAAAACAAATCATTCACATTTCTGCTTTCTCTTTCCGGCTGCTTTAACATCTGCAACACTCCCTTCTGCTAAAAAATAAAATAAATTTAAAAATTACACGTATAAGCGTATAAACGTATCTTCCACACTTTTCAGAAACCTGTAACCCCTTGATTTTCCTGAAGATATACGCATATACGCTTCTTTGGAAAATTCTTTTTTATCGGTTTTTCATCCGTATCAACGGTAACTGTCTATGCGTATCTGCGTATGGATTCCCTGAAATCCTCTGGCATTTTTCCCATTGTCTGAGGGAATATTGGTAGAATAATGAATGTGATACTTCTTTTCATTTTCTTTTAAGTACCCCGAAAAACTTTTTGCACTCATAGGTTTTTCCGTATTGTCTTCACACCAGCGGCCGTATGCCTGATATAAATTTTTAGAAGTTGCCGTTGTATTTTCTTCCAAACGGATATACCCAGATGACTGCATAAAAGCGATAATATTATTTCCAGATTCCATAGCTTCGTGCAGATTTTTCTTTGCACGTTCACTGATGGTAAATCGGTATTTATTTTTCAGTAATCGTTTCAATCCCTCCAGACACCAGAGAAAAATATCGTCTGCTTCTCTTTGCAATTTCTCGATCAGATAGGGATCATCTACTCTGTCCGGTGGCACATCTTTGACCGTAAGGATAATCTGTCTGCGGTAAAATCCATAGGAACGATCATGCAAAGCACTCAGACTCCCGTTTCCAAAGCAGAGAAATCTGACATATAAATTCCCCTGTACGCTCTGCTTTGACTTCCTTTCCAAATCCATCTTATCCTCCAGCGTGACTATGGTTTTAATGTAGTTGGTGTCTTTCAATGCTTCCAGTTTCATATCATCATCCACCATCAAAAGTCGGTATTCCAAATCCGCCCTTGCGAAACGATTATGTTCTACTTTCTGAATATTACTTACATTCATATTCGTTCCGAGAATTTTTCTCATAACCAAACCTATACGGGATTTCCCCTCCCCTCCTTTTCCTAAGATAATCAATAACTTCTGTGCCTTGTTGGATGGAATTAAACAATATCCCATATATTCCTGCAAGGTAGGAATATCATCTTCCTCCAACAGTTCTGAAAGAAATTGTAACCACCGTTCCGGCTTTGCTTCTTTCATTTCATAATTTACAGGCAAGCGGTTCAGACAGAACTCCTTCTTTTCTGTAAAATCTCCATTTAGAAAATAAGTTCCGTTATTCACATGGATACGATCCATTTGCACCGGAAGTTCCTCTGAATAGGCTTCCAGTTTCAGAACCTCCAAAAGCTGTTTTACTTTCTTGGAAATTCCTTTCGTAAGAACTGGTTTTACCATTCTGTAAATTTCTTTTTCTACCTCGCTGTCCGGCAGCATTCCGTCATAGCTGAAAAAGATACCGTTGATACATTTCAATGGCATTCTTTGCAGGAAATTTTCACAAAATGCCACCTCATCAATCTGCCCATCCTCAAACCATTCCTGAGAGTACCCTTTAAAGTTCATTTCTCTCTGATCCAATGCTTCTTCCAGTCTATTCCTTGTTGTTTCGTCTATATTCTTCCATTCGTTTCTCAATTCTTTTCACATCCTTCCCACTATCCAGTAAAAATTCAATTCTGTCCTGTAACTCTCCAAACACCAGTAAATCCAGATAGTAATTTATCTTTTCTGTCTGCTGGCAGGCTTCTATAAATTCTGCTTTCCATTCTTCCTCTGGTGTTTTTGGTGCGTATCTTATTTTCCATTCTTCCAGCAGATGAAGATAATCCGATAAAATACGGATACTTTCCCGTTCCCATTCTTCAAATTTCTTTTCCGTCTGGTAGAATGTTCTTTTCGGTTTTTCTTTTTTCTTACTGGCATTCCTTTTTCTTGCGTTATCTGTAAAAACAGGTATCTGAAAATCTTCTGCCAGTTTCTTTGCTGCTTCCAATGGTGCTAGATGAAAGAAATCTGCCACAAATGTGATCACATCCCCTTTCGCACCACAAGCAAAACAGCAAAAACCTCTATCCACTTTCATACTGGGATGCCTGTCATCATGAAAGGGGCAACAGACCATCCCGTTTTTATTGACTTTCAACCCGTACTGTTCGGCTGCCTGCCTTGCAGTTACGTTTTCTTTTACTGTCTGAAAGATATTCATTCCATTTTCATCTCACAGCCATAATATTTTTTCTGGAAATACCTGACCGGAACTTTCCCCTTGATGATGTTATATCCGGCATTTTCCAGTTCTTCATTCATTACCCGCACAATTTCATAGGCTTTGCTTCTCCCAACCCCGAGAATCTCCATAATGTCATTTGCGGTAATATAAGATACATTAATCTGCATACAATCTCCTCCTTTTCTTTTTTCTATTTATCGAAAGTGCTATTGCAATACGCCTCTATTTCATATTTATTATTCAATACGTTTTTTATATGCACTTTTAATTCGTATTTACATCATACGTTTATTCTTCACATTTGTCAATATATATTTTTAATATTACGCACTTGCAATTCGTTTTATTTCATGTTATATTATCCATGAGGTGAATAAAAAATGAACAAAATGGAAGTTTCAACAATAGGAGAACGGATTAAAACACTCCGAAAAAAAAGAGGATATAACCAGAAAGATTTAGCAAACCTTCTTGGAAAATCTCTCCGTACCATCCAGAAATATGAAAGCGGGGAAATTGAAGTATCAATCGCAATGGTCAATGAATTGGCTAAAGTGCTTGATACGACTTCTACCTATCTTCTCGGACATCAGACAGGGGATTTCAAATTTGACTGTCTCTCTGATGTTATGGAATGTTTGTTTCAACTGGAAAAAATCAGTGGACTGCACTTTTCCATAGAAACAAAAAGACCGCCACATCATGACGGCTGGCAATGTTCCATTACTTTTGATGGGAAAGACAAATCCGCTGATCAGAATGCAGATATGTGCCTGTTCCTTGAGGAATGGGAAAACAACAGGGAATCTTTTCAGCAGTATTGCATGGCTAAAGATGCCTATGAAGAGTGGAAAGATAAAACTCTTGCCTACTACGCTTCACAGGGTGTAGAGATGGAAGAACCGGAAAATCTCGATACTGAGGAACGGTTAAAAAGAAAGAATGCTCTTTTTTCTG
Organism: Allocoprococcus comes; assembly: GCF_013300725.1. Classification (GTDB taxonomy): domain Bacteria; phylum Bacillota; class Clostridia; order Lachnospirales; family Lachnospiraceae; genus Allocoprococcus; species Allocoprococcus comes_A. Next base: position 19,892 of record NZ_JAAIMM010000036.1, read on the forward strand.
GCAAGTAGACCTACATAAGACGAGTTGAAAACTCTTATGAAAGGAATGATGTAATTGTCAGTAACAAAAGATACAACAGGAAAATGGATGTCACAGGTGCGTGTCAAAGACTACACAGGAAAGACTATCCACAAGAAAAAACGTGGTTTTACCACAAAAAAAGAAGCTCTGGAATGGGAAAGGGACTTTCTCAATAAAGCCAATGCAGATATGGGTATGCTGTTTCGGGATTTTGTAGATTTGTATTTTGAGGATATGGGACACCGTCTGAAAGAATCCACCATCATCAGCAAGCGTTATATGGTAGATAAAAAAATCCTTCCGGTGTTTGGGAAAATCCCGATCAATGAGATTACACCAAAGGATATCCGTAAATGGCAGAACGGATTGACTGCATATCGTGATAAGAACGGAAAGCCTTATGCTCAGACCTACCTTAGAGCAATCAATAATCAGATTACCGCTATGTTCAATTATGCAGTGAAATATTATGATTTGCGGGAAAATCCATGCACAAAGGCTGGGAGCATGGGAAAAAGCAATGCAGAAGAAATGCAGTTCTGGACAAAAACGGAATTTGAACAGTTTATTACAGCCGTACAGGATAAGCCAGCTTCTTATACAGCCTTCATGACCATGTACTATACTGGAATGCGTGTAGGCGAACTGTGTGCTTTAACGCCGGAAGATGTGAACTTAGAAAATAATACCATCACCATCAACAAAACCTTCCAAAGAATCAATGGCAGGGATGTTGTCTGGCCTCCTAAAACGCCAAAAAGTAACCGGGTTATCACGATACCTCAGACACTTGCTGATTGTTTAAAAACCTATATGGATAAGTGTTATGAGATTCAGCCTAACGACAGACTTTTCCCTTACACCAAACATTTCCTGAACCATGAAATGCTCAGAGGATGTAAAAAATCCGGTGTAAAGAAGATTCGTGTGCATGATCTCCGTCACTCCCACGCCAGCCTTTTGATTGAGATGGGATGCCAGCCACTTCTGATTGCTGACCGTTTAGGGCATGAAAAAATACAGACAACCTTAAATACTTACAGTCATCTGTATCCAAACAAACAAGCCGAAGTCGCACAACAGCTTGAAAACCTTATCAACGGAACAGCAGTCCCAGATAGTAGCCAAATGGCAGATGTAGCCAATTTGTAGCCAACAAAAAGAAAAATCTCTGGAAATCCTTATAATTCAAGGCTTTCCAGAGATGTAGCAACTATTCAAACTCAATAGTTCCCGGCGGTTTACTCGTCAGATCATAGAATACTCTGTTAACCCCACGAACTTCATTGATAATTCTGCTCATTACTTTATCAAGTACTTCATACGGAATCTTTGCTGCCTCGGCAGTCATAAAGTCAACCGTATTAACCGCACGAAGCGCGACTGCATAATCGTAAGTTCTCTCGTCACCCATAACACCAACGCTTCTCATATTGGTCAGGGCTGCAAAATACTGTCCAATGCTGCGGTCAAGTCCTGCGTTTGCAATCTCTTCTCTGTAAATTGCATCTGCATCCTGCACGATCCGTACTTTTTCAGCCGTTACTTCTCCGATAATACGGATTCCAAGTCCCGGTCCCGGGAATGGCTGACGGAATACAAGCTTCTCCGGAAGTCCAAGTTCAAGACCTGCCTTGCGGACTTCATCTTTGAAGAGATCACGAAGTGGTTCAATGATTTCTTTGAAATCAACATACTCCGGAAGTCCTCCTACGTTGTGATGAGACTTGATCACTGCTGATTCTCCGCCAAGTCCGCTTTCTACAACGTCCGGGTAAATGGTTCCCTGTGCAAGGAATTCCACTGCACCGATCTTCTTTGCTTCTTCTTCAAAAATACGGATAAATTCTTCTCCGATAATTTTACGCTTTGCTTCCGGTTCTGTAACTCCGGCAAGCTTGTTGTAGTATCTTTCCTGTGCATTGACACGGATAAAGTTCAGGTCAAACTGACCATTCTGTCCAAATACTGCCTCAACTTCATCGCCTTCATTCTTACGAAGAAGACCGTGATCTACAAATACGCAGGTAAGCTGTTTGCCGATTGCTCTGGAAAGAAGTCCTGCTGCCACAGAAGAATCAACTCCGCCTGAAAGCGCAAGAAGTACTCTTCCGTCCCCAACTTTTTCACGGATTTCCTGGATGGTATTTTCAACAAATGCATCCATCTTCCATTCGCCGACACATCCACAGACATTCTTTACAAAGTTATTGATCATCTTGGTTCCTTCCGGTGTATGAAGCACTTCCGGATGGAACTGGATTGCATAAAGCTTTTCTGCTGCATTTTCTGCTGCTGCTACCGGACAGTCTGCTGTGTGTGCAGTAATCTCAAATCCCGGTGCCACCTGCGAAATATAATCAAAATGGCTCATCCAGCAGGTTGTTGTTGCAGATACATTTTCAAATACTTTGGAATCTTTCTTGTCGATGATGACTTCTGTCTTACCATATTCTCTGACGTCAGCTTTTTCAACTTTTCCGCCAAGTACGTGAGACATAAGCTGTGCACCATAACAAAGACCAAGTACCGGAATGCCAAGCTTAAAGAGTTCTTCAGAATAAGTCGGTGAATCCGGTTCGTAACAGCTATTCGGTCCTCCTGTCAGGATAATTCCCTTCGGGTTCATTGCTTTAATCTTTTCGATATCAATCTTATAAGAATAAATTTCGCAATATACATTACATTCCCTGACACGTCTTGCGACAAGCTGGTTATACTGTCCACCAAAGTCAAGTACAATCACTAATTCGTTCTTCAAGGTTTTCCTCCTGTAAAATACGATCCTTTCAGACCGCTTTTTCTATTTATTGCTTTTATATTTTATTATAGTAGAGCTCTGGATGTTTTACAAGCATTTTCTATCGCCCCAACCAAAGTTTGAACTCTGGTCTGCAATTAAAACTCATACTCCGGCATCATCTTTCTAACCATCTTACAAATGACAACTTTCTTCTGTATTTACACAATTGCCCCATGTTTCCACTTTCCATTAAAGTACCGGATAACAAAACAGATTGCACGTACTACCCAGTCGATCACCATTGCAACCCACACGCCAAATACTCCCAGTCCCATATATTTTCCTACCAGATAACTGAATCCAATCCGGAAAATCCACATCGACACAATCGATGTATACATACAGGCTTTTGCATCTCCTGCCGCACGATACGCTGCTGGAAGGGCAAATGAAAGTGGCCAGATAATCATTGCACTTATCCCATGGAAATGAATAATATTTGTTGCTGCCGCTGCTGTCTGGTCTGACAAATTGTATGCTTTCAAAATCAATGGCAGTGCAAGGAAAATAAGTGCTACCGTTCCCGCCATTGCCACATAAATGATCACAAGCAGTTTTTTCAGATAGTAATGTACCTGTTCATAGTCATTTGCGCCGACACACTGGGAAATAACTGTCGTAATTGCCAGCGAGATCGCCATTCCAGGAAGAATCTGGAACAGTGCAATCGCATTGGAAACTGCATTTGCCGCAATTGCATAAGTACCGAAGGTTGAAACCAGACTCAGCACTAAAATTTTGCCCAGCTGAAACATACTGTTTTCCAAACCATTCGGAACCCCAATTGCAAGTATTTTCCGTATCATTCTTCCATCAAACCGGAATTTCAGTGTCCGCTCAATATGCAAGATACGTGTCTGATTGCAGAGCAACACTGTTATCACTATCGCGGCAACCATTCTGGAAATCAGTGTCGGTATTGCAACACCCGCCGTTCCGATCCGTAATCCGAACACAAGAATTGCATTTCCGGTTACATTGATCGCATTCATCAAAAGCGATACCCGCATGGATACCTGCGAATTCCCCATCGCACGGAAAATTGCTGCCCCACCATTATATAAAGCGATAAATGGAATCGATGCCGTTACAATTAACAGATAAATATCTGCATGTCCTTTTACTTCCGCTGTAATGTGACCAAATACCTGATTCAGAATTATATCTTTTCCAAAGTAAACCAGTATCATGATCACAACCGCACTAAGACTCACAAACCATACCAGCTGTGTTGCCGCTTTACATGCTGATTTTTCATCTTTCCTGCCAAGATACTGTCCGGCAACAACTGCTCCACCAGTCGCCAGTGCTGCAAAAATATTGATGATCAGAATCATAATATTGTCAACCAGCGACACGCCCGACACAGCTGCTTCTCCAACATTTGCAACCATAATAGAATCTGCCATCCCAACAAGAACTGCCAATAACTGCTCGATTACCAAAGGTCCGATCAGATTTGCCAGTTCCCGATTGGAAAACAGATAATGACTTCGATCCTGTTTTTGTTTCGTTTTCCCCATTCTTCTCTTTTCCTGTCCCTTCTCTTTTGTATATCCCCGTTTTTTCTATTATATACTGTAAAAATGTAATACACCATCTTTTTGCAAAGAAAAGGATTTTTTATGCGTGCTGATGCAGGTACTTTTCTCTGGTAGCAAGTCCGCCCCGGATGTGCCGTTCCGATTTGTTCAGATCCAGAACCTTTCGCGCCTCACCTGCAAGAGATGGGTTGATCTGGAAAAGGCGCTCTGTTACATCTTTATGTATCGTACTCTTACTAACCCCAAACTCTTTCGCAGTCTGGCGCACAGTGGCTTTATGTTCGATGATATAATATGCAATTTCTACTGCCCTTTCCTCAATGTAATCTTTCATAAAAAAACCCCTGCATAAATTGTTTTTTACAATCTATGCAAGAGGATTTTGATGTATGTCTGCATTTTTTGCACTCTCAGACTTTTCTCAGATGATGTGGCAGCGCTCTTGTATCACAGGAAATCATACTCCCCGTCATCATCACAATCAACTACTTCATATCGCTGTTGTAATTGACTCTCCATGTTTGAGAACATTCTTTTTGTAAATTCATAATAATCTCATCCAAAGTGTCTCCGCTCATAATTTCTCCTTCGTATTTTGGCGGGTACATACTTTGCCACAACTCTATCAATTAAAACAAATCAAATAATGCGGATGTATCAAAAATTATGTCCTGTGGCAATTCCAATTGATATTTTTCAGCAAAAGCTTCAATAAATTCATCCGTAGGTTCTTTATTTTCTTTGTATTCTTTCTCCAAAACTTTTTTTATTTCCTCTAATTTAGCATATGCATCTTCCGCATTACTATAAATGACTCCATACATTCTTCCATACGATACATAGATCTCATATGGTTGACTTTCTGATGAAAATACACTTACTTCCACAGCTTCATCATAAACCTCACATATTTCTAAATACGTATTCCTATAATGTCTTCTTTTTTCCGAAAAAGTATTTGTCACATTTTTCCAGCTTTCCATATCGCACTATCTCCTGTTATGAAGTGACTTTTGTCAAGAGTTAATTTTAAGAAATTTTTCTCAA
>NZ_JAAIMM010000037.1 GCF_013300725.1 Allocoprococcus comes
CCCTCACGACTGACCCTCAATTAGTTCGGCAAACCCTCAAGAACTTTGATTATCCTATTTTCTACTTTTGGGTATAAAATCTCCACTGTTAATATAGAATATTTGTTCGATTTTGTCAAGTCTTACGTGCAATTTTTCTCTTTCTTCTTAAGCAATTCTTCCCACATGCTCTCAACCAATTCACACAGAAACTGCCGATTATCCACATCATCAACCAGAATCATTTTTTCGCACCATCATACGGCGGTTCCATCTCAGCATCCGGCATCAGTTTCACCACCACCTGAACCGGCTTTACCAAAAGTCTGTCAATGCGCACTAACATCTTGCTCCGCATTAACATTCTCAGACATTGTATCGACTTTATCTATTTAATCCAAACATATTTTCTACCAAAGCAAATGTCTCATCAATACTACGGTTTTCGTCTCTTGTTATTACATTAAATCCAGATTTTTGAAACATCATATATCTTTCCTGTGAATTAATTCTTTTCAGACATTCTCTGAAATTTATCATAGCCTCCTCAGAATTATCTTCTTTCAATAACAACTGATATAAAAACTGTTTTTCCTTATCTGGTCTTTCAAAAAATCTCTGCACAGAAATATTCGGATCTGCTAACATAATCAAAACATGATTTTCATCTGAAATTTCATGTAAAATTTCAACCGAAATATTAGTATCTACAAATATTTTTTTCTTTGTTCTGGAAACTAAATCCTTTAAAATTTCAATTTCTAAGACAGTACATTCTTTCGTAACTCCATTTACCCACGCCTCATATTCATCTGGAGTTCTTCTGACAAATTCACCCCAATCCTGTAAATCTCTTGTGTAAGTAAGATTAGGAAACTCCTTGGTATCCAAATTTTCTAAAAGTCTATCCTGATAATTTTCTTCGCAGGCGATTCCGTCATATTTTTCTGCCAGAAGTTTTACCATTGTGGATTTTCCAGCATATGCTGTCCCATTAATAAAATAAACATTTTCAAACTTCACGACTATCTTACCACACTCCAATCTATCTTATAGACTCAATTATCATATCAATAACAGCACCAACAGCTCTTTTAATATCATTGCCTTCCCATCCAAGTTTCCAATCATTCTCTGAATACACATCAGAAACAACATATATACCTGTTGCCACACATTTTCTATAATTAGCTATTGTAAACAAACCAACTCCTTCCATTTCAACGCAAAGTGCTCCTTTATCCCGATAATCCATGACTTGTCCCCACGTCTCTCTATAACCTGCGTCCGTTGTCCAGTGAATTCCTCTCTTATATGGTATTTCTGCACTTGTTATCATTGATTCAATCTCGTTCGTCAAATCCTTCGATGAATGAATTATATCATAATCATATCCGTACAACCTTGCTACTGCAGTATCATTAAAAGCACCGTCCGTAAGAATAATCTCTCCCGGAACTAATTCTGGTCGTAAGCCCCCGGCATAACCAACATGAATTAATTCTTTAACGCCTCCGGCAATTAAATCCTCCGCTTGTGTAGCTATCGCAGGCGAGCACATATGCCCTTTTATAAAACCAATGTTTTCATTTTTATTAAACACATACAACTTCCCACCTAATGGATATCTATATTCTCCTACATTTCTTGACACCATTTCATCAAAAATGTCATCAGCAAGAAGATATACTCTATCCGGTATTTTGATTTTATCAATATCAAATCCAGCATTTTTTAATTCTACTCTGACAAGTTTCTTAGGATCTGTTAATGCATTATTTCTGTCCACTATTTTCTCCTTCAAATGTCATTCGGCCTCTCAATAGTATCTTTTATATCAAAATTTATGTATATCTTTTGAATATCCAAATTGTGTTTGAAACTTCTTATTGCACTTGCATATTCGCCATTTGTTTCTTCACTTTCCGGCCAGATTTTTAAGACAGTATTATCTAGCGAATATTCTTTTCCGCCGACAATTGCCTGAATATTCTCAGGAAACTCCAGTTGTCACATTTCTCCTATACTATGCTATATGTAAAGACTTAATCAAAAAATCTACGACACTCTTTTGATATTGATCTTTTATGATATTTTCTTTGCTTTCTTCAATACTTCCATCAACAAAATATTTGCCGTTTTCTTTATTGATTGATAATGAATCAAGAGGCCATCCTTCAAATCTTTTTGATGAAGCTTTATCAATCATATAGAATAATCCATTTTTTTGAGCTGCCATATTGTCCATAAACGATGAAATTACTCCGTGATTATAAACTGCAATTCCATCTAGGTAATATGCTGTGACTTTACCTCCAAGCCCTGCAATAAGTTTTGAATAGTAATCAATCATCTCTTCATCTGACAGTCTATCCATATTCATAGGTGTTCTAATATTTAGTCCCGGCTGACGCAAATCCTCAAAATCCAGTTCTTCAAAATATAATCCAGAATCATTACAAATAACAACATCAAAGTATTGTCCATAAAACTCTGCCTTCATAATAGCATTTTCTTCTGGTGTATTCCCCATTTCCTTAGGTTCTTCTATAACTTCGATATCTCTTAAAGTAATAAATTCAATATCATACCCTTTTAACAAATCCGAAAATCTTTTTACCTTTGATGGATTTGTTGTTCCTAATAAAACCCTCATATCGTCATACTCCTAAACTAAATCATCTTAAAAGCTTTCAACGCTTCTACTATTGCCTCTTCCTTCTCCTTCGGACACTTAGGCTGTCTTGCGTCATCTGACTTAGGTTTATTATAATTCTCACGCTCTATGATTCCATACTTAGCCTTAACCTGTGCAATATAGAGATTAGAAACTTTCATCCCATCATTATGCTCCGCCACGTAGGACTTTATCTCCTCATAAGTAGCCTTGCTCTCAGCCGCCGTTAAATCCATCTCGTCCATGTCAAGTCTCACATTCACATGATGCTTCGCTTCATGGAGTTTGGACAAAAGACAGACCGTCTCAATATGGTAAGTGCCCGGAAAAAGATCCACACACCCAATCCGTTCTACCTGATATCCCCTTCCCTGCAGAAGCTCCAGATCTCTTGCCAGGCTGGTCGGCTTGCAGGCAATATAAACCATTCTCTCCACACCAAAATCAATGATCTTTTCCAGTGCTTTCGGATGCACGCCGTCTCTTGGGGGATCCAGCACGATCAGATCCGGTACTTCACCCAGATCATCGATTACTTTCAACACATCTCCAGCCCAGAAGGTACAGTTATCGAGTCCATTTAAAGCAGCATTTTCTTTTGCAGCCTCTACCGCCTCTTCAACAATCTCCACACCTACTACTTTTTTTGCCACTGGTGCAAGGATCTGTGCAATCGTTCCGGTTCCACTGTAGAGATCAAAGATTACCTTATCTTTTGTCTCACCGATATAAGATCTTGCTGCCTCATAAAGCACTTCCGCGCCAAGGGAATTAGTCTGGAAAAAAGAAAATGGTGTGATCTTGAACTTCAGTCCCAGAAGTTCCTCATAGAAATAATCCTGTCCATATAAGGTTCTGGTTCCTTCATCTTTTACCACATCTGCAAGGCTGTTATTGGTTGTATGAAGAATTCCGGCAAGCTTCCCATCATAAGAAAGACCGGTAAGCTTTTCCACCAGTCCGGCTTCATCTAGCTGTGCCTCCGATGTTGTTACCAGATCAATCAGAATTTCTCCGGTGCGAACTGCCTTTCTCACAAGAAGATGACGGAAAAATCCAGTATGGCGCATTCTGTGATAATACGGAAGACCTGTATCTGTCGCGAACTCCAGAACAGCCTTTAAAATTCGTCTGAAATCCTCATCCACGATCTTGCATTCTGTAACATTTACAATATCGTGAAAGCTGCCTCTTTTATGCATGCCAAGTGCAAGAGGTCCATCCTTATATTCGTCTCCAAAAGAAAATTCCATTTTATTGCGGTATTCCTCTCTGACCGGGCTTTCTTTAACACCCTCCCAGATATAATCACCATCAACCGCCGCATCCATCATTGCATGGATCTGCGCTTCCTTCATCTCCACCTGCTTTTCATACGGCAGATTCTGATAAGTACATCCGCCACAGGCTCCAAAATGCGGACATGCCGGCTGACATTCTTCCGGTGAATGCTCCAGAATTTCCAGAAGCCGGCCCTCTGCCTGACCTTTTCGTATCTTATTCACCGCGAAACGCACCTTCTGTTCCGGAACGGTATTCTTCACGATCACTTTTTTTTCTTCGCCCTCTACCACGGCAAATCCTTTATTCGGGAAATCTACCCTTTCTATATATCCTTCTAATATCTGTCCTTTTTTCATCTATCTATATACCCTCACATAGAAAAGGCAGGAATCTTTGACAATTCCTGCCTTCGCTGCTTTCTTAATATTACTGTACTTCGTCTTCGTCACTGAAGAAATCATTGTCGAAATCATCGTCAAAATCTTCTTCAAAGTCTTCCAGATAATCCGGAGTAAAGAAACAATATACTGCATATGCAATTGCTGCAACTGCTGCTACCGCACCGATAATTGCAAGAATCCAGAGAACAGTTGTCTTCTGATCATCATCTTTCTTATGCATCATATCGTTGAGTTTCGTTGTTGCAAGTAATTCTTCGATTCTGTTCATCTCCATACACGCCCTTTCTGCCGTCACTTTCCGCTTCGGCTCACTCATTATTTATAGCTAGTATACCACAAATCCATGCATAATTTCCACCATATTGCACAGATTTTACGAAAAAGAATGTGTTTCTTAGGCACATAGTGCAATTTTAGTCAATTTTCTGCAGTTTTGCAAACATGGCAAACATCTTCTTCGTGCCCGCCGTATCAAAGTCCACGGTCACTTCGTAGTCTCTTCCGCCTTCTGTGATCTGTGTCACCAGTCCTTCCCCAAACTTTATATGACGCACTCTGTCCCCCACATCATATCCCGGACCTTTTCCCTTGGTCACAGTAAACTGCTGTGCAGGCTTTGCCGCCGCGAACGCTTTTGTCGCAAATGCCTGTTTTGCCTGACGGTAAGCAGATACCTTTGGTTCCTCCTCTGTCTGCTCTTTTTTGAACAGGGCACCGGTAGAAAGCAGACTCAGCGGAATCTCTTTTAAGAATCTGGACATCTTATTATACTGTGTCTCACCGTGTACCATCCGTCGTCTTGCACAGGTCAGCGTCAGATTCTCCTTTGCACGGGTAATTCCCACATAGCAGAGTCTTCTCTCTTCTTCCAGCTCTGCCGGATCATCTGCCGTGATCGTCATATAGCTTGGGAAAATCCCATCTTCCAGGCCGGCGAGATAGACGTGTGGAAATTCCAGACCTTTCGCACTATGTAAAGTCATCAGCACCACATAGTCTGTCTCCTCATCAAGACTGTCGATATCTGCAACCAATGCCACTTGCTCTAAGAAGCCGGAAAGTGTCGGTTTTTCATCTTCTGCTTCACAGGATTCCTCGTATGCAACAATTTTATTCCGAAGCTCTTCAATATTTTCCAGACGGCTTTCTGCTTCTTCATCAGAATCCGCCTGCAGTTCTTCTACATATCCAGTTGCATCGATAATCTCATCCATCAGCTCCGCTACACTCATGCGTTCGCCTTCGGCTTTGAAATGCTCAATCAGGGCTGCAAAGGATTCGATTTTACCAAGCGCACGTCCGATTCCCGGAACCGATCCTGCAGCCAGGATTGCTTCATAGAAACTGATCTCCCGTTCCGTTGCATAGTCCTGCACCCTTCCGATAGTTGTCAGTCCGATTCCCCTCTTCGGCACATTGATGATCCTCCGCACTGCCAGATCATCTTTTCCATTATCTACTGTTTTTAAATATGCCAGCAGATCCTTTATTTCGCGTCTTGCATAGAAGTTTACTCCACCAACGATCTTATACGGAACATTGGATACCACCATCTTTTCCTCGAATATACGGGACTGCGCATTGGTTCTGTATAAAATAGCGAAATCCTTGTATTCTCTTTTTCCACTGTTCACCTTGTCTTTGATATCACTGACAATATAATCCGCCTCATCGTAAGCAGAATCAAACTGACGGAACTGAATCTTCTCACCCTCACCATTCTCGGTCCAGAGCGACTTCTCTTTCCGTCCTGTATTGTGACGGATCACTTCATTTGCTGCGTTCAGGATTGTGGATGTGGAACGGTAATTCTGTTCCAGCTTGATCACCTTCGCATTCGGATATTCTTTTTCAAAATTCAGGATATTCATGATATTCGCACCCCTGAATTTGTAGATCGACTGGTCATCGTCACCAACTACACACAGATTCTGATACTTACCGGCAAGAAGACTTACCAGCTTAAACTGTACCGTATTCGTATCCTGATACTCATCCACCATGATATAACGGAATCTTTCCTGATAATACTCCAGCACATCCGGCTGTGTCTGAAGAAGCTGTACCGTCTTTAAAAGCAGATCATCAAAATCGAGTGCATTGTTAGCTTTCAGCTGCTTTTCATACTCGGTATAAACCTGTGCAATCTTCTTTTTCGCCCAATCTCCTTCTGCACGAAGTGTCATCTCTTCCGGTGTGACAAGCTCATCTTTTGCGGAAGAAATCGCACTAAGAAGCGACCGTTCCTTAAACATTTTCGTATCGATCTGCAGATATTTGCACACATCCTTGATCAGTGTCTTCTGATCATCTGCATCATAAATCGTAAAATTTGTATCATACCCGAGCCGGTCAATATATCTGCGCAGGATCCGCACACACATTGAATGGAAGGTGCTCACCCAGATACTCTCCGAACCGAATCCAACAATCTGATCCACTCTCTCACGCATCTCCCCGGCTGCCTTGTTCGTAAATGTGATCGCCAGGATATTCCATGGATTCACACCTATCTGATCAATCAGCCAGGCGATCCTGTGTGTAAGTACACGTGTCTTACCGGATCCTGCTCCGGCAAGGATCAGAAGCGGACCCTCTGTATAGAAAACAGCCTCCTGCTGTCTGTCATTTAATGTATCATAAATACTCATATTTTTGTTCCTCTTTCTTCTCCTCTCTCGAGGCTCTATTGCATCATTATATTATAAAAAAAGGAGGGTGTCAAAGAATCTCTCATCCCTATTTTTCGTCGTAAAAATAGAAAAATCCAGCTCCTTTTTTCTTATCTGTAAAATTTTGTAAAATATCTGGACTTTAAAATTTTAATGTGCTAAAATGTCATTGTATGAATGAGTGGGGCAGTTTTTGTCACACTCTTATTGATTATTTGTCACGGAGGGATAATATAATGAGTAGAAAAATCAGAACAGAAGCGGTCGATTCTTTATTTGACGCCGTTCTCAGTCTGAAAAGCAGAGAAGAATGCTACACATTCTTTGAAGATGTCTGCACGATCAATGAGCTTTTATCGCTTTCACAGCGTTTTGAAGTAGCTAAGATGTTGCGTGATCAGAAAACATACCTGGAGATTGCAGAAAAGACCGGTGCTTCCACAGCAACAATCAGCCGCGTAAACCGCTCTCTTAATTATGGTAATGATGGATACGATATGGTATTTGAGAGACTTCAGTCGGGGGCTGAAGAATCCGAATCTTAATTTTACAGACACCGGCAGGAGCTGGTAGTAACAGCCATTGCCAGACACATAATAGTAAAAAAGGAACGAATTTCAAAATCTGAAATCCGTTCCTTTTTTATCCTTTTTTAACTGACTCTTTTATTTTTTCTTATCCGGCTTTGGAAGTTCGTCCACCATTTTTTCGATCAACTGTTTTTTCACATACACATCAAAACTGAGATTGCAGATAAAGGCAAACTTCTGAAGCTGTTCTCTTTCTTCATCATCCACACATGCAAAAGAATGCTCAGCAGTCTCATACGCCTTGCGAATACTATCCTGCAGCTCTCCGATCCTGCTTTTTTCCATCTTGCAGACTTCTTCATAGATGCTTTCCATATCAAATTCCGAATTCACAGCAAAATATTTGTCCGTCAATGGCTTTAACAAGATCTCAATATCTTTGATCGAGAGCAGATTCTTAAAATAATAGACAAAAATCAAAACCAGAAGGTGCTCTTTGGAATACTTTTTCTTGATCGGAGGCGGAAGCAGATTGTTCTTCGCATAATTATTGATCATCGTTTTCGTCAGGATCTTATCATCCTCATAACGCTTCGTCGAACTGAGCTGCTCCTCCATAAAAGTTGTTACCTGATCCATATATAAATCTATATTCGGAATATCTACCGGATGAATATAATCAATTCCACCGACACTTTCCAGGATACTGTTTAATAAATCTTCCGTATTTATCGTCATTCTTTTTCACCTCAATATAGATATTATATAGTATTAAAAACTAGATATCAAGTCTTTTCTCTATCTTTCATCCAGGCTTTTTTAACGTAAGTGACGTATTAACAATTCACTTTTTTCTGTTTCCACATATTCCGTTTATGCCGGATACATGATTCCAGAAGCTCTGCAGAAGTATTAACGGTCAGTTCTTCCGGAAAATGACTCTCCTCGATCACCGGGAGCGCATAACTGTAATCTGCAAGATCTACATCCATGTGTGCGTCGCTTCCCATCGTAACCGGAACTTCGTATTTCTTACAGTATTCCAGCATTTTTAAATCATTTTTCCTGGTATCCACGCGGAATCCGCCAGGTCTTAACGAACCGTTATTTACCTCCAGAATGGTTCCTGTCTCTTTTGCTTTTTTTGCCAGCTGTTCATAATCCACCGGATATCTTCCGTCATCCGGATGTCCAATAATGTGAATCAGCGGATTCTCCATTGCCGCAAGGTATGCTGCCGTGATTGCCTCTTCCGTCCGCTCGCCTTTATAACAAGGTCCATGAATACTTGCAATTGCAAGATCCATCTGACAAAGTGTGCTCTCCGGAAGGTCAACCTCTCCCTTTTCATTCATAATATTCAGTTCCACACCCATGAACAGTCTCACGCCGTACATTTCACGCGGTACGATATGCAGATTCTGGAAATAGAACTCATGACAGGTTCCCGGCATCTGCGGTGCATGTTCAGTCAGTGCAAATGCCTCCAGTCCTTTCTCTTTCGCCATCTGTGCCATCTCACGGATCGTATTATATGCATGTCCGCTGACAATGGTATGTGCATGTGTATCTAAAACTATTTTCATCGGTCTTTCCTCCTGCCTGCTCTTTGTCTGTATTCTCACAGCTCATCTTTTCTTATATTCTTATGATAAACTGATTCTTTCTTTTTTACAATCCGTTTTTTCCCGCTGTTTTCATTTCTAAAATTTCTATAAAATGTGCGGTGTTTTTGTTGTCACATGGTACAATAGACTATAAGAATATTTAACGAAAGAGGTTTTTTTATGAATCTTTTAGCAGCACTTGCAAGTGTACGGATCTTTCCCGGAAAAGCTTCCCATCAGACACTGACTACCCGTTGGGGAAAAGCTCTTGATCCGCAGCACATACTGGAAGAATATCCACGTCCGCAAATGATCCGCGATCAATATATCAACCTGAATGGAGAATGGAATTACACAGTTCTTTCAGAGAAAAATACCATAACCAAAGAAGGAACTCTTCTCGTTCCTTTTTCTCCGGAAGCCCCTCTTTCCGGTGCCGGTTTCCAGTTAAAACCGCACGAAAAAATGCTCTGTGAGCGCCTTCTGCCGATCAAGTGCCTACCTTCCGACGGATCCCGGTGCATCTTACATTTTGGTGCAGTCGATCAGTATGCAAAAGTTCTGGTAAATGGAAAAGTAGTTGTCTCACATATCGGCGGATATCTTCCATTTTCTGCTGATATCACAGATGCTCTGCAGGCGGGTTCCAACACTCTGACTGTACACATTGAAGACCGTTCCGACACTTCTTATCACAGTGTTGGAAAACAGAAATTAAAGCGTGGCGGAATGTTCTACACCGCCCAGAGTGGAATCTGGCAGACAGTATGGATGGAATGGGTTCCGGCTGTCTATGTCAAAGAACTGGAGCTCACCCCTTTATATGAAAAAGAGACGGTACACGTATCCCTTCTTTTAAATCATCCGATTTCCGGATGCAGCGATGCCGAAGCGGTTGTCTGTCATGTCAGAGACATGGACGGTCGCCTGATTTCCAAAGGGATCTGCACCAATCAGTCTGACTCTCTATGCTGTTACTCCTGCTACTGTGACGTCAACAATATGCATCCCTGGAATCCGGATGATCCTTATCTTTATACGATGGAGATACAGGCAGGCGAAGATAAAGTCACCGGCTATTTTGCAATGCGTACCTTTACCATCGAACCGGATAAAAAAGGACTTCCCCGCTTCTGTCTGAACCATGAACCGCTTTTCCTGAATGGAATCCTGGATCAGGGATACTGGCCGGACGGACTTTACACTGCTCCGTCTGATGAAGCACTGATCTATGATATCCAGACCATGAAAAATCTCGGCTTCAACATGATCCGTAAGCATGTAAAAGTCGAGACTGCAAGATGGTATTATCATTGCGACCGCCTGGGAATGATCGTCTGGCAGGACATGGTAAACGGCGGTACCTACAATGCTCCGTTCATGACCTGGCTGCCTGCGCTCTTTCCAAAATTCAAGCTTCACACCAGTGACCGGATTCATCCTCTCTTCGGCAGGAAAAATGTACATGGCAGAGAAGAATTCATCCGTGAATGTAAAGAAACTGTCACTGCCCTAAAAGCATTCCCATGCATCAGCACCTGGGTGATCTTCAATGAAGGCTGGGGACAGTTTGATTCGAAAAAGCTCACTGCCTTGTTCCGCGAACTGGATGACACCCGGCTCATCGATTCCGCCAGTGGCTGGTTTGACAGACGGCAGGGAGATTTCAAAAGTGAACATAACTACTTTGCAAAGCAGTTCGTAATTCCATCTGACCGCGCTTTCGTCATCTCCGAATACGGCGGCTACACCTGCCAGATCAAAGGACATACCTGCTCCGGCAAGACATACGGATATAAGATCTGCTCTTCACCGGAAGAATTCCAGGCAGCCTATTATAAACTTATGTCTGAAGAAATCGAGCCCCTCAAAGAACAGGGCTTGTGCGGAGCAGTATATACGCAACTCTCCGACATCGAAGATGAAATAAACGGACTGATGACGTACGACAGGGAGGTTTGCAAGTTGTAGGTGGTTGGCAAAGTTACGCACCCATGGATTCGGATTCACCCCCGCTCGCGCTTAGTCCGCAAACGTAGCGGATACTAAGTTCGATGATGTCTGACGACATCCTCTCACTAAGTACCGACGTTTCCGATGGGGTTCATTCCGAATGCATGGGTGCTTGCGTTTGTCGCTCCAGTACAAATTGTGCGGAGGCGCTTCGCTGCCGCACTGGGAAAATACTATTTTAATTTCAGTGGGATAGGTTGCACAGGAACGTAAACTTCATATCATTCACTTATACTTCTCCAGTACCGATATTAAATTTTATAGTATCTACTAATTGGCATCCTACATAAATCCATTGCCACCACTTCCCGTCAGACAACATATCAGGCGACGCGCAGCGGATGCCGTCCCCCTGGTATTAGTTTTTTGTGCGCTTAGTATGGTGCCGTCTTCCCCTTCGCCGATGCGGTTCTGGTGTCATAGCACAGCCCGAAAGCAGAAATATCGTTCTGCCCCGAGCGTCCCTTTCCCACCACCTAACTCATCAGCAAAATCCCCGAAAACGGCGGCAGGTCCAGCGTCACATGCGTCCCTTTTTTTGCTTTTGCCGGCAATGTCTTTTTCTTTTTTGTATTTCCTCCATATTCGTCCCAGTCCGTATTCAGTACCACACTGAGTTTTCCTCCTTCTTCGGTATCCAGTTCGTAATCTTCCTGTTCTTCGTCTGAGAAGTTGAATATCGCGATAAAGTTCTTATCTTTTCCTTTTCTTTTGATTGCATAGATACAGCGTTCTTCCTGATGGCAGTCCAGCCATTTGAAATTCTCCGGATCGTAATCATGCCAGAATGCATCATTTTCCTGACCGATACGGTTCAGTTCGATCATATATCGGTGAAATGCACCATGGAGCGGATATTTTAAGATATCCCAGTCCTGCTCGCGGCTTTCATCCCACTCGCGAAGCTGACCGAATTCATTTCCCATGAAATTCAGCTTCTTACCAGGATGCGCCATCATGTACAAATACATGGCTCTTGCCTGCGGGAATTTATCCTCATATTCTCCGTTCATCTTCTGGAGAATCGTTGCCTTTCCATGTACCACTTCATCATGACAGTATTCCAGCAGAAAACGCTCATTATAATAATACATCATCGAAAACGTCAGCTTATGATAATCTCTGCTTCTGTATTCTGGTGCACTCTGGAAATATTCCAGCGTATCGTGCATGAAGCCAAGATCCCACTTGTAATCAAAACCAAGTCCTCCCTGATCAACCGGTTTGGTGACACCTGGAAAATTAGTGGAATCTTCTGCGATCAGCATGGCCGTCGGATGAAGGGACTTTAGTCCCTGGTTCATCACCTTCAGAAAATCCAGTGTCGTTCCGTTGACACCTCTGGTCTCGTCACCCTGCCAGTAGATCAGACGGCTGACCGCATCCATACGGATTCCGTCAAAATGGAACTCACTCAGCCAGTAATTTGCTGCCGACTGTAAGAAACATCGTACTTCCCCTCTGGAATGCATGAAATTACAGCTTCCCCATTCGCTTTCACCTACTGCCGCATTTGGATATTCATACAGACAGGTTCCGTCAAATTCTTTCAGTCCATAATAATCGACTGCAAAATGTACCGGAACAAAGTCCATGATCACACCAATTCCTGCCTGGTGACACTCATCCACAAATTTTTTCAGCTCATCCGGTGTTCCATAGCGTGTGGTCGGTGCAAAAAATCCGGTATTCTGATATCCCCAGGATCCGTCAAACGGATGCTCGGAAAGCGGCATCATCTCAATATGGGTATAGTGATTCTTTTTTACATAAGGAATCAGAAGCTTTGCAAGCTCAGTATAAGTATACCAGTCTGTCTGACCTTCTCCTTTTTTTCTCCAGGATCCTGCATGGATCTCGTAGATATTTACCGGACTGTCAAATCCGACCGTCCGGTTCTTCATCCATTTTTCATCCTTAAATTTATAACTATAAAGGTCCGTTAAGATTGAGCAGTCTCCTGGTCTTAATTCCATCTGGAAACCATATGGATCACAGTGCTCTACCCTTCCGCCATTTGCTGTGTAAATGCAGTACTTATACATCTGACCAGTCTTCGCCGGAATCGGCTGCGACACATATACACCGCTCTGTCCCTCCTGACACATCGGGATCTCTGTCCAGTTACTGAACTCTCCAAATACGCACACTCCTTTTGCCGATGGCGCAAACACACGGAAAATAAAATTTTCACCCTCTTTATGTGCTCCAAAATAACGATATACATCAAAAAGATGCCCTGTATAAAACTCCTTCCGCATCTCTTTTCCCCCTGTTTATTTATTTTTTTGAAAAGATATGTTTGATAAAAACATACATTACTATGGCAAATGCCATCAGATATCCAAACGCACCGATTGCCGGAATCCCCCACAACCTTGGCTGCATATTGGTTGTACAGATAATACTGGAACTGATCAGAAGTGCCATCACCCACAGCCCCATTACAATATTCCGCACCAGCCTCCTGAGCAGTCTGGAAAGCTCATCCGAAGTATGAAGATCCAGGTTGACTCTGGTCTGTCCTTTCATGTGACCCTGCAGGATGTCTGCTGCAAGGGAAGGAATATCCACTGCCTTGTGAAGAGAACGATACAGTCTTTTTGCATCATTCTTCATCTCTTTTTTCCACTGCTCCTTCGTCAGAAAGTTCTCCTTCATCCGTGCCGCCGCAATCTCAACCATGTTGATCTGCGGACTGATCTCGGCAAGCACACCTTCCATATTGGTAAGTCCTCTTGCAAGCATAGTAAGTCCATGAGGCATGGAAATTTTATTTTCCTTCATCACTTCCATCAAATCCTGCATAACTTCCGCAATATCGATATCACCCATATCAACCGTGCCATATTTTGCCATCAGATTATTGATATCTTCATACAGCTTGCTCTGATCCGGCTTTCCGCGGAACTCGCCAAGTGCCATCACCGCTTCCTGGATCAGGCCGATGTCATTCTCTGCCACACCTTTGACTGCATTGCTGATCTGCTCCCGGTCACGCTCGGTAAGTCTTCCCATCATTCCCATATCGATCCAGACAATCTTGCCGTCACGGATGCGCACATTGCCCGGATGCGGATCAGCATGAAAAAAGCCATCCTCCATAACCTGGCGAATATAATTATCTACAAGCTTTGTTCCAATCTCATTCAGATCATAACCATTTGCCAGCAGATTTTCTTTATCGTTGATCGCAAATCCGTCAATATATTCCATCACCAGCACATGGTTGGTCGTATATTCGCGATAGAGCCGGGGCGTTGCAACAAAAGCCACATCCTGATTGCGCTGGGCAAATTCTTCCATACTGGCAGCCTCCAGAAGGAAATTCATCTCCTGCTGGGTGACAGTCCAGAGCTCGTCCAGAACCATGTTAATATCCACCATGTCCTTGATCGTACCTGGCGGAACCAGCTTTGCCGCTTTGTGGAGTAAGCTGATATCTCTGGACATTACCTTATAGATGCCCTGCCTCTGAACTTTGACGACAACGTCTTCCCCAGTCTTCAGAACCGCCCGGTGGACCTGTGCGATCGACGCCGATCCCAGTGGATGCACATCAATGCTCTGGAATACTTCGTTCCACTCATAGCCGTAGGACTTGCGGATCACTTCTGCTACCTGTTCAAATGGCATCGGTGTCACCTCGGAATGAAGCCGCATCAGTTCTTCACAATAGCTTTTCGGAAGAATGTCGGAATGCAGTGACATGATCTGACCAAGCTTAATATAAGTCGGTCCCAGATCCTCCAGGATCAGCCGTAGCTTTTCCGGGGTAAGTCCACCGGTAATCCCATGTTTTCTGAGGACTGCCGTCATCTCCCGCAGTCTGGAACTGTATTTATTTGACTCTTTTGGCTGGTTTTTGTTACTCATTCATGCCCTCGTCGCCAGATTCGATTGCTTCGACTTCTTTTGCTGCTTCCTCTGCCGTCTCTGTTTCAACAGTTTCAACCGTCTCTTCTGCCTGTTCTACAGCTTCTTCTACTTCTTTTGTTTCTTCTTCTGAAACTGCTGCTTCACGTTCATAAATTCTTTCTTTGAGCTGTTCAATCTGCTCCGGTGTCATCTTGTCAAGCAGCTCGTCCAGTTCTTCCGGTGAAGATGTCCTGACAGAAACATTGACATTTTCTTTTACGGTCTTCTTGATATTGTGGCGAAGTTCCTGATTCAGAACTTTTCCCTGTTCTACAGCTGCTTCTCCACGTTCCGCCATCTTATCCAGAACTTCTTTTGACTTTTCTGCAGTTACTGCTGCTGTACCAATCCCTGCAAGTAATACTTTTTTAACTCCATCTCCTAAACTTCCCATAACGTCTATCTCCTTTCACAATTTCAATCTGCTTTAAAGTCCAAGGAACGTAAGCCCCTTTGGCAGAAAAATAATAATCCCGGCGATCGCTGCCATAATTGCTGCGATCAGAACCGCACCTGCTGCTGTATCTTTTGCAATCTTTGCAAGTGGCTTCCGCTCTTCCGTCACCAGATCGACCACCGCTTCTACTGCGGTATTGACCAGCTCCAGCGCCATGATAAGCCCAAAAAGCGTCAGGCAGATGCACCATTCCAGCGATGAGATCTTCAATATCACTCCGGCAATCACTACCAGAACCGCTGCCGCACAGTGAATCTTCATATTCCGCTCTTTTTTGATACAGGTACCAATACCTTCAAATGCGTATCCAAAACTCTTATAGAGCGGATCTTTCTTCTGACTGTCCATATTTCATCACCTGCTTCTTATTATTGTCTTTATTTTACCAAATCAGCTCTATAATAACCAGTCTTTTCCGTATTTTCTTTCTATACAATCTGTAAAAATTGTAAATTTGTATTTGTATGATGTAAGAGTCAAAATTCACTTTTGACTCTTACATCATTTGTATTGAAAAAAGCGGAAATACCATTTCTGATATTTCCGCTTCTCTGTCTGTTTATTTTATCTCTAATTCATCCATCGTTGTTTCCGCATTCATTGCAAAAAGTACACCTCCGAGGAATCCCGGGAAAACAATCGCATATCCTGCAAATATGATCAGCCAGGATATTCCTTTTAACGCCACCAGACTGACAACTCCCCAAAGTGCTGCACCTATAACCCCCCACAATAATGCATTCGTCAGCAGAAACCATCCTGTCATACTCTTTTTTCCATATTTTTTATTCTTCCAGAAATCCCACAGCTTTCTCATTTTACATCTTCCTTTCCAAATTCCTTACCTTTAACAGAATCTTAACAAAGGTATGTAAAATCCAAAGGATCCGCCATGTAAAATCTATGTAAGAATTTTAAATCACCTGATGCTTCAGCCACTTTCTGCTGTGGAATCTCCACGAAAAAATAATCCCACGGAGTGTCCAGTCTGAAAACATTCCGATCCACACGCCCATCGCTCCGACACCAACTACCCGGATCATAAATACGCTGAGGCAAAAACGGCACAGCCACATGGTCGTGCAGGACGTGATCATTGAAAATTTCACATCTCCCGCCGCACGCATACCATAGCCCGGGATAAATGCCATAATCCATACCAGTGGCTTTACAATCGTGATCCACATCGTCATGTGGAAACACATATCCGCGCTTTCTTTTTCCATGTCGCCAAGAATCGTGATCGGCTTTGTCAGCGCAAATACGCTCAGACAGCTGATGATCAGAATCACTTCTGCGATCATGCAAAGCTTCTTGATATAGTAAACTGCTTCGTCCTTTCTTCCGGCTCCGATACACTGTCCAACAATCGTCATCAACCCAACTCCGACTCCGATTGCCGCAATTCCGTTCAGGTTTTCCAGAATACTCGTCATTGCCTGTGCCGCGATTGCCACTGTGCCAAGTGTTGATACGGAAGACTGAATCGCAAGCTTTCCAAGCTGGAACATACTGTTCTCTACCCCTGACGGGATACCGATACTCAGAATTCTCCGGATCATCCGGAAGTCCGGACGGATTTTCAGATAATCACGCACCACGATCGGCTGCCTGTCTCGACGCAGCTGGATCAGAACTACAACAGCACAGAAAACACGTGAAATCAGAGTTGCAAGTGCTGCCCCTGCAACACCCATATGAAATCCCCAGATCAGCATCGCATTTCCTGCAATGTTCATCACATTGGATATCATGGAAATGAGCATCGGACCTTTCGTATTATCCTGTGCCCTGAAAATCGATGCTGCCGAATCATAAGCCGCGATAAATGGAAAGGACAGTGCCGTGTAGAAGAAATAAATTTCCGACGCACGCATGACCTCCGCCTCCACTGATCCAAAGATCAGATGCAGCATCGGCTTTTGGAAAACAAGACAGATCAGGCTGATCACAACCGAAATTGCCGTAATAATAAACAGCACCTGTCTCGCGGACTCATTTGCCTTCTTCACATTCTTCTGCCCGATATACTGTGCACAGACGATCGCGCCTCCTGCAGCAAGTGCAGAAAATGCCTGGATCACCAGCACATTGATCGAGTCCACCAGAGATACCGCCGAAATCGCCGCCGATCCAACATTGCTTACCATCATCGTGTCCGCTGTTCCCATGATGGAGTTCAACAATTGTTCCAGAACGACCGGTATCAGAAGACCTGCGATCATTTTATTTGTGAACATATGCTTTTGTTCCATTTTCTTTTGACGCCCCTTTACCTACTGCTTCTCTTTTCTTTCATTCCTGATTTGAAATCATTTTTTAAGTCACCTTTGCCATTATGGTCTTTTTAATCTCATAATGCAAGTATTTTTTGTCATACATAATTCTTCCTTCTATCCATGTCTCTTCCTGTCCTGCATACTTTCCATCTGTCTGCACATACTACTCTTATCCTGCCCGGCAGCTTTTTAAGATTTTATCTTCTTCTGCCATATGGCATATCAATTAAGGAGGTTTCCATGAAAAAACAAAAACATTCTAAGATTTTATCTCGCGAAAAATCCAATCAGGAGATCATTGATTCCTACGATTATCTTTCCAATGCGGCATCTGCGCAAGACTGCACCGGACTGATTCCTTCCGGACCTGCAAGTAAAGCAGAACTGGAATCTTACGAAGAAGTCTATCATTATCAGCCACCAAAAATTGATCCGGATAATACTGCCACCTAAAATGTCTTGTCGCATCTGCCAAGTAAATAAGGAACAGCCCAGACATTTTGCCAGAAACTGTTCCTCTTATTTACGCAATCAGTACGTCCAAGTCCGGGATTTTCTCCCTATTCCAGAATCAATTCCGGCTTAAACTTCAGATAATCCCCCGATACCAGTTTATATTCAATTCCATTTACATATCCCTTAAAGCTGTCATCGAACCGTTCCTTCCCGTGGCAGTGTGAATAGATCACCTTTTCTGCACCATATTGCTCTGCCATCCGGGTAAACGGACTCTCTTCCTCTCCGATCGATGTCGGCGGATAATGCAGAAACATGATAAACTTCTGGTATCCTGCCTTTTTCGCCATTTCAAAAGAGACCCTCAGGCGCTCGATTTCCCGGCTGCGCAACTTTTCAAAATGTTCGATCGTATCTTTCCCTTCATAACAGTAACCCTTTGTCCCAACCAAAGCATACTCGTCATATGCATAAAAATTATTCTGGAGAAATTCCAGACGCCCTGCAAATAGCTCATTCAGTCGCGCTGTCTTCTTCGCATCCCAGAACATATCATGATTCCCACGAAGCAGAATCTTTCTTCCCGGCAGGTTCTCAATAAATTCCAAATCCTCCCGGCATTCTTCCAGGTTCCGCCCCCAGGAATGATCGCCTGTGATCACAAGTGTATCCGCCGATCTGATTCTTTTCCTGCAATATTTCTCTATCTTCTTTTCATGGTCTTTCCATTCCTGTCCGAAAATGTCCATCGGCTTATTCACAGAAAAAGACAAATGGAAATCGCCCATTGCATAAAGTGCCATCTGATCACTCCCCTACAAGTTCTCTAATCTCAGAAAGACTTTCTGCAAAATAAATCCCCTGCTGCCGTTTCTTAGAAGACAGACCCACCTGAATCATATGCTCCAGAAGCTCTTTCATACTGTCATAGTATCCATTCAGATTATAAAAAATACATGGTGCATCCATCTGCTTTAACGATACCTGGGACATCACTTCTGCAATCTCTTCCAGGGTTCCGGTTCCACCCGGAAATGCAATAAATGCCTCCCCAAATTCCATCATTTTCACCTTACGCTCGAAGATGTCCTTTGTCACGATCAGCTCCGTCAGTCCTTCATACTGAAAATCCTGTTCGATAAACATCTGCGGCTCCACACCGATCACGCTGCCGCCTGCTTCAAGGACACTTCCTGCGAGTTCGCCCATAAGACCTGTCTTTGAACCGCCATAAACCAGTGTATGTCCGTTTTCACCAATCCATACGCCAAGCTCTTTGACTGCTTCCTTTAAAGAAGGATCGTTTCCCTCATTTGCTCCAAGATAAACGGTAATCTTCATTTTCTATTCCTCATCAAAATCTACTTCAAATACGCCTTCCGGTGTCTTCATGGTCAGAATTCCAAGGTTAAAATCATCATCCTGAATCGTGATGTGATATTCAAATACCACATCATCCTCAAATTTGGAAAGCAAAATATATTCTCCATTTTCTTTTCCTTCAATCTGATCACAGATATCATCATATACATCCTCTCCAGAAATCAGTCTCGGATATCCGGATGATTTAATTTTCTTTTCGATTGCTTCATATAATTCGTTCATGCTTTAATCTCACTTTCTTTTTTCATTTTACGCTGTTCTTTTTACCAGAATCAGCTCGTACATCTTCTCTTCAAATTGCGCCTTTGACTTCTGCCACTTTCATAACCGGTTCTATTTTGACCAGGTCGGTTCTTCGTTCCCAGTATACTCAAACCTGCCATCATTTTTCTCTTCCAGTGCTTTGATCATATGGTAGGTATACTCATTATACGGCACCGGGATTCCAAGTTCCTCTCCCATCCGCACAAGCGCACCGGAAAACATATCAATTTCCGTATGGCGTCCGGCATCCAGATCCTGCAGGGTAGAGTATCTGGCTGATGGCGGAACTGCGCTTCCGCGTCCAGATGAGCTTTCGGTCTTGCTCATATCAATTCCTTTTGCTCGTGCTACCGCTTCCAGCTCTCGCTTTAAACCGTCACTGATTGCTTTCATATGAACACTGTCACGATAACATCCAACACCTGCTCCCAGAATCGCCTGCGGCAGATTGCTGCACACATTCAGACGGAACTTGCACCAGATTTCTTCCTGAATATATTCGGTTGACCGAAAATGAATCCCAGTATCCTTAAACAGCTCTTCCACCGCTTTCACACGCTCACTGTCAAACGGTGCAGATGGTTCTCCAAAAATAATTCCAAGTGTGGTCGGCGGATCAAAATGATAACCATCTTCCTCTTTATGTGAAGCCACTTTGATCAGTGCCGGTAACACATGCTCCATCCCCACTGCTCTGCCAATGATCTCTTCGCTGTCAACACCGTTCATCAGACTCATGATTGCCGTATGCTCGCCTGTTGCTTTTTGTATACTCTCCAAAGCACCTTCCAGTGAACCGTATTTCAAAGCAACCACCATCAGATCCACATCATGTGCCTCGTCCGGAGTCCACACCTCCGGATGGTAAATCTTGCCATTGATCGCACATCCGTTCTTTTTCAGACGTTCTGCTCTTTCTCCTTCAGCGATCACTCCAAGCCGGATATCTGATTTTTCAGAAAGCCCCCAGATCACATAAGAGCCTACTGCTCCCGCACCTAAAACTGCAACTGATTTTATCTTCATCTTCTCTCGCCTCGTAAATTTTCTATTTTTCAACCTTTCGGAGTACCCTTGCCAGATTGCCGGCAATGGTGCTCTTTTTCATCATGATTATTGGTCAGAATCTGCGTATTTGTAAATTCCTTCTAAAACAAACCAAAGCTTCCAATCAGTCCGGTCATGACTATCATACTGATGATGATCGATACACTGTTGATACAGCTTGCAAGCCCTTCATCTCCACCACACATTCCAGTATAAGCCGGCGCAATTGCACTTGTGGGTCCAAAACAGACCAGAACCAGTGTCTGCCGGATCACCAGATCATATGGAAGAAGGAAATAAATTCCTATTGAAAAAAGAACTGCCAGAATATAGCGCATTCCAAGTAAACGGAAAATTTCTTTTATGTACGCTTTCTTCATCTCAAAGCGGAATAAAAGACCAAGCATCATCATCGCAATAAATGCATTCGCATTTGCAATCGGTGATACAAAGGTAACAACCTGTTCCGGAATCTTAATTTTACACAATGACATTGCAAACATCACCACGTAAGTCATCAACGGTGGGCTTGTCAAAAGCCGCTTTGCAAACTGTCTGTAATCCATCCCATTCTTGCTTTTCGATATATATTCTGAGACAAAAGCATAAGAACCACCAGTACAGATTACGCTGTTCCCTACATCAAAAATGCATGCTGATACACTTCCGATCCCCGGAAGAAAACTCTGTACAAATGGAATACAGAATGTTCCGATATTATATGCCGGAAGTTCCAACATGTAAAGAGCCTTTTTCTCCGGTGTCTCTTTTTTCGTCATCCATGCTCCAACTACCATTCCCACGATGTCCAGTGCCATACCTAAAAAAGCAAGAAAAAGGAAGGATGACTGTATCGATGGTATCGCTGCAAAATTCACTATGATTGCCGCCGGAAGTGTCAGATTGATCAATAATTTTTTTATGACCTCTCCTGCATTTTGCTCAACAATTCCCGTCTTTTTCAATAAAATTCCAAGAACCATGACAAACGCCAGAGATGCTGCACGTAAAAGTACCGCTGCCATTTTGTTGTCCTCCTGATGTATGTTATTTTCTCTTTATCCCCGCATCGGTGTCCTGACTTCAATCAGATTGCCGTCCAGATCATAAAAACGGATCACTTTCTGTCCCCAGCTGTACGTCATCAGCCTGGTGACATATTTGGTTTCCGGATACAGTTTTTCTAATTTTTCAGTAAATGCTTCAATATTCCGCTCTTCAAAATAAAGTTCACAGGAATTATTCTCCGGGACAACTTCTTTTCCTGTAACATCCTTCCAGACTTTTTCGTCCTGTAAAACAAGTCCTTCTGTCAGAATAACGTTTCCATCATTGTCCAGAATGACATCCAGACCAAACAGATCATAATAAAATTTCTTTGATTTTTCAATGTCTTTTACGACAATCAGGATATTCCTTAATCTCATCTTCTCCTCCACAACCTGATTTTTTTACTCTATCAGTTTTTTTATTATACTTCCATCTATTTTTCTTCGCAATATACTTCGGAAATCAAAAATAATTCATCGACTTTTTTCTGATCTTCCTGGTAAAAAATAGGCTTCCCCTCTTTCAGCAGGAACATCCAAACATCAAATTAAACGTCTTTGAAGGAAATTCAAAAAACGTCATGACAACCAGCAATCTTCCTGCCAGCATGTAACTGGTCTCTGTTGGTTACGGTGCCGCTTTCATTTTGGGGACGCACCTCATGCATCATACATTTTCAAAACCGATTGACTGCTATAGTTTTGGTGAACCTAAAACCGTATCTGATTTTGTAGTGGCACACCGCCATGGAGGATATCTTCCATCCTATGCACACGACTTTATCCGGATTGCACGGGATTTATTCGACACCTCCAGTGCAAATGGGTTCGCTTCCCTGGAATAGCTACCGCAAATACTTCTGTGTCTTTTCCATTACGTTTTTCAGGATATCAATGTTTTGTAAAATATTTTCTTTTTCCAATGAATGATTGGCATCCTCCTGATTTATCTTTTATTTCCATATTTATCAAAATTTTTCCTGAGTGCAATCTCCGTCGGTATGATCGAACCCACCAGTGGAATCATCTGAAATACACACAAAATTCCCCCGACATTTCCTATGGCATCATTAGACTTTCCCATAACCAGAAATAACACAATTAAAGATACCACCAAAAGAATAAGTCCACAGATATACCAGATCTTTCCGCAATAATGATGTGCAAATACCCAGGTGTCCTGATTCTTCATTGACATTGATGTTCTGTAACCAAACACATAATTGATCTGATCCGGTGCTTTTTTCAAAAACATTTTTCCGAAGCCTATCATTGTAAACGGAATCAGTAAATCCATTATAAGCATAAAAATCCAAAATCCCACAGCCGCACCTCCATTATTTTATTTTTTTTCAGTTTTTCGCAGATACACACCCCAAATGTCTTATGTTTCAGTTTACTCTCTTGGGACAAATTAATCAACAAACCGTTTTCGGTTCTTGTGTATGGATTTTATTCTTTAATGTGACCCGGTACAGGATAATAACTAATACCACTGATAAAATATCAGCAACCAGTTGTCAGCCATTTATAAGCAAATATTATGGTGAAAGCTTGTGCTGATGCTCATATTACCGCCACTTTCAAGTGGATAGAGCATAATCTGGCGGAGTATGGTGTTTGCGAGAATTCTCTCGGCAGTACTGACGTTAATGCTGACAAAATTAAATAAGTAATTACACAATCAATTATTTATCTTCCAGATTACTCGGATAAATTATATGATAAAAACAAGGGACTTTCAGTTGCAGGTTGTTCTGGAGTTTCAAAATCTTCAGAGGAGAGCGATTGGCTATCAGGTAAAAACACCAATTTCACATTTTTTGCATATCTTAAATGAGAATCTTATACCACACAGGAGGACTTATGAAAAAAAATTTTATATCCTTACTTTTTGTTTCTGCTATAACTGTCGGCCTTTTATCAGCCTGCAGCTCTGCACCTGCCGATGATAATGCTACGAATTCTAAAACTAAAACCGTCACTTCCACAGCCAATCATGACACCAGTTCTTCTCCTGTCTCTGTGACACTGAACGAAGTCGCCCATTCTATCTTCTATGCCCCACAATACGTTGCGATTGAAAATGGGTATTTTGCGGATGAAGGAATTAATTTGACTCTTGTTACTGGTTTTGGGGTAGTTTAGTTAGTACAAGACAATATTTATTATTTTGCCCGTAACTTCTGTCCTGTGTAAATTAAATTCGGGTTGAATAGCTTCTCAACTATCCGTTTATCTAAACTGAATCGCCTCAATCTGCAATGCCTGTCCGACTGTACCTAGTGTAGATACACCATCAGCTTTCGTCCAGTCTGTCCAACCGGAATTTTTTACGTGCACTCGATACTCAAAATCTCCGTCAAAGCACAAGCACTCGATACGCTTATTCTGTCCTGTGGTGCCGATTACCGTGTCTTTTGTGACCATGCCATAATCTTTCCAGCCGATACCCTCAATGTGCGCCTTTGCCTTGATTTCGGAGTTCAACGGATTGATTTTAAAAGCTTCCAGTCTGAGATTGTGACCCGTGATGCCAATGATATTCTCGCAAGCTCTCTCTCCTGTTATGAAGTGACTTTTGTCAAGAGTTAATTTTAAGAAATTTTTCTCAA
>NZ_JAAIMM010000038.1 GCF_013300725.1 Allocoprococcus comes
TCGTTCTTCACTTGTCTTGTTATAAGCCATTTATCTTTCCTCCGATCTGATTTTTCGTATAGAAATCAAATCGGAGCATGGCGGTGACCGAATATGTGGTGTCCCACAATTCTCGAAAAATATCGAATAAAAAAGTGCTGCAACCAGTTCGATCACAACACTTTGCTTTTTATTCCCATTTTGTTGTCTTAAGCACTTTCTTTGATACAAATATAATTCTTCTCCTTGTTATACCTCTTCTTAAAACACCACAAAGAAAAGTATATAAAAAAAGGCTGTCAAAACCGTGTTATATACCAGTCACTTAACAGTCATTTTTCGCATTATCCGACATCTTTCGACATTTCTTCTGAATCCGTTAATATCCAAATACTTTCTCACCTTCTTTCGTCCCTTCGGAATTATCTCACATTCTCAAAATCATCTTCAGAGCCTTCATACAGAGAACCTTCCACTGGCGGCTTTTCTTGCATACTTTGATATAAAAACTGCCAGGATTTTATCCCCGGCAGTCCACTTCTTCGATATTCAGTTATTCTGTTGGAAACATTGCTGTCTCCAGCTTGCTTCTTTCGGTTTCAGACAGCTCATACGTCCCAGAATGATTCTTTTCCACTTTTACAGTTACCATCACCAAATCTCCACACTTTTGCTATTCTTATTTTACAAACTCAGCCGAATAATAATACATATACTCATTATCTGTATCTATGTATTCTCCTGTAATGTCCTGTATCGGCAACGAACTCACTCCTTGTTCGCCATAGATCAGTGCTGCCAATCCTTGCTCTGTTCCGTACTCTATCGTGCTTTTGTTCTCTATAGAGGTCGCAGATCTTCCATAATATTCTCTGTTTGCAACACCTTCCAAGATTGGCGTTTCTGTCATATATTTTGAATATTCATCTGCTGCAATAAGCTTTGCAGTAAAATTATCAAAATCCGGAGTGATGACAATCAATCCATTTTTTGCAGATTTCACGTCCTCATAGGAAAGTTCCAAAACTCGTTTATGAGAAACTCGTTTTCCAGAATGATATTCTGACAAGTAAACGTATAATGCTTGAAATGTATCTTTTGAATTGCATCGAAACATCATGGTTCCATCAATTCCGGACAACAATTCAGCCGTTTTCATTTCTACACTATCTGGATCTACTGCTTCTATATAATTTTGTGGTTGCCGCAATTTATTACATACCATGATTCCAAGAGTAATAGCAAATACTCCCACAGCAATAAGAAGTACAGCAATAATCTTCTTTAAATAACGCTGTTTATGACTACTATCTTTTGATATCTGTATCAGTGTATCTTCCGATTTTTTTTCTACATTAGTTACCTCAATATCTTCACCTGCCAAAAATTCATTTAGACTAATGCCTAATATTTCACATAATTCTAAATACACAGACACATCTGGTAAACAAATCCCACGTTCCCATTTGGAAACTGACTTATCACTCTTACCCAGTTTCTCAGCAAGCTGTTTTTGAGTCATACCAAGTTTTTTTCTTTTTTCTGCAATATAGCTTCCGATTTTCACAAGGTCCATAAATACTTCCCCCTTTCAGAATTATAGTATCTATTTTGTCCCAAAAAGTACACCCCTTAATGGTAGAATCGTATTATATAGGCAGAATCTCATCCAATTTCATAAAAAAATGATAAGATACTATTTCTCTGTTTTCCCATTACCCAGGTTGCATCCTATTACGCTTCCGTATCCGTTTCTACTTTCTGCACCCACTCTTTTTGCATAGCAGCAGCCAGAAAGCATTGAAGCAGTTTCATAGAAAACGCTCCACATTCACCATTTATAATCATCCTTACCGCTTCTCCATGTCTCAATTTGCGTTTATATGGTCGTTCACTGACCAACGCATCATAATCATCTACCAGACCGACCACCTGAGCACAGATTGGAATCTGATCTCCCTTTAATCCATCCGGATATCCAGATCTGTCAGATCTGTCAAATCTCTCATATCTTCTTCCATGCAGCCGTCTACCAAGTATTCCGTAAGCTTTTCACTTGCCAAGAATTCCTGTAACTTCTGGCGATCCTGTTCATGTACATATTGTTCTGTATACTTTTTTACAAACTCACCGTAGCTAGCTGAAGCACTTACTTTATCATAGACTTCATGTACATGGGAATAAATACACTCATATGTTTGATCCTTCAAATTCAGTTTTATAACTACATAAAAACGTCCAAAATATTCATCTTTACCCGGCTGAATAATATCTGATATTTTCACATTTTCCAGACTGTTATTATAAGTGTTCTGCAGATCCAGTAACACTTTATGTACTTTACAGCAATCCGAGTAATTTCTGGAACAGTATCCGTCCTTCTCCAGGCATCTGCTGATTGCCATTGTTGACTCTGTACAGTTAATAACATCCATAAGAGAAATTTCTCCCGGTCGTTTTTCCAGCATATAGCCGCCGCATTTTTACAGTGTTCGGGTCGTCGTAGACTTGCCGATAGGCAAAAAGAAAGCGGCGGCTCTGAAAATCAAAGCCGCCGTAATTTAGAAATGACGCGTGAAGATATGATATGCTCCCTTCTAAGTAGACAAGAGAAATAATAAAATCTTGTTTATTTAGAAGGGAGCTTTCTTTATCCTTTTAATCATATTGGGCAATTCTGTTTTTTTATAGCGTTTCCCTTTGTATATATGATGTTTTTAATATATTACTCTGCATATCGTATCCGATCAATCAAACTCAATTTTCGGAAATTTGCAGATACTCCATATGTGAGCAGTACCTGTAAAAAGGCAACCACACAAATCAAAAGCACTGCTGGGACCACTGGAAAATGATACTCACTGATCTGAAACATGTGTTTGGTTTTTGCATAAAGAAATGCACCATATCCTACAAGACTTCCAATGCCCACAGAAACTGCCAATGTTCCCAAAGTATAGATGATTCCTTCCAGTTGCAGCATACGGATCAACTGTTTTTCAGACATTCCTATCGCCTGTATCATTCCAAGCTCCCGCCTTCTTGTGTAAATACTGTTCATCATAGTGTTCACAAGATTCATGATTCCAATTCCACCCAGAATAATCAGAAATGCATAACACAAAACGCTCGTCAACCGCATATTCTTTTCCCACTCCTGAAGTTGCTCTTCATAACTTCCTGTCACCAGGTATTCACTGTTGTCGGCAAGTGCCTGAAGTTCCTGATATGCACTGTTCTTTTTCTGATCATTCACTGTGATTTCCAGTGTGTAGTTCAGATTATTGGGATTCATTTTTTCCAACACTGATTGGGGCAGATAAAATGAACTTCCGCCAAGGCTTTCATAGTAATCTCCGATGGCTCCTATCTCAAAAGTCTTTTCTACCTGGTCATCTCCCATATTCAAAACCATCTTCAAGGAATCTCCCACTTTCAGTTCCGGGAACCAGTATACCATATTAGCAGACATGAGGATTTTATCTCCTTTTTCCAATTCTTCATATGTCACATGTCCTTGTATCTCTCCTTTTTCCAGCGTTTCTGCATAAGATGCATCCAGTCCAATAATATCCGCGTCCCAAATTTCACCATCCATAGATAGTTTCGGAATTTTGCCATTCATAAATGTTTTTACCTTTACCTCTTCCACACCGTCTACATCACGAACCTGATCAATAAACGCTTTCGTCAAGGGGTTATTCTGCTGAACCTGTCTCCAGTCTCTGTCCGGATTCATTTTGTCCCCACTCCATGTTTCCAATTCAATTTTATAATCAGATTCAATATCCTTTCTTGCAATTTCTTTCGGTGCCGCGCAAGATAAAATAGTTGCCACAACCATGAACAGAATACCAGTTGCTCCTAATGTAACAATCGTAATCCCAGTCCTCTTTTTATTTCTTGCCATATTTGCTTTTGTCAAACGAAAAATCGTGAGATTCTGATAGCCTTTCCGTACTTTTTTCCCACGTTTTTCTAACCCCTGATAACGCATAGCCTCAATGGGCGAAACTTTGGCAGCAATTCGCATCGGTTTTGCCAAAGAAACTGCGGAAGTAAAGAGCACCGCCATAATGGTAATCGCATAAATCCACCAGTGCAACAAAGATACCTCACCATTTTTTACAAGTTCTGCTGCTACCTGCATTAGAGGGTCTTCGCCTGCCATAAAAGCAATCATCTGTTTCATAATCCATCTGGACAGGAAACTACTGATAAGCAATCCTACCGGGAGGGCAAGCGCCGTAACCAGCATTCCTTCACGGAATACCATCTGCCGAATCTGTCTTTTGGTGGAGCCTATGGCTTTTAATTTTCCATATTCCTGTACTTTTGGTATCATAGACACATAATAAATACTGTAAATAGTCAGGATTCCTGCTAAAACAACCATAACGATTACCACGATCATTCCTTTTACAAATGACGGATCCGTATAATTTGCAACCAAATACTCTCTGTTTTCTACCACATTTCCCTCAGGTACACCAAAATCCTCTCCGATTTCTTTTCCCCTCGCTTCGATTTCATCTGTTGTCATATGCTCTGCATCTGCCAGACGGAACATCACACGAT
Organism: Allocoprococcus comes; assembly: GCF_013300725.1. Lineage (GTDB taxonomy): Bacteria > Bacillota > Clostridia > Lachnospirales > Lachnospiraceae > Allocoprococcus > Allocoprococcus comes_A. Next base: position 4,558 of record NZ_JAAIMM010000038.1, read on the forward strand.
ATTCTCTGTCTGCTTCCGGTATCATCTGTTTCGCATATTCCATGGAATTCATCACAAAATACATTTTCTTTTCTTTATTCAAATCAGAAGATTCCATAAAGCCACAGATGCGGAAAGTGTCTTCTTTCGCATATCCCATACCGTCTTTTTCGTAAATTTGGTATGGAATCGTGATTTCATCACCCAATTTCCCCTGAATTCCCAGTTCCTCTAAAACTCCCTTGGAAACAACAATATCTTTTTCATTTTTTGGGAAGGTTCCTTCTTCTAACTCCGCTTTGTTCAACCGAATCCCATTATTATCCATAGCGGTCATAATGATTGTGGCATCATCATCTATAATCTGTCCCAAATCCATTCTCAGACCGATTTCTTCTATATCATTATGCACCTGAAGTGCTTTGGTGTTTTTCTCGGAAACTTGGCGGAACATAATATGGTAAGTTGGATAATAAGCATCCACCGATGCAAGCTGTACGCGGATCATTCCATATCCCACCGTTAAAACAACAAATATCAGAAACGTAGTCAGTGCAATGGCGCATCCACATAAAAAGTTTCTTCCTTTGTTCTGTTTTACATTGGCAAGCGCTGTTTTTGTTACTGTTTTCATGCTCTCACCACCTTACCGTCTTCAATGACAATCATACGGTCAGCCATCTGCGCAATGGTCTCATCATGCGTGATCATAACCAGTGTCTGCCCATATTCTGAAACACAGGATTTCAACATAGAAATCACTTCTAACTCCGTCTTGGAATCCAAATTTCCTGTTGGTTCATCTGCTAAAATAATCGCCGGGCGGGATGCCAACGCTCTTGCAATAGCAACCCGCTGCTGTTGCCCACCAGAAAGAGTATTCGGTAAGGATTTCAATTTATCCTCCATTCCGATTCTACAGATAATATCCATAACATACTCTGTATCCACTTTCTTTCCATCCAATCCAATGGGTAGCACAATATTTTCCCAAACATTTAAGGATGGTACTAAATTATAACTTTGGAAAATAAACCCAATCTTTCTTCTGCGGAACACTGCAAGTTTTTCATCTTTCAGTTCAAAAATATCTCTTCCTTCTATCAAAACCTTTCCGGAATCAGGACGGTCCAATCCTCCCAGCATATGAAGAAGAGTACTTTTTCCCGATCCAGAACGTCCTACAATTGCTGTAAATTCACCTGGTTCGATTATTAAATCTGTATGGTCAATAGCTTTCACCAAATTATCGCCTTTTCCATAATATTTCACAAGATCTCTTGTTTCTAATATTGCTTTCATAAACTTTGAAGCCTCCTTTTTCTTTGCTAATGTCATTCTATCAATCCAGTCTTACAGCAGGCTTACAAAAAGCATAACAATTTTGTAAGAAATCTTTTTTTCAGAAATCTATTTCTTTGGTAATGTCACCACAAAATTATTACCGCCTTCAGGTGCTACTTTTACACAAATCGTGCCTTTCTGCTCCTCCAAAATTTTTCTGGCAAGATAAAGTCCAACCCCAGAGCCCTCCTGTTTTTTTACATACTCTTGGTTTCCTCTGTAAAAACGCTGAAATACCCGATGCGCCTCTTCTGCCGGAATACCTGTTCCCTGGTCGATAAATTCCAGCATCATGCAGGTAGCAAGCTCTGTTACCCGAATTCGGATTTCTGTATGCTCCGGCGAATACTTTACTGCGTTGTCTAAAATATTTACGAACACTTCTCCTGTCCATTTCGAGTCGTGTACAATTTGCACATCCTGAAATTCATCCAGAGAAATATCTATGGATTTTTCATACGCTTTCATATACACACTGTTTACAGCCTGTACCAATGTATTTTTCAGACTGCCCATCTCTGGCTGAATCTGAATCATCCCAGATTCCAATCTGGACACATGAATCAGTGAATCCAAAAGATTTTCCAGTCTTTGAATTTCATCCCATTCCTTTTTATAAAATTCTTCCCGTTCCTCCCAGGTTAAATCGGCAGACCCCGCCAGTTCACAACTCATCTTCAATGAAGCAATCGGTGTTTTCAATTGGTGGGAAATATCTGTAATTAAAGATTTTGTATTGTTTTCTTCTCTGGAAAGTTTTTCTCTTACTTTTTCAAAATGATTCTGCAGTTCTATATATTTTTCCCGAAGTTCTTCCTGGTTATTTTCATCTTGCTGCCGGTCTCTTTTATTTTGCAAAAACAAAACCCATGAAACTCCAAGTCCTGCCACAAAAACCATCGCCATTCCTATTCCATATGCAGCAAAAGTTTTCACGCTTCTCCCATCAAAAGGAGTATACCCGTAACGCTCCTCCAGCTCTTTCCCCGCTTCCTCTTCCTGACGATTTCTTTGCTTTCCTCTGTCAAATAACTCTATATACTCCGTCTCCTGTTCCGGATGGGACAGCACTAACGCCCCTAATTTCCCCTGCTCTTCCTTGTATAAACTATTTCCTGCCAGAAACAGCAACAATATCTCTGTCACAAACAGAAAAAGCAGCCCTGCTGCCAGAGCTACTCCTGTACGCTTTCTTCGGTCCATATATATCCCATCCCCCTTACATTTTGTATATAATCATTCCCAATTTTTCCTTTCAATCGGCTGATATTTACAGGAACTGTATTATCGTCTACAAACTGCCCGTCAACATCCCAGACATACTCTAAAATCTGTTCTTTTGATAAAATCTGCCTTGCGTTTTCCATAAAGTAAATCATTATCTGAAGTTCCTTTTTACTTAATGTCAAAGGAGTCACTCCATCAGCATTTCGTTTTAACGCTCTCATTTCTCCATAATTTACTTCGATATTTCCCGATAAGATTCTGTTGTGTCCGCAGACTCCTTCCATTCTTCTCATAAATGCCTGAACTTTTGAAACCAGTACCATCAGGCTGAATGGCTTTGTAATATAATCATCCGCCCCTGCATCATAGCCGTTTACCATATCAATTTCCGAATCCATTGCCGTGAGAAACAGTACAAAGACTTTGCTCTTATTTCGAATCTTCCTGCAAAACTCCAGTCCGTTTCCGTCCGGCAGAGTAATATCACTGATTACCAGATCTATTCTATTTTCATCAAACAATTTTTCTGCCTCTGAAATCTGAAAAGCGGAAAAAACCTGATACCCTTCTTTCTGCAGTTTTAGCGCGATTCCACGGTTCAGATTCTCATCATCTTCCAATAACAAAATTGTCCTCATTTCATCTACCTTCCTAATCTCCTAACATAATAAACAATCACATTTTACCACACTCCTCCAAAACTGCATAGTATCCACCTGCTCTCCAGAAAAGAAAAAGGACCGCTGCACCTCTATGGTGGCTCTACGACGGCTTTTTTTCTTTTGCCGTCGTCCGGCAGATTATAGTTCTATTCTTTACCTATATGCTATATGGAAAATTTGTAGAATTTATAAAGATTAGAAAAAATAATGAGCGATACCACAGTATCGCCCTCTAATTTCTTAATATGGAATTTTGATAGTAACCTGTGCGCCGCCAGTCTTTTTAGAATTGCTTAGAACAAGCTGCCCGCCATGTTGCTTGATAATGCTGCTTGTGATATAAAGTCCCATACCAAAGTGCATATTAGAAGTACGGCTTTTGTCGCCCATGAAAAACTGTTCCTGTGCATGATGTAGGGCCTCCGGCGTGAAGCCGCCTCCCTCGTCCGTTATAGATATATGCAAAAAGCAGTCAGTTTTTTGCACCGTTACATAAATTGTCCCCTGTGGTGGAGAATAGTCTAACGCATTGCTTATCACGTTCATAATTGCCCGTTCCAACAGCAGCTTATCCGCCTTGAGTGTACCCAGGTTACCCCCCGTTTCCAGTTGCAGACAAATTCCTTTGGTAAGGCATAAAGAGCTTGCCTGCGCTTCAATCTGGCCCATGTAATCAGCTATATCAAATCTCTCCAAATGAAGCTGATACCCGGCGACTGTCTGGGAAATGTCAATTAACGCTTTAATATAAATGCCTATCCGCTCGGAGCTTTCAGTGATGTAACCCGCATATAGACGTTGTTCGTCGTCAAGCTCCGTTTCATTTATCAAATCAATATTTCCTTGAATGACGGTCAGAGGTGTTTTCAAATCGTGAGCGAGTGCTGCAATCTGTTCTCTCTGTAACTGTTCCGCGTTCCATTGCTTCTCTAAAGATATTTTCAGATTATCTTTCATATTTGCAAAAGAGCAAAGTACATCCTCAAATTCTTTGATTTTTGAATGTCCCACTTCAAAACCAAGATTTTGTTCTGCTACCTGCCTTGTCGCTTCAAAAAGTGGGGAGAGCTGCGTCCTCATATTTTTTGCAAACTTCGCTGCCAATATCACGCATACTGCAATACAGTTGATTGCTATAAAAATATAAAGTAGAATTTCCGGTGAGGGAAAATGCTCATAAAGCCATTCATTTGTAAACTGTGAACCTATGTAATATTGCAGCACCACATATTCATTTTCGCGGGTCACAAGCAAATACTGTTTGTTGAGGTTTGTATTTATCTTCCCGGATATTGCGTATTCCATAGCCCGGTCCAAATCGTCACCCTCTAAGGTCGTTTCCGTCACTTGATAATTTTTATCCAGCACCAAATATTTACAGCCCATAGGAAGCTGCACATCTGCCAAATCCGGCGTTGCGGCAATAACAGGAGCAAGGTTTTTTGTGATGCGTTCTGAATAATTCGCATAGGTAATAAGCCCTGTACTGGTTCCGGCTAAAATAAGACTGAATGGTATTGCCACCGCACCTATTAGTCCAATCAGCAGCATACATAAGAATTTCCAAAAAGACGCTTTCAGTGATGTTGTTTTTTTCATTCCCATTTATACCCAATCCCCCAGACTGTCGCTATCGGCTGAATATCCAGTTTGTTCAATTTTGACCGGATATTCTTGATATGAGTAGAAATTGTAGAATTATCACTGTCGCCCTCTAAGCTGAAAACAGCTTCGTAAATTTGTTCTTTTGAAAATACCTGTCCTTTATTCCTTGCAAGATATTCACAAATCAGATATTCGCTTTTCGTTAAGGCAACAGGCGTGTTATCCACCCGTAATTCTTTTGCAGATAAATCAATTTTTATGCGGTCAAAGGTAAGTGCGGTATGTCGTTCCCTACGTTCACGCCGTAAGTGGGCGTTTACTCTCGCCCGCAATTCTGCAATGCGAAATGGTTTTGTCAGATAGTCGTCTGCTCCCAGACCAAGCCCAAATGTGATGTCATGTTCCATTGTCTTTGCAGTCAGAAAAAGAATAGGGTAGTCCACAAGGGAACGGATTTTATCACAATAAGAAAAACCATCTATATCCGGCATCATAATATCCAGTATAATCAAATCGTACCTATTCAGTTTATCAAGCGGCACCTGTGCAGCAGAGGTATAGGCAGTTACAAAATGCCCGTCCTTTTGCAGTCCATTTTTCACAAGCTCTAAAATAGCCTGTTCATCATCAATCATAAGGATCGCTGCCATATTGTTGCCTCCTTTCGTTGTCCTTTTTAGTATAGCACAAGCTCCAAGGGCAGGAAAGCTGTCATTGTCGCTTTGCAATATAGTAGTTATTATTTACCTCGACCGCAACCGCTTCCGCTTTATCGGTTCCGTAAATCTCATAGACATCTGTGTAAAACCAACACTCTCGCCCCTGTCCGGCATTTTCCCCGTACCAGTCAATCTTGCTTAAATCTTCTTTTGACAAAGGGATTTTCGTTTCTGTATCGAATGTAACACTTTCGGCAAGAATATCAATGTAGCTGCCTAATTCATCATCTGATACCATATCAGACGTTACTTGATAAACCGCCCCGCCCCAAAGAAGCTGTGTCGCATTTTCTGGATTGACTTCAAAGCTGTCATTTATAGATTCTTCTGTTTTCTTAAAATCAAAAACAGTATCGCTATCTTTGACATTTTCGCTGATAACAGCTTTATGATACCCTCCGTTTACATCTACAATAAGATAATCGTCTGCGTTAGGAGCCGCATATACATTGAGAAAAGGAATAATGTAAGCGACTTCTGGTGCTTTCTCCGACAAATCCGCTAAGGATTGAAAAGTTGCCGGTTCAACATTTTCTTGCAGCAATATTTTTCCGTTCTCGTCTATGGCGGCAAGCTGCCGGATATATCCAATCCATTCTCCAAGCCCGCCATTTGATACGGTATCTGCCAAAATGGTGTAATCGTTACCTTTATAGGAAAAACGTGTTACATTTTCCGTATTCAAATAGCATTGTTCCTTGCCACTGGAATATTCTTCGATTCTGTCCTGTAAAGTACAGCCTGCAAGAGAAAAGCATAAAACAAAAGCAAACAAAAAGACGATAACCATTTTTCTATTTTTATTCATAATTTTTCCGTCCTTCCCAATGAGAAAACCATAATAAGGTCAGCAACAAGCCACCTGTCGTTAATGCTGCAATCCATATTTTTTCCGTTCCATAGTTGAAAATTTGTCGGCTCAAAATATCCTGTACCCAATTCATAGACCATGCAAAGGGGATATACCGGGCTACACCTTTCAGTTCAATATTGCTATATAAGATACATTGCAGACTTTCAAACACGCCCCAAGACAGGGATAACCCTAATCCAAATTTGAAGCTAAGGAACAGGTGCAAGATGTATATTATAAAATTACAAAAGGCCATCCCGGCGGCGGCTCCAATGAGCATTCCGAGCTGCACTGTATCAGCCATTCCCAAAAGATGTATGCCAATCACAAATAACAGGAACAGAAAGAACAATGCAAATACCCCCGAACCATAAAGATAAGTTAATTTTGCAAGCATATTTTTGTGTCTGTTTGGTACAGCAAGCAGCGTTTGGAAGTGTGAAGCCTTTTCTTCCAGTGTAACGTTCAGACCAACAATAACGCTTATCAACAACGGAAAAAACGTTGTCGTAATTTCCAATATCATTTTGAGCTTTTTACTGTCTGCGGTGCTGGCATACAGGGAATAGTAAGCAAGAAATAACAATGCCCCCATAACGGGTACACAAAAATGAATAGCCCAAAACGATGTATGCTTCGTTTTTTCCTGTTCAGAACGAAGCGCATAAATAAAACCCATTTCTGTCTACCTCCCTTTGGAAAAATCCTTTGCGTCGGCATAGGATAAAACAAGAAACAAGAGTATTGACAACAAAATGGAAATCATAATGGCTATAGAAAATCCACAATTCCCCGCATAAGTTCCGTTCATTTCAATTCCCATAAGTGGCTCTGCCAGTTTTGCTGCCCAACAATACGGTACAAACCACCATGCTATTGTATTTCCTAATGCGGTAGCAGTAGATAGGACAATCCCAAGTATTGTATTTAACACAATCGGCACAAACATTCCCGTTTTGCGTGCTAAGTACAGACACAAAGGGATTTGCCAGACAGACGCAAGGATAATTCCGATACTTCCTGTAATACTGTGCAAAAGAGAATATACTGCCGTTGCCGGAGCAATGATATTACTGATAGAAATAAGCAATGCTAAAAATATCGCTGAAACAAGCAGTTTTTCGACTAAGATAATGCCCTTAGCAAATTCAAATCTCGAAAGGTTTACAGGCATAGAAAATACCGAATAGTATTTCCCTGCGTTTTCTTCTTTTCTGTGTGACAAAGAACACAAAATTGCGATTGCTCCCGGAAGCAGGAACGCATACCACCAGTAAAGTGTCATGTACTGATACCCGATATATCCACCCATAATCCATGCAAAAATAGCCGTAATTAGCGGAACAATGAAAATCAGTTTGTTCGATATTGTCCTCTTGAATTTCAAATGTTCTGATTTTAGATAGTCCATGCCTTAATCCTCCCTGTGATTGCTTTTTACAACGTCCATAAAAAGCTGTTCCAAATTTTCGTTTGCATTAAGTTTCCCCTCATAGCCTAAGACACCGCCCGCAATAATGCCGATGTGGTCAGCGGTCTGTTGTACCTCGGAGAGAATATGACTTGATAAAATAACGGTAATACCCTTTGCAGGAAAGGAACGGATAAGCTCTCTAAGTTCTTCAATTCCAATCGGGTCAAGTCCGTTGGTTGGTTCATCAAGTATGAGCAGCTTCGGGTTGTTTAGTAATGCAACTGCAATTCCAAGACGCTGTTTCATACCAAGAGAAAACTGTCCGGCTCTTTTCTTGCCTGTTTCCGTCAGCCGGACGATTTGCAGCACTTCGTCAATCCGCTTATCTGTCAGCCCTAAAATAGTAGTCCTTACTTTCAGATTTTCATAGGCGGTCAAATTTTCATAAAGCGGCGGCATTTCAATTAACGCTCCGATATGGTTTAAGTCGCTGCGTTTCCATGCGTGGCCGTCAAACTCAATACTCCCAGATGTGGGCCTCAAAATACCTGTTATCATTTTGAGTGTTGTAGATTTTCCGGCTCCGTTTGGTCCTAACAATCCATAGACGGAATTTCTTTCAATGTTCAGCGATATGTTATTTACGGCTGTCTGCCCGTTGAACGATTTGCAGAGATTTTTTGTTTTTAAAATCATATTCATATTTATAATCATCCTTTCTTTTTTTTCATAATATCAATCAATTTTGAAGATTTCATAAAGATATTCCATCTATGCAGCAAATGTACTTGATATAGGAGAATACTCTTCTATGAATTTTTTGTTTCATCACTTGAATAAACTTGTATTCTATTAAATAAAGAATACAAGACAAGACGCAAATTCTAATACTGAAAGCGTAAATTCTAATAGCCACCATCTTCTTGAACTGTCGTTCAAGAAGCATCGCTCGCTTAGCTCGCTCAATTCTAATATAACTACGCAAAAAAGCCTGCTGTCCGTGATAGACAACAGGCTCATAAGCCATATTCTTTATGGAATTAGTATTAAAATTTTCAATGTAAATTTCCCGTTTTCGCATTTGGTCATCAACTGACCATCATATTTCTCAACGACTTTTCGCATATTAGAAATACCGAAACCGTGAAGAAAATCATCATTCTTTGTGGTACGGCTCTTTGTGTTTCCGCTATCCTGCAAGCAGTTATTTTCAATCAGTACAGAAAAGAAGTTTTGCATTTTCCCCGCTTTCACAAGTATCGCCCTCTGTTCTTCAGGAAGTTTTTCACTTGCTTCTATGGCGTTATCAAGTCCATTCCCGAAAATGGTACTAACATCCAAAGGCTCAATAAAATCTACACCATTACCATAATATGCCCTTATTGCAGCTACAAAGGCATGTTCCAAAAGTGTACATCATATTCCTTTTTTAAATAAGAAAAAAGAATATGCATATGGGATAACGATCAACACTGCCATGATGAAAAATAACAGTATCTTAGAGTCCAGAAATCCATTGGCGATCATAGCCAGGCCACAAAAGATAAACAGTCTGGAGCTGAAACGGTGTGTGCGATTCCAGTTTTCTTCACTGGACAGTGTCCATGGAATCCGAATGCCAGCACTATAGTTCTGTTTTGTTTTTGCCAGATAATTGCCAATTACCAAAAGCATGAGTCCAATGATCAGATAAGTGAGCAGAGTAATATTCACATTTATTCCAAGAGCAATAGCATAGCTAGAGCACACAACAATCGGGGAAAGTGCAGCCATGAACCACACAAGTGCCCGGATCAGCTTCGGACTGATGTTCTGGCGTTTTGGATCAACATGGGTGAAAAGAAAGCAAAACCACATCATTGCAAACATAAAAAGCGGAAGTCCGAAAACGGTAATTGCCTTGCTGCTCCAGCCATCTGGAGTATTTCCAGTGGAAAAATGGGTAGGGAGCTTTGTCGGAAGCTGATTCCACAAAAGCAATCCGATCAAGATTGGGCTTAAAGAAAGAAGGCTGCCAAGTAACAAAGACCATTTATATTTTTTCATCATGAGATTCTTCTCCTTTCAAGTCTTTTAACCATAGAAGTAATTCTTCTACAACGGAAGTATTCAAATCATAGTAAATAAAATTCTTTTCTTTTGTTTCCCATATCAGATCAGCCTTTTTCAAAATCTTTAGATGATAGGAAACAGTAGCACCGGTCATATGAAAATGACTACCAATTTCTCCGGCGGACATTCGGCCATTCTTTAATAACTGTAAGATTTCTCGGCGTGCAGGATCGGACAAGGCCTTAAAAGTATCTGCAAAAGCCATAGCATCACTTCTTTCAAAAGTATTTAGAAATATTTCTAAATATAATATATTCTGACGAAACAGAATTGTCAACAACTATTTAGAAAAATATCTAAATTCTAAAATCCTTGTGTTTCAATCGCTGCTATATGAAAAATATGGTAGTATCACTGTTCAAAAGCTGTTCAACATCTGGCTTTTCCCTTCAGTTATACATGGCCCATAGATTCCGCATCTGTCTGCTCAACTGCTCATATGACCATCTTTTTTTACTGTTTGTGCGACTGTTACTGTCATTGATGATAAAACCGTCCCTGTCATATCCGATTATCGTTATAAAATGGCCGGAATCTGTAAAATCTCCGGGTCCTACATTGATGATGATCAGACATCCCTCATCCAGTTTTGCCTTTATTCTGTCCTCATCCATCGGCACTTCCTCAGCATGAATCCCATAATGTTCACAACCTTCACTAATCAGTGTCCAGCTGCTACCTGATCCCGGCACACTGTATCCGGCACTCTCTGCGTATTCTGCTACAGATGCCGGTGTAACCGTTTTATCTCCGGTCAGATACAAAACGACCATTGCCAGATTCGTCGGTCCGCAGCCGGTGTAGCCGAGGAGACCTCCACTGTACGGCATATACCCCCAGCGTTCATCCCACTGCAATAGAAGCGGTACTGTATCGGTTTTGGCTTCTTGTGACAGATCAATCGTTTGCTTTTTATCCTTCATTTCCGGATAATCATAGACAAAATCAATTGTCTCACTATTTTTTTCTGCCAATTCCTTAAGCTGGTCAGGATACTCATCACTTTCTTCTATACTATGCAGCTTGTCTTCCTGTGTCAGCACATCTGCTTTTCCGAATACTCCCCATGTTTTTTCCGTATTTGTCCGTGTCTTTCCTCCCTGTCCACTGTATGACTGTTCTGCATCCTCCATCCTGTCACTGTCATCCACCCGAAGCAGATCTGCTGTTTTCTGCACAGCAAACAGAACCAGAAAACACAGTACTGCCATGCGAAGAGTGCGAAGAGCGACTCTTATACATTGTTTTCTTCTTTTTCGTTTTTTTATCCTGTAAAGTTGTTTTCTCCTTGCATCTGTCATTGGTTCTTTCATAAAAAATGCCTCCTGCTATACCGTATATCCACAGTATAGCAGGAGGTTATCTCCATCCTGTCGCAAAGTTGTGTCTGAGTTGTCAAATCGCAGTGGAGCCATACCAGACTCCATAAAATGTACAGCTTTATTCCCCGTAAAAGCATATATATATTTCACCATATACATCTCGGGAGGTTTTACTTTTCGCATACCCGGTATCTTCGCTATAGTACTGATACTCCATATGCAGCGCATTGTCCTGCGTTACACAGGAAAAACCATACGCATATTCAAAGTCCATCTTTCCTGCCTGACGCATCATGTCTCCGGCATAAGGCTCATACAACATCTCGGGTGCGCCAAACTTCAAATCTATTCCATATACTTTTTCAAGCACTGCTGCTGTGGCTTCACACCAGGTCTCATCAGGCTCTATACCTGCTATGCCAAACTGTACGGTAACCGGCAGCCCAGTCACAGCATCAATGGTGATCTCCACAAACTGATCATAGATATAACCCGAGTCCACCCATACAGACAATTGCTGATCCTCCGGCGACACCATAAAATCCGGTGGCTCCATCTGAATATAGGTACAGTCTCTCTCCAATTGTGCGTCCCCACTTTCTGTCAGCCTGTCCTGATACTGCAGATTCCCATCATTTCCTGAACCGAACACCGGCGCGTCCGTATCATTACGCTCCACCGTACTCAAAAGTCCGTATTCTTCCAGCATATCCGCATATGCTATCAGAAATTTCTTTATCGTCCTCTGAGCCTGTTCGCAGGAAAGCTCCGTGTCAAGAGGATCACGTACGTTTATATACATATCTGCACCACTTATAAATATCTGCTCTACCAGCTTTTCTACTCTGGCAATCCGGGTCTTTGTATCCATCGTATAGGTATATGGCGATACATCTCCATTATCCATTCTCCCTGTGGCAGTTGCCAGTTTCTTTGCCTTTGTATTCAGAAGAAGCTTGGGGACGAACATTCCCGTCAGTGCAATCAAAAACGCCAGTGTCACGGTAAGAAGAATATACAGTACTTTAAGCTTCCTCTTCTTCATCATCTGCCTCCTTTGCTAACATAAACGATACACAAGTTCCCTGTCCGGCCACACTCTCATAAACAAGCTCTGTATGATGCAGCTTTGCGATTTTTACTGCCAGTGCAAGGCCAAGACCTGCGCCGTGTTCCTTCCGCGAGCGTGATTTGTCCACCATATAAAAAGCCTCAGTGATCTTTTGCAGATCTTCTTGCGGGATTCCCCGTCCGTAATCACGAATGGAAATCATATACTGTTCTTTTTCACAGCTTCCCTGTATATTTATCCGGTCCGTACCCGATTTTAAGGCATTATCCATCAGATTCAAAAAAAGTGTCTTAAAGAGATCATATTCCAGACGTACCCAGGCTGATTCTGTCTGAAGCTGCACCCGAACATTTCTTTTTTCTGCTGTCGGTTGGATCGTTTCCACAGCATCTGCAATAACCTCATCAATCCTGGCTTCTTCTAGCTGAAAATTAGATTGCGACAGCGTAACAAGCTCCATCAGCTTAAAGGAAAGCGCCTCCAGACGCATGCCTTCATTCATAATGATTCCGGCCAGTTGATGTACTTCCTCCGGCGACAGAGTCTTCTGATACAACGTATCGGCATATCCTATGATTGACGTCATCGGTGTTTTCAGCTCATGGGCAAAGTTTGCTGTAAACTCCTCCTGTCTTCTGACCGCATCCTTCAGCTCTTCCATCTTGCTTTCTATCGTCTTTGCCATATAATTAAATGTTTTTGACAGATCCCCTATTTCGTCCCGGCTACTGATCTCTGCTCGTACATCATACTCTCCTTTAGCAAACCTCCGAGTTGTGCCTTGCAGTCTGTGCAATGGCTTTGTTAAGGTAAAGGTAATCACAAGCACCAAAAATGAACCGGTAGCAAGAATGCACCAGTAAAAGAATTCACAGCGCCTGCGCAGGGTATCCGCATCCTGAAACAGTTCTTCTACATTTTTCTCTGTAACCAGCACAAAGCTGTTGGTATCGAGTGTAAAACTGCTTCTAACCTGCAGATATCTGTCTTTTTCTGTTTCCCGTATCTCGTATTCCAGTATTCCCGTCGCCGGTATTCTGTCCGAAGGATTGATCTTACAGGAATTATAATACACTGTCTCATCTCTCCCTGACTGGCTGTTCTGACTGGCAAAAAACAAACCACTTTGAGCACCAAGAGGCGTTTCTGCCGATTTTGCGATATTTTCCATATTGGACGTTGTGTAATCGTCCGTAATGCCAAGTAGCACTGTCTGGATCGAATATTTGGCCATCTGATGTTGGGAGAGTGCGGTATTTTCTTCCCGCTGCAATGCATGCTCCAGACTGTACGATACCGTCAGGTACTCTATGGTTGCCAAAGATACCGTCAGCACCAGCAGCATGCTTAAAAATATCTTATAGAAAAATTTCACTGATGAACCTCCAGCCGGTATCCGATGCGAAATACTGTCACAATCCGGTCATTCCAATCCAGTTTTTTACGCAGACGCTGGATATGAGAATCCAGCGTTCTGGTCTCACCACTGTATTCTTCCTCCCAGACTGCTTCGTACAGTCTGGCACGGCTCAAAGCCACATTTTTGTTCCCAACCAACTCCATCAGAAGATCAAATTCTTTCACAGTCAGATTGATCTGATGCCCATCTTTAAATACCTGGCGGGATACCGGATCAAGCGTCACATCATCTATCGTAATCTTATCCTGTATCCGCTTTGTACGGCGAAGTACCGTCTCTACACGTGCCAAAAGCTCTCCAATCTGAAACGGCTTACTTAAATAATCATCCGCACCCATACGAAGTCCCCGGATGCGGTCTTTGACCTGTCCCATAGCAGAAATAATGATGACCGGTGTTCTGACAGTTACGATATATTCCAGCAGTTCGTAGCCGCTAATTTGGGGCAGCATCAAATCCAGAAGAATCAAATCATATACTTTTTCCTCAATACAGTCAGCTCCGATCTGCCCATCAAGTGCACATTCACAGTGATAGCCTTCTGCGGTCAGCGTTGACTCGATCAGACGGCTAATCTGGGTATCATCTTCTATAACCAATACAGAGATCATTTATTTTCTTTCTCCTTATCGTTTTCTTATCTTTTACATATGGTAATAATTTTATCACAAAGTTGTGTCAGACTTGTTTCCTGCTTACAACTTCCTTTATTCCTTCTCTTCTCCAAAGTAAATTAGGATTTATATATTTTACCCTTTTTCTTATTTGCCATTATAAATCCAACCATAAAAATCAAATTCATAAGAAGTACAATTATGCTACCTTCAATTTTACAACTACCACCAGACAGAATTGAATTACCACTAATTACCATGTTAAATAAATGTGGATAATCTTCTGCCAAAGATACTCCTCCCAAAATAATTGCACCAACACCATTCCATAAAAAATGAATTACAATCGGAGCAATTAAGGAATCTGTATATTCCAAAGCTGCCGTCACAAAAAGACTCATTGTTATGACATTAAGCACTGGAAGAATTCCCGCCTCAAAAGCACCACCATGTGCAAATGTAAATAAGCCAGTAGATACAATAACAGCAATACCTATATTGTAGTTGCTTTTTAACATCTGATATAAATAACCACGAACCAACATTTCTTGCATAACAGTATTGAGAAAAGCCGATATCATCCACAACCATAGCATAGAGATTTGATTTCTACCATCTATATGTACAACTCCTATTATAGCTAATATTCCAACAGATACGCCTAACCAAACTGCTCCTGTTACACATCCTAATATGATATTATTAACCAGTTTTTCAGTCAAATGTAAGCGTGTCTTTCTTTTATCTATTAGCCAAAAGATAAGCGTTAGCGCAATAATAGATACAAGCGGTATTAATTCTGCCCAAAATCTCCAGATTACCGCACTATCTGTATTCGGTATAGGTATAACCGATACACATATTGCCCAACCAACAAAAAAGATAATCGTTTTTATTGATACTGATACTAATTTCTTCATGTAATACACTCCCTGTAAAATTCCGATGTCTCAGTTTCAAAAACTAGAATTTTGATAATTGCTTAGTTTTTCTTATGCCATTCATGTAAGTAAATTGCTAAGAATATACCGGCAAAGCAGCTAATTATCACTCCGGCAATGAGTGCTTGATAATAACTGGTAATCAATCCTGTATCCGCCGTTATAATAAAGAATATTCCAATAATAAAAGTAATAATATAAATAATCGGTAATAATATTTTCATATAATCACACTCCTTTTTCTTTATTCCATTTTCCAAGTACTACAACTTTCGAGTTGTTAAAGTTCACAAGTCGAAAATTCTGCATTACTCATCATCCTTAATCATATATAACAAATTATTATATTCTGACTGCACAAGTAATTGCTTAAAACCAGAAAGCACTTCTTCTTTTGTATAATTGTTGTTAATCAAAAACTCACTATCTTTCTCACTAAGGTATTGATAGAAAAGAGCTGCCGCCATCACATCATCATTATTTGTATAATCAATGTTATCTAAAAGTATATTCTCCGCTTCGTTAATTTGCCCTGAATCAATCATATCAAGAAAACTTTTCAAATTTTTCCCTGACACTTCATATTTGTTTTCTTTTTCAAAC
This sequence comes from Allocoprococcus comes, assembly GCF_013300725.1. Taxonomy (GTDB): domain Bacteria; phylum Bacillota; class Clostridia; order Lachnospirales; family Lachnospiraceae; genus Allocoprococcus; species Allocoprococcus comes_A. Next base: position 20,445 of record NZ_JAAIMM010000038.1, read on the forward strand.
TCAACAGAAACATACTTTTTCCCACATATTAAAGAAAATAATATTTTCACCATTTCTTTTATCATTCGCATAATGTAATCTTTCTCATCTGAAAAATACATTTTCCACCTCCATAAATTCCAGTTGAACTAAATCGCTGCGCGATGGCCTGCGAAGGCTGTGGCGCAGCGATTTAGTTCAATTGGAATTTGACTTTGTAACTATGACTTTTCCTTCAGAATCCAGAAGAGGTGTAATACCAGCCCCGTATCCAGATTTCCAACAAAGATAATTAACACCAGTCTCCTTATCTACAAGAATTTGGCGAACCCCATCATCCTTAAGCGAACTTCCATCTCTAAATATAACTTCAAATCTTTCTTCTTTCTTTGCCATGTTTATTTCTCCTCGTTAAGTGTTAATTTTCGATTTGAACGAGTCCAGCAAGGGGCTAATGCCCCTTATGCTTTTCTCTTTTCTTCTGCTGTTTCATTTCAAACATTCGCAGTTCTTCCGCTTCTTTTTTCTCTCTGCTTCTGATCTTACATTCCTGTTTATTCTGTTCCTGTTGTAATTTCAATGCTTGCTGCGATTTTGTTCCAATACCAGTTTCCTGCATTTGCCTTCTCGCTTCACGCTGCATCCTTTTTGGATTTCTCTTTATATCCTTTACAACAGCATCAACAGCCGGACTGAATTTCAAACTGGCATAATGTTTTTGGATATATTCCTGCACCTCATAATCTTTTGGTTCTGCACCAAAAGTTACCTTTGATACAGACAACTTACCATCCTCGATACGCTCAAATACACCTACCCAAAATGGTTCTTCAAAATACACCGTCAGTTTTCCACTTACTTTGTCCATAAGAATCCCTCCTAAAATAATTGTTGAACAAAGAATGGACAACCCGGAGGGGCAGGTTACTTACCCTATTTGCATAGGACGGCTGGGCTACCTACCAGCTCTAGTACATTGCTGAATGTACATTGCGTTTTTATCTTTGTATTTATAATCAAGCCATATGGTGCGATTAACTTAGAATGTCAAACAACGATTTATCCAATTAAGACAACTGAAATTTTATTCTTTGTCGTTCAAAAGATTATTTACTCTTTCAACTGGAAATCTGTCTTCAATGTCAATTATTTCAAACAAATTTAGGGGTAATTCTTTCTCTCCAATCAGAGTAAGATATTCATTAACAGCTCTGCGGTCAATCATAATTTTCCCATGACCGGCCCAATGACGATTGCTCTCTCTCTTTTTCAAGCCAGAAATCCAATATTCATCGCCGTTTTCAATATCTACATAGTTAGAATAACCACCATTATATTTTTGAAAAGCATGGTCATTAAAGTAAATGGTTTTCTTGGTTTTTGAAGTTTTCACATATCCAATCCATGCTGGACCATCATCAGAATATCCTGTTTTTAGTTCAATATACATTAAATCTTTAATCATTTATATCACTCCTAAATCACGATTTATCATCCCACTTTATTTCTTCTATTCGACTGTCCATTTCTTGTTTCTCTGTCATTTTTCCTGTTCATCAACGATATCGTAGCCCATATCAAGCATATCTAAAACTTTCGAATCTCTGACAGTTCCATCCATTGGAACTGCCAGCCAGTGTTTCTGATTCATGTACTTTGCCGGAGCAAGGTGATACATTTCGATATAATTGCTTATCATATCTGACTCTGCCTGAACTTCCATGATTGACATTACAGATTCGTCTGATTGATAAAAAATAGCATAGGGAATGTTATTTCTCTGGTTTTTAAAGATTGTGATCTGCTTTCCATTTTGTGTAATTCTCTCCGGGGTGGCTGGATATTGCTTTTTGATGTATTCAAATATTTCTTGTTGATTCATGAGAGGATTCCTTCTTTTTCACTAGTTCTTCTCTTTATTTTGTCGCAATTTTCCCCAGATTACAAGTATAATTTTTTATCTCTCCAATTCCATCAATTTATCACCCCATATCCCATGATGGAGGCATAATCCATCGCATAGTTTCTCTGCCGTACCTGATCACTGGAATTTCCCTCAATCGTGTAAACTCTTCCACCTTCACACTTTTCTACAATTCCTACGTGGTCTGATGTTCCATCGTGATTCCAGTCGAAGAAAATAATCATTCCGGCTAATGGGGTTGTCCCACCACTCTGCCATTTATTCTTTCCCTTAAACCAGGTAACACCATCGCTGCACAAGGAGAATTTTGGAACATTCCCACGCTCTATCAGCCCACTCTGGTCTGCACACCAACTTACAAAACAGGCACACCATTCTACCCTGCTGTCGAATCCATACCAGCTCCAGAACTTCTGACCGCCACTGTTTCCAAGCTGCCCCATCGCAACCGATACGATCTGCTGATTTCCAAACAAACCAGCAAACAGGCTTCCACCGGAATAATACCGCATCACATGGGGAACGTATTGGGGATCTCCGTAACTGC
>NZ_JAAIMM010000039.1 GCF_013300725.1 Allocoprococcus comes
TCGTTCTTCACTTGTCTTGTTATAAGCCATTTATCTTTCCTCCGATCTGATTTTTGATATAGAAATCAAATCGGAGCATGGCGGTGACCGGATAGGTACGTTATAATGTTCGAAAAATGTCGAAGAAAAAAATGCTGCAACCTCTTCGATTACAGCACTTTTTTCCATCTTACGTGAATATTTCTTGTTGGTTCATAGGAGATTCCTTCTTTTTCTCATAATGAATAAAAGACTCTTGTCATCCATTATTTATTATAATTTTTCTACTATTACAATAGCTTTTTTAACAAGTTTTCTTGTCTTGGAGTTTAAAAGAAAGCTACCAGTTTTTTTCCTCTGATAGCTTTCCATTCATTCTTATTCTGTTGGGAACATCGCTGCTTCCAACTTATTCATCTCTGTATCCAAAAGACCATATTTTCCTGAGTTATCTTTTTCCACGGATACGTTTACAGTAACAGCTTTTCCATATCTGTTCTTTTCAAGACTCTTCTGGACACTTTCTGTTAATACAGCTGCAAAGACTTCCGGATCATTTCCATCCAATCCCTGCTTTATTTTTTCATTGCTTACCTCTGTAGAGCTTTGTTGCAATGTCTGAAATACATTGGATGGTTCAACTTGTACACTTACTGTATAGACTCCATCCTCTTCTTTCACATCTTGTACTTTGTATTTTGCCAGTTTCTTTACTTCTGTCAGTTTTTCCGCATAATCAGCAATTCCTTTATCCGTAATGTTATCGGAATCATCAAATTGCTGTTGGATACTCTCATTAAAATCCTCTTCGATTTCTTTCTTGGCATCTTTTTCCGAGATTTCTAACAGATTCGCATAGTCCTTATATTCTCCATGATAGTGTGCATCAAGAGAACTTTGGACGTAGGATTTGGCATCAAAGTCTGGTTGTCTGGAGCAAGCTGATAACAATATACATACTATAATTCCTATACTTATGCACAAAACACAATTCTTCTTTTGCATATTCTCTCCTTCACGCTTTATTTATCTTCAATTTTTATCGAAAATAACATTTTTAAATACTGTTCTATTGACTCCTTTTGAACTTTTCTTTCAATATTATATGGAATGCACATAAAAAACTCCACATAACCATTATCAATAAAACTCAGCAATACTTCTCCATTTTCTGTTAAAAAATGTACATATTTTTTATTACATTTACTTTCAAATTTAATATTCGACATTTGCTTGTATATTTTTTTGTAATGATTTTTTATGCTTACTTCATCTGTACAATCAGTTCCATCACCTATCAAAAAAGAAATATACAACTTATCATAATCTTCATTTCTATATGTCATATAAGAATCTGTATGACCATCACCAATATTTTTATAATGCTCATTTGGAATCGAATAACTAATTATTTTCCCCTCTAATGTTTCAAATCTTTCTGTTTCATCAATTCTAATTTCACATGGTTCAAACATTTTTTTTATAAACAAGCCCAATTCATAATCCGACATTTCTATAAAATTAATATAATCTTTTTCTTCCGTTTTTCGCGAATATCCCCCTCTATTATTCCGTTCCCATCTTCTAATTTCTAATTCATCTCCATTTTGTTTCAAATCAATTCTTTGATAATTCTTGGAAAATGTTGGAAAACTTTTATATTTTGTTTGTTTCCAAAAATTGTTTAATTGAGATTCGTCTACTTTTGGGGAACTTTCTGCAATTTTTATTCCTTTTCTAATTGCACAGCCTATCTTATCTATTGTTTCTTCAGCCATAATTTCAATTGTAGGTTCGATAGAAATATAACATCCCATAAACCTTTCAATGGCATTAGGCACAATTAAGAAACCATATTTTTGATTATAATATACAGAAATCATATCCGTTTTCTCCTCTCTATTACTTAAGGGGAATAAAATATTCCCCTTAAGCTATTTACTTTGCTATTATTTTCCTACTGTAATAATGAGTTTAACACCTTTATCAATACCATGTTTTGTAGCATTATTAACTGCATTTATCTGAGCTTCGCTTAATGTTACATTTGGAACAACTACTTGTAATTGTCTACCCACTATTTCTTCCGCATTAACAAATTTACCATTAAATGTTTCTCCTATAAATCCTGAAACTTTATTAATGTCCTTGACAATTACCTTTTCCAATTTATTACCATTTTGATAAGTCTTTGCACCTAAGTCTCGGCTTTTAACACTAGTCACAACACCATTTTCTACTTTATCTATGGTCGGGAAATTGTGTCCCAAGTTATTTCCCATAGCTTTGTCAATAATATCTCCTCGCTCTAATGGTGGTTTTTCCCAAGTGCCTTCTGGCAATTTTGTTTCGGTTACTTCTGCAACTAATTTTTTAAACGATTTATCAATCCCATCATTATGGGTACTTCCTGCACTCCTTACTACATTCAAAAGTTTCCCAGCCCCATAACTAAGGCCACCCATAACGCCACCTGTCACTGCTCCTGCAATACCACCGACTAACGTATCTTTTGCTACTTGTTTCAGACTATTTCCAGACAAACCTGAATTCACTGCACTATATGAAGCTCCACCAATAGCTCCAATAACTGCTCCTGAAACCATCGCCGTTCCTAAGCCACCCATTGCTGGCAATGCTGCCAGAACTGCTCCTGCAGCCAAACCGCCTGTTGCAGCAACTACAAGACCAGAAACTGTAACCGCAGTTATACCAATGGCTACTTTTTTCACCGCATTCCAGTCTACTTTTCCAAGCTTATCTGTAATACGATTTGTTGTCGTACACATATGTCGTACCACTTCTGAGCGGATTTCTGCCGTTCTTTCTGAAACATAGGATTTGAAAGATGTATAAGTTTTTCCAATTTTCTGTACCCCATTGCTTACAGAACGAATAAACTGACTTCCTCTGGATGTGATCTTTTGATATGTACTGCTACTGGTTACACGATTTTTCACAGATTGATATGTCTGTTTTGCATGTTTAGCTGCATTTTTGGCAGTTTTTGCTACCCCCTTCACTGTGTTAACAATAGTTTTTGCTGCTTTCTTAGCTGTATTTACTACTGTTTTGACTACCTTTTTCGCAGTATTAACGATTTTCTTGCCGACACTCTTGACTGCTTTCGCTGCTTTTTTAGCTGTACTCTTAATCCTGCTCCACAATGAATGTCCTGTCGGATCACTGTAATTCAGCGGATTATTGGTCGTATAATCGTAGCGGTTTCTGGTCAATGGATTTTCTGTCGTTCCAAGGTCACTATCTTCAGTTGTAAAGGTTCCGTTCTCTGCGTTATAGTATCTTGCCCGCAGATACTGAAGTCCTGTTTTTACATTTGTGGACTCCCCATTGTAACCGTAGTAATTGACACCGTCTGCTGTTCCTGATGTAAGGTTACCGTATGAATCATACTGATAACTGTTCGTCAGATTAGCTGTTTCGGTCAGGATTCCGGTCACGCTGTTTCTTCCGTCATATAAATAATAACTGCTTTCTTCCGATTTATCAACGCTTACCCGTTCTCCGATTCCACTTTCTCCATAAGTATAAGCCTGACGTACTTTCTCGTCTGCTCCATACTCTGCAAGGACTTCTGTATTCTCGCGATTGATATCGTTGATATACTCTGTCAGTGTGTATCCTTTGGCATTGGAACCGCCTTTTACCAGAGAGGCAAGCTGCTCTTTCGGGCTGTTTCCATCTTCGGTACGCTGGTTCGCCGGGATCAGGACTTCATCGCCATAGCAGTCTTCCCATTTATAGGTGTTATCAAGTTCGAATACCCGGTTGTTATCTCCATCGTACATGGCTGCCATCAGGACTGTTCCACCCTGTTTTACTACTGCCAAACGATTCTCTGCTGTGTATTCATAAGTAACCGGATCTGCACTGTTTGTCTTATCACATTCCTGGATCAGATTGCCATCTTTATCATAGCTGTAGGTTGTTCCCGGATCGCCCCAGATCTTTGCATTGGTGCGTTTGATGAGCTGGTTGGAATCGTTGTACTTATAGTTATATTTTGCTTTGCTGACACCATCCTCGATCTTCTCGTAAGAGGTCCGGTTTCCAATCTTGTCATAAGTATAATTATGGACTGTCTTTTTACCGCCCTCTGCTTTTTCTGTACAGCGTGTCAGTTCCCAGTTGTCATCGTATTCATAGGTACGTGTCGTCTGGATCTCTTTTTCCTGATGCTCACAGTCTGCTTTGTCTGTCTCTTTCTGTGTATCGCCCCAGTTGTACCAGTCTTCCCAGCTTGGCGTCTTTCTTGTTCCAGCTTCCAGTTCCGTAGCTGTTTCTCCAACTACATATCCCTGATCATTGTACTTGTACTCATAAGTACTGATTACTTTGCCGCAGGAACCACAGGTATTCACAATCTTTGTGATATGATCTTCTGCATCGTAAGATACTTCCGTCTTTGTTCCATTACTTCTAGTAACTTCTGTCACACGGTTCAGTGCATCATGCTTGTAAGTGGTTACTTTTCTATTACGGTCTGTCAGTTTTACCAGATTATCATTTAAGTCGTATTCATAGCTGATCTTTGTCCCATCCGGGTATACGATTGCCTGCAGATTATCTGCGTCATCATAAACGTAGCTGACATCCTTTTTCGAACCGCTTGTCACTTTGGTGATTCTTCCAAGTGCATCGTATTCGTAGCTGCTCTTGCCTGTCTGATCCTTCATGGATACCCGTTCCCCGGCACTGTTATATGCGTAGGTCACGTCCTTTTCGGATGTCTCGCCTTTTGCGTCCTGATAAGATTTCTCCAACAGGTCATTCAGTTTGTCGTAATCATACGTGGTTTTCTTGCCGCTTGCCTGTGTATGTCCGGTCAGTCTGCCTTTTTCATCATAGTCGAATTTCTCCGTTCTTCCTGCCGGATCTTTGATGGATGTCAGGTTGCCTTCTAAGTCATAAGTATAATTCGTTGTCTTATTTGCTGCATTGGTGAAGGTCACCAGGTTATCCATGTTGTCGTAACCATAAGTTGTTACACCGCCAAGGGCATCAGTTACTTTGGTCAGGTTGTCATTCTTGTCATATTCCAGATGGCTCTTTAATCCGGTCTTATCTGTAACAACCTGAATATTCCCATGTGCATCGTAATCAAATCCCGTTGTGAATCCACGCTTGTCTGTAATAGAAGTTACCCTGCTGTCCTTATCATAGGTATAGGATTCCTTCTGCCCCAGTGCATCGGTCTCTTCTGTTACACGGTTGTCTTTATCGTAGACTGTCTTTGCAACATAGCCCATCGGATCTGTTACAGATGTAACATTATAATTCTTATCATATCCATAGCTGGTCTTTCTTCCACCCGGTTTGGTGATCTCAGTAATATTTCCTGCCGGGTCGTAAGTGTAAGCAGTTATCTTACCAAGCGGATCAGCTGCAGAAGTCATCTGACCTGCCAGGTCATAACTGTAGGTATTGCTCCGTCCAAGCGGATCTGTCTCCTTCACCAGATTGCCATACTTATCATAAGAAAAGCTGGTTGTTCCATCCAGTGCATTGGTAGAAGACTTCATGTTATGGAGCTTATCGTAAGTATAAGTAGTGGTACTCTTTAAGCTGTCGCTTTCTTTTACCACGTTGTCCACTTTATCATAAGAGAAATTTTTAGTATAACCCAGTGGACTGGTCATACTCTTCAGACGTCCGGCTTTATCATAACTATAGGTATACTCTCCACCATTCGCCTGTGTCATCTTTGTGACATTGTCATTCAGGTCAACACTGTACTGTGTCTCATTTCCCTTTGCATCCGTTACAGAAATGACATTGCCATGCTTGTCGTAATCATATTTGGTAACTGCTCCCTTTGGAGAAATCTGTTCCGTCATGTTACTCAGGCTGTCATATTTGTATTCGGTAATGAGTCCCATCGGATCTTTTGATTTGGTAAGATTTCCAATGGCATCATAACGGTATTCATTTGTTTCTTTTAACGGAGAAGTCTCACCGATCTTGCGGTCCAGTTCATCATACTGGTAGGTTGTCGTATTTCCATTTCCGTCTGTCTGAGATACGAGATTGTCATTTTTATCGTAAGCATACTTGGTAACCGTACCGTTTTCATCGACAGATTCCGTCACATTATCATTTCCGTCATACTTAAAGGTGCTGGATGCTCCCAGTGGATTTGTCTGAGAAATAACCCGGTCTTTCTTATCGTAAGCGTATTTATATGTGGCTTCCTCTTCTTCTGTCATGGATAACTGGTTGCCGACTTTATCGTAGGTAAAGGTTGTTTTATGACCTTCCGCATCCGTTACCGCTGTAATGCGGTCCATAACATCATATTCATAAGATGTGATACTTCCGTCTGCTTCAGTAAGTTTCAGGAGTCTGCCGTACTGATCGTACTTGTATGTTGCTGTCCTGCCAAGTTCATCGGTCTGTGTCAGTACATTTCCGGCACCATCATAAGTATAATCCATACTGTTTCCACCATTGTCGGAGGAATGGATCAGGTTGCCTGCTCCGTCATATTGATAGGTAATTACGAGTCCCTGTGCATCCGTACATTTTACAAGCTGTCCGATGGCATCGTACTCCATCAGCACCTTGTCCCCTGTCGGCAGTATTATGGATGTGTTATTTCCCTCTTTATCATACACATAACTATACGCATTGCCGAGGGCATCTGTCATCTTTGTGCTGTTGCCCTGTGAATCGTATTCGTAAGTGGTCTTTCCTTTCAGGGCATCCACCGTCTGTTCCAGATTGTCGGTGGAATCATATTTCATTGCTGTAATGTTGCCCTTTGCATCGCTTACCGATGTCATGTTTCCATTACCATCGTAAGTCATGGTACTGGTATTTCCATTTTCATCGGTAGAGGATACCAGATTTCCATTTAAGTCATACTTCATGGATACGGTATATCCAAGGGCATCTTTGGATGTAGTCAGATTTCCTGCCTTGTCGTAAGCATAAGTATCTGTTCTTCCCTCTTCATCGGTAGAAGATACCAGATTTCCTGCTTTATCATAAGTATATGTGGTAGTTCCACCTTCTGGGTTGGTTTCACTTAAGCGGTTTCCTGTATTATCGTAGGTATAAGTCCAGGTTCTTCCACTGTCATCTGATTTTGATACCAGATTGTCTGCCGCATCATAAGTATAAGTGGTAACTGCACCTAATTCATCTGTCTCTTTAGCGAGTCTTCCGCAGTTATCATATTCCTTGGAATGGCTGCTTCCATCTCCATAAGTAATCTTGGTTTCATTTCCTAATGCGTCATATTCATATTTGGTTATATTACCAACTGCATCTTTGGACTGAAGCACCTGTCCAAGAGAATCAAACTTGGATACGGTTGCATTTCCATTTCCATCGGTATATTTTTTCAGATTTCCTGCTTTGTCATATTCATAGAGCTTTGTTCCAAAATCTTTATTACTCTCTTCTATGACACGTCCCATGCTGTCATACTTATAAGTAATTGTATTTCCTTTTGCATCGGTTGCTTTGACCTGCTGATAATTCTTATCATAAACGTAGCTGATCTGATTTCCTTTCGGATCTGTACCACTGGTCATGTTGTACATCTTATCATAAGTATAAGTGGTGGTATTCCCCAGTGCGTCAGTACTTGCTGTAATATTTCCCACACCATCCAGCGTATAAGCGGTCACACCGCCATCGGCTGCTGTCTTGGAAGTCAGATTGCCATTCGCATCGTAACTGTTCGAGGTTACATTTCCAAGTGGATCTGTCATGGTAACTGCACGATTCATCGCGTCATACGTGAATCCCCATGCTGCTCCATTTCCATCCACATATCCGGTCATGTTCGGTCCGTCATACGAATACGTTGTTGTGACACCTCTGCCGTCTGTCTGGGATACCATACGATGTTTGTCATCGTAAGTATAGGTAATGGCTGTTCCATCCGGTTTTGTAGATGTGACCATATTTCCATTACCGTCATAACTGTAAGTAACCGTTGCTCCGTTATATCCAGTTGCACTGGTCAGCTTATTCTGCTCATTATAAGTATAAGAGGCTGTCTTTCCATCCTCTCTTGTCTCCGTTGCTACATTGCCAAATGTATCATAAGTGTAAGTTTTTGTTCCGGCTGCTGTCGTTTCGGAAGCAAGCTGATTCTCTGCATTATAAGTCTTTTCACAGGTTGTTCCATCCGGATATTCAATGGATGTTGTGCGGTACTGATCATCATAATGATAAACGGTCTTATTTCCTTCGTTATCCGTTGTTGTAGTAGAACTCTTTCCGTACTTGAAAGTTGCCGTTCCTTTTTCTGCATCAGTCTGCTCTACAACTCTTCCTTCTTTATCGTAAGTATTCTTTACAACCGTATTGCCATTCTCATCTTTCCAGCTTGTCATACGGCTGTCATCATCATATTTGTACTCTTTTGTTGTTCCATTCGGATCTGTTACAGATATCAGATTTCCCTGCTCATCATATTTGTAAGAAACTTTTCCACCATCTGGAAGAGACAGTTCCTTGATATGCCCGAATTTATCCTGTTTTACCCCGAATGTTTTTCCGGATGGTGTTGTAATCTTACTCAGATTATAATCATCGTCATAATCTAATACTGTCTTAAATCCATTCACATCCGTTACATAACGTAAAATTCCATATTTATCAAATGACCAGACGCTCTGATCCGCATCTGTCAGTTCCCATCCGATGTAGTCATGGTCTGTATCTTTATAGCTGACTGCTTTTAAATCATATACATAACCATCCGGAGCAGTGTAGCTTCCATCTTCATTCTTATCAAAGATCAGATAACTTCCGTCCCCTCTCATATACAGAAGACTTCCGTCCTCCATTTGAGAAAGTGACTGGTCATAGTTAAAGCTCCATCCACGTCCGAACATGGAATGCTGGTCTGTTCCTTTGGAATTGTAGCTTCTTGTAATGGAGAATTCTCCATTCAGTTCATTCATCGTCGCATCGGACTGATCCATGTAGAAGTTACCAGTATTTAAGTTGACTGGTTCAAATCCAAATTCACAGTGCAGGCCTCTTCCCATCAATGCTCCGTCAATCCGCATCTTATCCTGATCGGTAAGCGGTGCAGGACTATATGGAACATTTGTCTGTGGGTTACGGATAAAGATCGTGTTATTTGCGACTACCAGTGCGTCCATAACCTGATTGTCTTTCATAATGTTCTTAAGCGGAACACCATAATATTTTGCAATCTTCGGGAATGTATCAAACTGCTTCACTTCATAGATCACAAAGCTGTCACTGGTCACTTCTTTTCCTGTTTCCAGCTTTCCATCAATCTCTTTCGATGCTTTTGCTTTGATCTTATAAAGCTTGTCCTTCGTCAGCCCTGAATACAGTGCACTCTGCCAGTTGGAATCTTTGCTGTAATACTTATTCGCCTCCGGGAACTGCTTATTGTATTCAGTACTGTCTGGATAGGAATACAATGGTTTTGCATCTGTTTCGTGATGTTCTTCATTTTCCTCATCTGGAAGCAGATAATATTCTACTGTAGATTTGCTCTTTGCAATTCCGTCTGCAAATACGGCATCAAACTTCAGCTTTCCATTTGTATTCTTTTCTGTCATCGGGCGAAGCAGGATCGTTGTTTCATCCAGTGACATATCTCGCAGATATGGATCTTCAGCCGGTGACCACTGGATGCTGAGTTTCGGTCCATAAACGGATGCCCTGTTATTCAGTACCTCACACTGCATAGAAGCTCCAAGGTTATTTGCCTCGGCAATGGCTACCAGTGCAAATCCGTTATTCGCATGAGTTCCCTGCACCCAGTCATTGACCAGATCTTTGACGTCATAATTGATATAGCTGTTCCTGCTGGTACTTGCATTCTGTACATCCTGAAACGTAAGATTTACTGGTTTTGTTTTCCATGTGATGGAGGTGTTCCACGACTGATCTACACGATAAAGTCCAAACTGGGATGCACCACCACTGTATGCAGTTTTCTGACTGACTGCAAATGTTGCACTGTCAATTTTGGAATCTTTCGGAATCTGACTAAAATTTGAATTTACTTTGATATAAGTCCGGCAGTTCTGGTGTGCAGTACCAAATCCTGCAAGGTTCCCAGACTTAATACCATCATCAAATCCGACATACGGATAATTGTTGTCACCAATCTGACTGGTAGGACTTCCCTCTTCCACACCGATCATGTTAAAGGAACTCTTCTGAATCTCTACTGGTGTCGGATCGATCCTGACCGGATACTGACGTTCTTCTGCCGAAAGCCAATCCCTATCTGGTTTTACGGTCAGGATTGTTTTTCCATCTTCTTCCCGAAGTTCCAATGTGATCAGGAAACTGATTTCCCCGGCAGCATCTTCCATTGATGGCGTCTCCAGAAGATACTTCGCATCTTTGATTGTCTTCCCTTCCGGATAGATATAGACCTGATTGTCTTTTACTTCTGCCTGATACCCCGGAATCTGCAGCTCGTATTCATAGACTTCCCTGTCTGTTGGCTGCTGAAGTACGATATCTTCCTTAATGCTGGAATCCAGTACTGTATACTGAACATCTGCGCCCTCGTAAACTTCATTATAAAGGATCGCATTGTCTTTAATAACGGAATGTGTATAATCTCCATCTACCGGAATGATCCCGATTCTGGTCTTTCCATTTTCAATCGTTACACCATTCTCTTCTGACATCTGTTCCGGAAGAAGGATAGCATAATCGTTTGCCTTGTTCTGATAAACTTCTGTTTTCTCTTCCTTTTCTTCAGTTGCCACTACACTGCTGGCTTCCTGTGCTTCTTCGGATGCCGGAGTATCTGCTTCTTCTGGTTTTACAAGTGTATTATCAACCAGCTCGGTATCTCCATCCTCATTCTTATAAGTTCCGACATAACCTCCATAAACGGTTGTATACTGCTTGTCCCCTGTCTTATAAGTCTTGGAAATGGCATCATAATCAATCAGTTCACCTTCCGGTTCTTCTGGAATCGGATAGTAATCCTGTGGTTCTTTCAACTCCACTTCTTTTTCCTGCGGATTTTCTTCTGTTTCTTCCGCTGGAGTTGTCTGTTCTTCCTGCGTCTCTGTATCTTCTGATGGCGTCGTTTCATTTTGTACGTCCGCATCAGACTGCTGACTCTTATCTTGTTCTCCAGATGTGGAATCTGTAATCCCTGCTTCCTCTTCCGTCAAAGCCTCTGGTCTGGAGAAATCTGCATTCTTCTGTACATCCTCAATGGCCTCTTTTGCCTGTACAAAAATAGGCTCTGTTCCCTGTAGTGCCATCAGGAGTGCAAGTACTAAGGCTATAGCCGACTTTCGAAATCTCTTCATAGTCTCTTTCTCCCTCTTGTAATCTTTTTCTATAATTCCTTTACAAAATAACCGCTACCCTCCTTTTTTCTGACTTTGGCACTACTATAATCTAAAAAATCACAAAATTTTCATAAATGGTAAAAATGCCCCTTGAGGTGGCAAAAATAGACGAAATCGGTCGAAAAAAATAGTAAGACACCATCGCCTTACTATTTTTCATCTAATTTCATATATAATAATATTTTCACTTGAAAGGATTTCTCCGTATGGCAGATCTCCATCTGACCATGATATTTTTCTACTACGAGTTTCACATTTTGTAATCCTATTCCATGTCCTTCTTTCCTGCTTTTCGTTGTCAGATAAATTCCATTCCGCACTTTTGGTGTATCTTTTATGCTATTCTCAATCTGGATATTCATGATTCCTTTTCCATAATACATCTGAAACGATAATCTCCTTTCATCTGAAGCTGCTGTCCCACGAATAGCATTATCCATAAGATTTCCCACTATTATACTTATATCAAATAATTCTTCCCCTATATGATTCGGTATTTCTACAGAAATCTCCGGATTTTCAATTACTGATTTCGAATCTTCCAAAATATAATTCAGCAGATTATTCATATTACGGTTTTCTGTATATAAATGATGACATAAGGCTGTTCCGGCTATATTCTCCATTTGTTTCAGATACGATAGAATCTCTTCATTTCCTCCCGTTTTTGCCATTGCCCCTATTGTTGTAAGATGGTGCTTGTAATCATGATGTATCTTATTCAGCCTGTCCTGTGATTTCATCATCATCTCCAGTTCTTTTGCATACTGGCTCATCTGAATTTTCATCTCTTCCTGTTTTGCTGTTTCAATATAACTTTTCTGAACCTCATCGTGCAGATAGAAAATAAACACATTGATAAACAGTAAGAATAATACAATCGTAGACCGCACACCTCTTCTGTCTGGCAGCAATATCCTGATACAGACTATAATGCTGATCACCGGGACAGAAAGCATAGCAAGCCAATGACGGTTCTTTATATAATAACTTCTCTTTACACCTACTTTTCTTTCAATAATGACTTCCAGTAAAAAGAATATAAAATTTCCCATTACAATAGTTCCCGGTCCCATGTGATGATGCACCGGATTTCTTGCTACCGCATACCGTTGAAAGAACACGATTGGAATCCCATCACATAAAATTCCCATAATATATACCATAAGTGTATTCCAGACATGATGTTGCCAGTCTGCCTGATATGCCACTGTTATAATTAACAGAGCTATCAGCTCAAAGATCAGATCTCCGTACATCGTTCCCCACTGCATGCTTCCCCAGCATGAAAGCAGATATGCACAAAAATATGCAAATAGCTTTTGTGTATCCTCATTTTTTGGATACAGGATGGTATTGTAACGGAACACAGTATAAATCCAGAATAATTTACTTGTCAGATAAGTGATCAAATGGATATTCATAATCTTTTCTTCTCCGTTTGTAATAGTCTTTCCCTGACCTTCTTGCGATTTGCTTTACTGATACTGAGACGTGTCTTGTCTTTCATAACCACGTTGTCATATTCGTAATGCTCCACGTGTTCCATATTGATGAGATAGGACTTGTGAATCAGTAAGAAATATTCTTCTGTTACATCCGCTACATCCTTTAATTTTCCTCGATATTCATATTCTTTTTCCGATGTCACGATATGTACTCTTTTTCCCAGACTATAAAAATACAGGATCTTGTCATAAGAAATCTTGTGGATTCCTTTTGTATCCGTATATTCAAATATTTTCTTCCGTTCTTTTAACGGTTCCCGTAATTCACCTATCACCCGGAAAAGTTCTTCCTCTCGGATTGGCTTTACAAGAAAATCAAATGGATGAATACGGAATAATTTCATAGCATATTCCTGATATGTTGAAATATAGGTAATCCGCAGTTCTTTTCCATAATTTTTCTTTCGTATCTCCGTTCCGATATCAATTCCATTCTCATGTTCCAGACAAATATCAAGGAATAACATATCGTAGGATTCTTCTTCCAGCCTGTTAAGAAGCTGCTCCGCAGAATAGTATATTTCTATAGATATCTGACAGTCATTCGCTTTCCCATAATGGAGCAGCTTCTGTTCTAACCAATTACATAGGATGATGTCATCATCACAGATTGCAAGTTCTAGCATATTTTCTTACCCTCAGTCTTTCGTAACACGACAAATGGGGAAAAGAATCCCCTTCAATTCTTTTCCCGAATGGACATCACTAATTTTGTGTCATTTTTCCGATGCAACAGCACCACTTCCTTTGCTGTCTTATTTTGTCCTCTATATAATAAACACTTGAACAAGAAAAAACTGTCGCCATTTTATAATTTATTTATATTTTTTATGTTTTATTTATATTTTATCCAAATATTACAGCGATAACTAATAATGTCACCCCCTGCATTATTCTTTTTATTTTTAGCGTCATTTGATAAAACATCAACGTTTTTGATGGCAAAAAGGGAACCTGCAAAACCAGATTCCCTTTAAAATACATGCTCTTCTCTAAAAGGATGATAAATCCACCATCCTCTGCTTATTTTTAAAAACTTTTTCCTTTTTTACAATACTTATAAATATTAAATGGTTTTTCTTTTTTTTCAAATAAAATCCCTGTTGTTTTAATAATTTTTATAAGTTCATCCGACTCCATATCTGTCGTTTTAAATATAAATATTTTCTTTTCATTTGTTATGAAAAAAAAGAAGTTTTTATATAAGAACATTCTATCAATATTTTTAAATTCATAAATTTGATCTTCATCTATTTTAATTGCGTTTTCATCGATATCCACCGTTTCATATCCTGATCTACCCCAGACAAATTCATGAACATTTTTTTCAAAATTTTTACCAATCATTTGATACCAAATAATCCAAGCCACACAAGCCACACAAGTTCCAATCCCTATTCCAAACATCAAATAACTTTCCGACAGATAACAATTAATCGACAGTAAAAATTCTACAGGTGTAAAAATATAGATAATCATTCTACTTTTCTGTCTTGTTTTAAATAATTGATTAGGAATTATAAACCCAAGCGAAAGCATTCTTTCTAATTCTTCCCTATCCTCATCTGACACAATTGATTTAATATGCATTCTTCTTAATCCCCCTTTTGCCAGAGGTCCTCTTTATAAAATCGAACCTCTGGCCATTGTCTCTTTTATTCTTTTACAATTTACAGCGCTTGAATCAACAAACCAAAAACAGTACCTGCTCCAGCTGAAAATAAAGCAATAATTGACGGAATTGCATTTACAACTAATGCACCCGCAAGAACTAATATTACGGCTCCTGCCAGTATATTACTATGCTCTTTTGTGAATTCTACAACATTAAATTCAAGACCACTATTAGAATTTAATGTCATTGTAAAAATCAAAGCAACCGATATTGTCCACTCTTTTTCCTCTTCTGGCAGCAAATCTGATGTACTAAATACAATGGAAAACTCTACACTATTGGCAAAAACATTATTTATTTCAAAAGCAATATTACCAGATTTAACCGATAAAGCAATTTTTTCTATCGTATTTCCAAAGTTATCTGCTCCCTCTATACCTGTATCTGATAAATTTGATGAAATCTCCATAATTTGATTTTTGCAAGTTTGTGTCAATTCTCCATCATTTCCTATATCCACTTTTATATTATAAATTTTACCAGTTGAACTTTCAAGCGATGTGGATATTTTAGTAGAAATATCAATTGCTCCTTGAGGACTCATCATTGTTCCCAGTGAAATTTCCTTATCATACTCCACACCCACATCCATAATTTTATTCAGATAACCAAGCGGCTCCATTACATTATAGACATATTGATTTCGTGCTATTTTTACCTTTGCCCGAAGATTTTCTTGCGCTATTTCCTCATCTGTTTTTGTCGATACGGCATCGAACTTTTTAAATCCAGTATCTCTCCCTGAATATGCATCTTTATCCAGTGGGAACGAAGGTGATGAAGAAAATGAGTTCAACTCACAAAATTGATCAAATGCCCAGTTCTTCGGCATCGAATATCCCAAATTACAGCTAAATCCAGTTGACATATCTGCCACAAATGATTTACTTGCCAATCCTGCTTCATAAACTTTAGTACATACATATCTTGGTGCATAAATGCCGACTTTATAATTTTTATCATTTGTCGAACTGAAAAAGATCATGTGAATCTGTTCAAAATAAGGTATAATAAATGTATCAATCTGATATGAATAACAATCAAAATCCACTGCAAAGTATATAGTCGTTCCACTTGGTATACCGATTCTCTCGGCTGCTAAAATTGCTGTCTGTGCATCAACACTTCCCTGGGACGGATCCTTAAAATAGTTTAATTCATATCCTCCATCCTGATATATCGGGAATACCGATAATCCTGCATTTTCAATGTTTTTCACTTCTGTTGATGTCAAATATTTCGGTGTATGTTCTTTTCCAACAGAACCTGTCAGATAACGTCCTACATGAGTATACCCTGCATTTTTTATATCTAATGCCTGTTGTTTATTTAATACTGTTGCACAGTCACACGCTTTTGCTGCCCTGTTTGTATCGCCTTTACTCGTAAGCAATGATTTCATAGTAGAAACATTTACTTTTCCTTTTGTTACAAGTCCAATTCCTGTCAGACCATAAAACTCCTGAAATTCTGACACCTTTGACTCTGTAGTCGAATCAAACACGCCATCGAATCTTCCCGGATTATATCCGTTAAAATATAGTCCGTATTGAGCAATCTTATTAAATGGAACATATTTCGTCGAGTTCTGTCCGTTCTGTAATGTACCCGGAAACGCATTTGTTGTTGCATCGCCAAAATTAACTGAATTCAAATCTGTAATTAATTCAGTTGTAACTCCTTCAGCCGCCTGCAATGCACCAACTAAAGACAAAATTGTCTGTCTTGAGGCAATTCCATCACAAGGTCCAACACCAATAACATCTGACCAGTCACTATTTAATTGCTGTTGAATAAGAACAATATTGGAATCCCCACCAGAAACCTTTGTAAACCAGTTTAGGGATAACAATCCAGACCAAACTTTCCAATCAATTTTGCCCGTAACTTCCAGTCCTGCATTTTCCTGCATCTTTTTAACTGCATTTACTCCTGATGTATAATAAATTCCAGTAATTCCTCCAGCAGCATATCCTTTGCAAAACAGAGCACACTGAATCAAGCATACATTAACCTGCGGAGTATCATTCGGATCCATTTTTGTAATAATGGCTAACTTCTTCATGGTATTAATAGTAAGTGGTCCAACCGTTCCTGTAATCGTTGAGATTCCATTCTGAATCTGAAATGCACGAATGATTCCCTGCATCACGGCTGTTCCGGTCTTTCCATCTTCATCCAGTTTTACCCAATCCTTATGTCCACCAAACATCGCATTTAAATATTTTTGTGCTGCTTTTACATTCTGATCACTCATATTCACTACCTCCTAATTCAAGTCAATTATAAAGATTTCTAACTCTTTATATGTCTATCACTAAAAGTTACAATAACAATTTATCAATCAACTGTGCCTATTTTGTGACTATTTTCCAAAGAATTCATTAACTCCCTTATAAAATCCTTAACAAATTATGAAAGAAACCATCAATTTATCACCCCATATCCCATTATAGAACTGTAATCTACTGCATAATTTCTCTGCCGTACCTGATCACTGGAATTTCCCTCAATCGTGTAAACTCTTCCACCTTCACACTTTTCTACTATTCCTACATGATCCGATGTTCCATCATGATCCCAGTCAAAAAAGATGATCATTCCAGCTGTCGGAGTTGTTCCGCCACTCTGCCACTTATTCTTTCCCTGAAACCAGGACACTCCATCACTGCACAATGAGAATTTAGGAACATTCCCACTTGCAATCAGACCGCTCTGATCCGCACACCAGCTTACAAAACAGGCACACCATTCTACCCGACTGTCAAATCCGTACCAGCTCCAGAACTTCTGACCGCCACTGTTTCCAAGCTGCCCCATTGCAACCGACACAATCTGCTGATTACCAAACAAACCAGCAAACAGGCTGCCACCGGAATAATACCGCATCACATGGGGAACGTATTGGGGATCTCCGTAACTGC